>CABURZ010000073.1 GCA_902494065.1 uncultured Sneathia sp. | reverse complement strand
GTTACTACTGAACCTGATATATTAAAATTTTTAGCAGTAGTATTTAAGTTTTCTGCTTTAATTTCAGAACCTATATTTTTTTCAAAACCATAATAGTTATATTGGCTATCATCTTTTCCAAACTTTTGTTCTCCACTTGTTTCTTGCGATAAGATATTGATATCATTAGTAACATTTATATTTGCATTTTTAGCTTGAGTTGCAGCACCTACACTTGTATAGTTATTAGTAAGAATATTAAGGTTATTATTAGATACTATTTCTCCTACTAAATCTATTTTAGTAAATTTGCTTCTGTCAAATTCGCTATTATTAAATTCTACTTTTTCTATTGTACTCTTATTTACTATATCTCCATTTATAGCTGCTAAATTTAGATTTTCATTAGCAGAGATTTTAGCGCCTATATTATTAATATTATTTTGAGCTATTATTGTAGTATTATTCCCTCTTATTTCAGCAAGTTGATTACCTAATGTTCTATTATTAACTTCTTTTGCTTCTACATAAGTATTTCCATAGCCACCTATTAATCCTGTATTTTCTAAATTTCCTGTTCTTACATAAGTATTTTCTATTCCTGTTATTCTACTTCTAGTATCAGTATTTAGATTTTTTAAAGTATTTTGTGATAAATATATTTTAGGAGCTAATACTTGTATTCCATCTACAGTTTGATATTCATACCATACTATATCTTTATCAAGTTTTACTATTTGTTCTTTTGTTAATGATTTTCCAATAGTTAAACCATTTTTCTTAGCTTCTATTGCTGCATTATCCATTAATTCTTTTGCTGATATTTCTTTTCCATTTAGAAATCTTGTTCCTAACTTTTCTGTTATACTTCTTTCTATCAACTCATTTTCATAGTAAGCATCTCCTAATCTTTTTACTCTATTCCATTTTTCTTCATAACCTACTCTACTTAGGAAATAATCACTTCCATAGAAACTATTTTGATTTATATATTTTTAGAAAAAGCTATATAAATATGTTCTATCTATATAGCTTTTTTTAAATTAATTATCTTATTCTAAATCATATTACTTAACTTTTTATGAAACCTTCTTAAAAAAATTCTCTCTATTTTCTAGCTTTTTCCGTATTATAATTATATACTTTTATGTACATTTTTTATATATACTTTTAGTTTCAAATAAAAGATCACATAATTCTGTATCAATTGAATAGCTATCAATTAAAGGATAAGTATAATCAGGCATATATTTATTTTTATCTAGTACCTGCATCATTATCTTTATTTGTCTTTTTGCTTCCTTTAAAATACCTCTTGGAACCTCATCAAAATTTCTCATCTCTATATCATAAGGAGTTAATTTGGGTTCTGGTTTCGATAATTCCTCTTCTATTCTATCTAATGTTTTTTGACATTGTTGTATAACTTTTTCTAAATTTTTTTTCTTATGCTCATTTTCTCATTCCTTTCTTTTCTTTATTTTTAAGGTTCTAACAATGTTTTATAATTCCAAGGTTGGTAAAT
>CABURZ010000072.1 GCA_902494065.1 uncultured Sneathia sp. | reverse complement strand
AGAACAAAATTTTTATAAGGAAGGAAACATTTTGAATTTCATTTTTAATCTGTGAATTTAAAGGATTATTGATGGCTGTTATACATAAAAAGCTATAAAAAATTTAAACAGCTTTAATAATTAACTAATAGAAACGTTGGTATAATAATGATTTAAGAATGTTATCTTAGAAACAGCAACACACAAAAAATTCACAATTGCTACAAAAGGCCAGGTTATAACCTTTTTAAATTTCCGGGAAATATTCACCCTAGACAAGGGCTTTTATTTGGGATAATATAGTATATAGTTATGTTAAAAAAATATTATTAAAGGAAGAAGTATAAATGAGGTGGGGGAAAATGCAAAAAGCTAGTTTTTATTCGTATTCACAAAAAAAAGCAGATATGCTTATTAAAAATCTATTAGTAATAAAAAGAGATGGTCGCATTGTAAAGTTTGACCCTGACAAAATCTATAAGGCCATCGAAAAAGCTGTATTTAAAGTATTTGGTGAAAAACATAGTGTAAATATTGATAATATAGTAGATAAAGTAATTTTAGAAATTTCTAATAGATTTAAAGATAATATTAAAATATATGAAGTGCAAAATATTGTTGAGCATACTTTATTAACATCAGGTGAAGAAGCTATTTATGAAGAGTATGTTGGCTATAGAAGTAAAAGAGATATTGAACGCGAACATAGTTTAGATATCAATATAGCGATTGAGAAATTAGTTAATCGTGATGAAAATGTAGTTAATGAAAATGCGAATAAAGACAGTTTAGTATTTAATACGCATAGAGATTTAACAAGTGGAATAGTGGCAAAAGCGATCGGTTTAAAAATGTTGCCATCACACGTTGCTAATGCACACCAAAAAGGAGATATTCACTATCATGACCTTGATTATTCTCCATATCAACCACTTACTAACTGCTGTTTAATTGATTTTAAAGAAATGTTAACTAAAGGATTTAAAATTGGTAATGCAGATGTAGATAGTCCGAAAAGTATTCAAACAGCAACAGCGCAAATGGCTCAAATTATAGCTAATGTAGCTTCTAGTCAATACGGTGGATGTAGTGCAGATAGAATAGATGAAGTTTTAGCTCCTTTTGCACAGTTAAACTATGAGAAAAACTTAAAAACTGCAAGAGAATGGATTGATGGCGAAGATAAACAAGAAAAATTCGCCTTAGAAAAAACAAAAAAAGATATTTATGATGCGATGCAATCTTTAGAATATGAGATTAATACTTTATATTCATCTCAAGGACAAACGCCATTTACATCATTAGGTTTTGGACTGGGTGAAGGGTTATTTGAAAAAGAAATTCAAAAAGCTATTTTAAAAGTGAGAATACAAGGTTTAGGAAAAGAGAAAAGAACAGCAATCTTCCCTAAATTGATTTTTGTGATAAAAGATGGTTTAAATTTAAAACCAACTGATCCAAACTACGATGTTAAAGAATTAGCTCTAAAATGTGCTACTCAAAGAATGTATCCTGATGTATTAATGTATGATACATTAGTAAAAATAACAGGTAGTTGTAAAACGCCTATGGGTTGTAGATCGTTCTTACCGGCATGGAGAAATGAAGCTGGTGAACTAGTTGAAAGTGGACGTATGAACCTAGGGGTAGTAACTCTAAATCTACCAAGAATAGCGTTAGAGTCTGAAGGAAATAAAGAAGAATTTTGGAATATTTTCAAAGAAAGATTAGAAATTTGTAAAGATGCCTTAGATTATAGAGCGAAACGTTGTGGAGAAGCAAAACCACAAAATGCTCCTATACTTTATATGCATGGTGCTTTTGGTAAGAGATTGAAAAAAGATGATAGAGTTAAACAACTATTTGATAAACAGCGTGCGACATTATCACTTGGATATATTGGACTATATGAAGTAGCTAGTGTCTTCTATGGGGGAGACTGGGAGAAAAATCCTGAAGCTAAACAATTTACATTAGATATCATGAAATATATGAAAGAAAATGTAGATAAATGGACTAAAGATGGGAATTATTGGTATAGTATTTACTCAACTCCAAGTGAATCGCTAACTGACAGATTCTGTCGTATGGATACAGAAAAATTTGGCACAGTAGAAAATGTTACAGATAAAGAGTACTATACAAACTCATATCACTATGATGTTAGAAAAAATCCAACTCCATTTGAAAAATTAGATTT
>CABURZ010000071.1 GCA_902494065.1 uncultured Sneathia sp. | reverse complement strand
GTCCTAATAAAAGAACACCTTTAGGAACTCTAGCCCCTGCTTTTAAAAACTTACTTGGATCTTTTAAAAATTGCACAACTTCTTTTAATTCTTCTTTTACTTCATCTAATCCTGCAACATCTTCAAATTTTACATTTGGTCTTTCTTTTAATTTTGACTTTGTCTTTCCAAAATTTAGTGGATTCATTCCTCCACCAGAACCACCAAACAATCTTCTTGATAAAAAGAAGAATATTGAAATTACTATTACCATAGGCAATATACTAAGTAGTATTTGTACTAACATAGATTTAGTTGCTGTATTTTGAGCTTTAACATCTATATTATTGCTTTCTACAAGTCCCATTATAGTAGTGTCATCACCTAATCTATTAGTTATTTTTTTTGTTTCATAAACGATTTTAGAACCTTTTACCTTACCATACAATTGATCTTCTTTTTCAACTATTTCTTGTATATCACGTGTCTTAATTCTATTAACAAATTGTGTATATGTTATTTGTTGTACATCAGAAGTAGAATTAGTTGATGTAGTGAAATAATAAATTCCGTATATGATTATAAGGATCAATAAAAAAAATAATGGACTCCCTAAAGGTGGTCTTCTATTCTTATTTTTACCTCTCAACTCTTCAACTTTTTTTCTGAATAATTCTTCCTCATCATTCTTATTATCATTATCTTTTTCGTTATAATACTCTAACATTATTCTCCTTTCTTTATTGCAACATACCTTGATGTTTTAAGATTATCTAACTTTTTAGATTTTTTGATATCTGCTAGTATAATAATATTATTATTGTGTAGAATAACAGGTAATATATCTCTTTGAAATTTATCAATTTTTCTATCAGTTAAAATCTTTTTTAACTTTATATTATCTATTCTATCACCATTCATTCTAGTACGTATTTTTATACTCACTATATCTCCTACATTATATAGTTTATATCCTTTTTTTTCAAGTTCATTTTTAAGTGTAGTATCCTCAGAAAATACAATACTGTATGTGTTAAAATTGGCATTTTCATTCAATTTTAGTTCAATTTCTTTTTTTTCAAAATTTTCAATTTTTTTAATTCCAAAAAAATTATATGTTTTATACCAAATATATGATGCATTTAATCTTATGCTAGCACCATTGCTATTACGTATAGAATAAATTTCATCAATTTTATTTTTACTATATGGTATTTTGTATTTATTAAGTTCTTTTTTTATATTTTCCTTAATTTCACTATTTTCATTTAAAATTTTAATAAATCTTGAAATATTTTCTAAATAATTTTCGTTAACTTCACTCATCAAAGGTAGTATCTTATTTCTTATTAAATTTCTAGAATAATCATTAGTATTATTTGTATAATCTACTAAATACTCTATATCATGCTCTTTTAAAAATTTCAAAATTTGTTCTTTAGAAATATCAAGTATAGGTCTTATTATATTCAATCTTTTTCTAGGTATACCTTTTAACCCTTCTATACCTGTTCCTCTTATCAATCTAAATATTATAGTTTCAACATTATCATTTTTATTATGTCCTGTTGCAATTAAATCGTATTTATTATTAATTCTACATTTTTCTAATAGCTCATATCTCTTTTCTCTTGCAAGATTTTCACTAAAATTAGATAAATGTATGTTTTCAATAAAACAAGGTATATTTTCGTTTTTAGAAAATCTTTTTACAAATTCTATATCTTTTTGTACATCATGTCTTAAATTATGATTTACATAACATATAGCTAATTTATAACCTTTATTTTTTAAATAATAATACAGATAAACTGAGTCAGGCCCTCCAGAAAAAGCAATTAAAATTTTTTTCATTAATATATCCTTTTAATTTCTACACCAGTATAATAGTGCTTTAAAATTTTATCATATGTATAACCTTGCTTTGCTAAATAATTTGCACCAAATTGTGACATACCTACGCAATGACCATATCCTTCTCCATTAATATATACAACATTATCAATTAATTGTATTTCAAACCTTGGACTTCTAAGTCTTAATTTTTCTTTAAGTTGTCTTGCCGTAAGTATCTCTTCATCAAAATAGATAAAATTATCAATTTTTTCTATGCTAGAAGTATTTATAGATAATTTTTCATTAAATTCATCTAACGTATATTGTTTAGCCCACTTTTTATCTTGTGTAAAATCTTGTACAGATTTTAAATATGGAATATCTTTATAAAAATACTCATTAGATGCTAAGGTCTTACTTCCACAACTTGAAGTATATAGGGCATCTATAAGTTTATCATCATAGGTTAGAATTTGTCCGTAAGTTTCATCTACAGCACGTCTAATTTTTGAGCTTTCACTTCTTAACCCATTATATGCTTGTGATCTTACATC
>CABURZ010000070.1 GCA_902494065.1 uncultured Sneathia sp. | reverse complement strand
TTTATTCCAAATGTACATAAATAACAAGAAACTAATAATTCCCTTAATTATCATAGTTCCAGAAATTACCCACCAAATTGCAGTTATTCCAAATAGTGGAGCAAAAATATATGATAATGGAATTCTTGATGCAGTACCAATAACTCCTATCATTGTAGGTTCATTTATATGACCTATACCATTAAATGCACCATTTGTAATAATTTCAACACTTTGGAAGAATTGTGCTATTCCAACTATAGTTAGGTAATTTATACCGTGGTGTATAAGTCTTTCATTGTGTAAAAATGAACTAAATAATGGCTTTGCAAATCCTATAAACACTATTGTTATAATAACAGAAAAAACTGATATCCCTTTTAGTGAAATATAGTATACCTTTTTTATTCTATCAAATTGTTTAGCACCATAATTTTGTGCTATATATGTTGCAACTGCACTTGAAAATCCACCTGAGATATTCCAAGAGAAAGATTCAAATTGTACACCTAATCTTTGTACAGCCAAAACTTCATCATCATATCTTGCTATTATATTAGCTAAAACTATAGCAATTGCAGTAAATATTCCTTGGCTAACACCGCTAGGCAGACCTATTTTAAGTAATTTTATATACATTTTAAATGAATCTAATTTAAATAATTTCATTTTTCTAAATTTTGATTTAGGTGATAAAAAATAGAACGTAAGTGCCACAAAAGAAATTATTTGTGACATTACAGTAGCAATAGCAGCACCTGATATACCAAATTTTAGTACACCTAAGAATAAATAATCAAGGAATATATTGATTATTACTCCTAAAGAGTTAAAGATAAAAGGACCAAAAGTGTCACCATCTGCACTAATTATTGATGATAGTGTGTTTGATAGAAATAGAAAAGGAACTCCTAATGAGCACCATCTCAAAAAAGTTATGGCCATATTTAATATACTAGGTTTTGATATACCAACTAAGTGTATTAATTCTTTTGTAAATATCGTACATATAAGTATTGTAAATATAGAAAAAATTATTGTAATAATTATTGCTATTCTTGCGTATGCTCTAGCGTTTCTATATAGTTTAGCACCTATAGATTGAGCTACTAGTATTTGAGCACCATTTTTAGGAATTAATAGTAATGCAAAACCTAAAACAAGAAAAAAAGTAGCAGCAGCTGCACTTGCAACGGCTTCATCGCCAAGATAAGTGCTTATAAACTTTATGTCTGTTAAATTATATAAAATTGAAATTAGTGATGTTAAAACTATAGGTAATGCTAATCTAAATAAATTAGTACCTATGTTACCTGTAAGTATATCTACTTTTTTACGCATTTGTGCTCCCTTCATATAAATTTAAAAAAGGACAACACACTTAACTGTGTTGCCCTATAATCAATTACTTTCTTAATCCTAATTTTTCAATAAGAACTCTATAATCATCAATTCTCTTGTTCTTGATGTAAGTTAACATTCTTTTTCTTTTACCAACCATTTTTAGTAGTCCAACTCTTGAGTGAACATCTTTAGGATGATTTTTTAAGTGAGCAGTTAAGTGGTTAATCTTTTCAGTTAAAATAGCTATTTGAACTTCTGAAGATCCTGTGTCATGCTCATTTTTACCAAATTCTGCAATTAGTTCTTTATTTGATTTCATTTGCCTTCCTCCTTTATTTTCTATCTAATCTAAGATATATTCGGCAAGTATATATCTGAGAAGAGATTCAATTAATTGTAGCACTTTAGATAAATTTTGTCAAATTTAGTCTTTGGTAATTTTTTTAATAACTTTACAAGGATTACCTACTGCTATAGAATTATCTGGAATATCTTTAACAACAACACTTCCTGCACCTATAACAACATTATTTCCAATTGTAACTCCAGGCATAACTTGAACTGCAGCACCTATACATACATTGTCGCCCACAGTAATAGGATAAGCATATTTTAATCCTTTGTTTCTAAGCTTTAAATCTATGGGATGTCCTGCTGTATAAAAACCACAATTTGGTGCAACAAATACATTATCACCAAATTTTACTTTATCTCCGTCAAGAATAACAGTATTGTGATTAGCAAAAAAATTTTCCCCTATTTCAATGTTATATCCATAATCACATCAAAAAGGTGCAACAATGCTAAATTTTCCCTTTGTTTTTCCTAACAACTGTTTCATTAGTTCTTTTTGTTTTGATTCATCCGATGGAAGGAGTTGATTGAATTTATGACAAAATTCTTTGGCATTTATTCTCTCATTACACAAATCTTTGTCATTGTTAGCATCATAAAGCATTTGCTTTTGCATTTTTTCTTTCTCTGTCATACAATATTCCTTTCTTAAATGAACTTATACTTATTATATTATATGAATAAAATATATTTAACTTGCACGTAGTTTTTTTTGAAAAATATATAAAATATCTCGAGTTTAGAAAATTAAAAAAGAATAAATAAAGCCTACA
>CABURZ010000069.1 GCA_902494065.1 uncultured Sneathia sp. | reverse complement strand
TTATCAAATTTTTGTTGAAAGATTTAATAGAGGTATAGATAATAAGGATACAAAATATATCACTATGGGTATAAATGATAAACCTTGTGGAAATTCATTTTATGGTGGGGATTTACAAGGTATAGCTGATAAATTAGAATATATAAATGGATTGGGTGTTAATGCACTTTATTTAACCCCTATATTTAAATCGATATCTAACCATAAATATGATATTATGGATTACGATATGATAGATGAAATGTTTGGAAATGATGAAATATTCTCTAACCTAGTGAAAAAAGCACATAGTTTAGGAATTAGAATAGTAATAGATGTTGTGTTTAACCATTGCAGTAATTTGCATCCCATATTTCAAGATGTATTGAAAAATGGTAAAAATTCAAAATACTACGACTTTTTCATAGAAAAAGATGACTATTATTATACATTTGCAGATTGCAAACATATGCCTAAATTAAATACAAGTAAAAAAGTTGTACAAGATTATCTGATAAATACAACTTTGTCATGGATAGAAAAGTATGATATTGATGGGCTTAGAATGGATGTAGCAGACGAATTATCCCACGATTTTCTAAGAAGATATAGAAAAGAAGTTAGAGCAAAAAAAGAAGACTGTGTAATGATAGTAGAAGATTGGCATGATACACGCTCATTTTTAAATGGAGATGAATTTGATAGTACCATGAATTATCCGTTTACAAAGGCTTGCCTAGATTATTTTGTATTTGAAAGTATAGATGAAAAAGATCTATCAAACAGATTAAACAGTATATTAGTTAGATACAAAACACAAGCTAATCAAATGAATTTTAATTTATTAGATTCACACGACACTCCACGATATATTACACTGGTTAAAAATGATAAAAATAAATTTATGGCAAGTTTAAGCTTACTTATGTTTTTCATAGGTGTACCTTGTATATATTATGGAACAGAAATCATGTTAGAGGGAAATGGAGATCCTGATTGTAGAAGAGCTATGGACTTTAGTAAAAAACCTATAAAAGAAATTTTAGATATTATATCTTTAAGAAAAAATAAAGCTTTAGTTTATGGAGATATTAAAATTTTTGAAAAAAATAATAAATTCTACATAAAAAGAATGTATAAAGGCAAAGAAGCTATCCTAGAAATTTTCAAAGATAATGGAGTAGTTAAATATATGTTTAAAAATTAATTTTTGCTATTGATATTTTTTATTTTTGGGATATAATGTTATTGCAAACGATTGCATGATTTAAAAATGAAAGGGAGATATTGAAATGAAGAAGATTTTAACAAGTATCTTGATCGCAATTTCAGTATTAGCTTGCGGTAAAAAAGAAGCGGCTAATGAAGTAAAAACTGAAGGATTAAAAGGAAGTATAGTAGTACAAGCTGAAGAACCTTGGAAACCATATTATGAAGCAGCTATTGCTAGAGTTAAAGAAAAAAATCCTGAAGCTGATATTCAATTAAAAGTTATTCCATCATTTGACCACTTAGAAATAATTGACAAAACAGATGCAACTAATAAAGATGCAGCAGATGTATTTGCTATTCCATTAGATAGAATGGAAGGATTAGCTTCTAAAGATGTTTTAGCAAGTTTTGATGCAAAAGCATTGGCAGAAAAAATAGGTGGATTTGGTGATTATGATAATGGACTTGGAGGACAATTAAAAGTTGATGGAAGTTATGTAGGATTACCATTTAATATAGAAACATTAGTTTTAGGAGTAAATAAGAAAAATGCACAAGATAATGGTGTAGATATAGCTAAAGGTATAGATTTTGCTAGCTTAAATCCAAATGTAGCAATGATACCAGTATTTAATGCTTGGTGGGGTGTTGCAATAACTAATGCATTTGATGTAGAATTATTACGTAAAGATGGAGATAAATTCTTCTCTGATTTAACTAAAAACTGGGAAGAATTAACACCAGATCAACAAAAGATGTTTGAAGGATTATTCAATTACTGGCAAGCATCACACAAAGCTAAATTACCTATGTTTGATACACAAGCAGTTTATGGATACATGGATAGTGCATTTGCTACAGGTAAAACAGGTTCAGCTAGAATAATAGGACCATGGGAAGTTGGAAATATAGTTGGTTCTATAAATGATGACTTTGATGTTATGGGATTAGATAAAGCTATGTGGCAAGGAAAACCATTAAAACACTGGAAAGGTGGATGGGCTTTAGTAATAAATGCTAGAAACGAAGAAGATAAAGATAAAATGGCTTTATCAGAAGCAGTTATGGCAGAACTTATGAATCCTAAATATGCTGCAGATTTATACAATGCTGCAGGTAAGATTATGCCAAATGTTACAAAAGAACAATATGAAGCTATGGAAAATATAAAACCATTAGATAAGAAAGTTATTGCTTCAGTTATTGATAGTTTTGCAAGTTCAGTATCAAGACCATTATTCAAAGAATGGGGACAAGTATGGGATACTTGGCAAAATTCATTACTTTCTTGGGAAGCTAAGAAAC
>CABURZ010000068.1 GCA_902494065.1 uncultured Sneathia sp. | reverse complement strand
TCTTAAATCTGAAGCCATAACATCTGCTCCACCTAATCTATCTACTCCTTCAATTACAGCTGTATTGTGATGTATTTTAATGTTTGCTCCCATTCTATTAAATTCTGCAACATGCATAAATCTATTTTCAAACACTGTTTCTTCTATTTCACTTCTACCTTTTATAAGGGATAATAAAAGCATTGTTTGAGCTTGTATATCTGTAGGAAATCCTGGGTGTGGCATTGTTATTATATTTGCAGGCTTTAAATTTTCTACCTTACCTATTACAGTTAAAAGATCTCCTTCTTTTTTAAATCTAACTCCCATAGATTCTAGTTGTGAGCTAAATATACCTAAATCTTCTAAATTAGCATTTTTTATCTTTATGTTACCTTTAGTAATTAGTGAAGCTATTACATAGGTTCCTGCTTCAATTCTATCTGGCATTATTGTATATTCTGTAGGTTTCAATTTTTCAACACCTTCTATGACAATTTCATCACTACCAAGTCCACTTATTTTAGCCCCCATTTTTATTAAAAATTTACCTAAATCTACAATTTCAGGTTCTCTTGCAGCATTTATGATACGTGTCACACCTTTTATTTTAGTTGCAGCTATTAAAAGGTTTTGAGTTGCTCCAACAGATGGGAAACTTAATACTATATCGTCTCCTTTTAAATTACTTGAATCCACATAAACATACCCATGCTCTTGTATAATCTTAGCTCCCATTTTTTCAAAACCAAATAAATGTAAATCTACAGGTCTACTTCCTATAGAACACCCTCCAGGAAGTGATATTATTGCTTCATCTAAATTAGCAACCATAGGCCCCATTACTAAAAACGACGCCCTCATTTTTTTTACTATTTCATATTCTGCCTTATTATTCTTTATCCCATCATTTATTATCTTATATTCATTTTTATCTAATTTTTCAACCTTTAATCCTAAAGATTCTAATAATGTAAATAAGACTCTTATATCCGATAAATTTGGAACATTTTTTAATATATATTCTCCTTTTTCAATCAATGTAGCTATTATTATAGGCAGTGCTGCATTTTTAGCTCCACTTACTTCTATAACTCCATTTAATGGTTTTCCTCCTGTTATTACAAAACCATCAACCATATATTTTTCCTCCTAATTTTTGTTCTAATGGACATTTTTCCCCACATAATCTATCGAAAAATGTTAATTCATAATATTGATCTGCTAATTCGGGTAATAATTTTTTTACTATTTTCATATATCGTGGACTTATTTTCTTACCTAATGCTTCATAGTAGATTATAGGCATTCCACGACTTTTAATAATATCTAATCTTGATTTAACGACAGCCTCTCTTTTTCTAGTTATAGCGTCATTACTTGCTACAACTAAACTGATATCACTATTATATGATAAACCATCTACTATTTTACATTTAACACAATATTTTTCAGCTAATTTAATATATTTTTTCAAATTTTTCATTTCAACTTTTCTTGATAAAATCATTTTAGTTGCTATTTGCTTAGCTAACGCTTTTTCAACCTCTGGATATATTAGTTTTTCTTCCACTTCCTCCTTTGTTAGTGCAATTATAACCCTCTCTTCATATTCTCCAAGAAATTGATTTTTTGATGATATCGCCGTAGCTAATCTTTCTCGCTCTTTTTCTAACTTTTTCAATACATCATTTTCTAAATTTTCCATAAGTAAATATTAACACAAATATATGTTAAATGCAATAAAAATAGGTATGAAAAAGTTCATACCATCATCATATTTCATATCCTACTGATTCTCCCCATTAAAAAGGTTCACAAACCATTTCATCATCTGCATTTTCAAAAAGTTCATATATTGTTTTTCTTTTATGTAATTTTCTAATCACTATTTCACTCTTCTCAATCTTTAAATTTAATTTTTCATTTTCTTTCCAATTCAATACTTCTAATATATTTTTGGGTATTCTTATCCCTTGACTATTTCCCCATTTTTGTAAATTAATGTCCATAGATACCTCCTTTTTGTATATACTAAGTATATACCACAAGATTGGGATTGTCACCAACAACATAAAAAAAAGATAGCTACTGCTATCCTTTATTAATGATTATGATGGTGAACAATAAAATTAATGTTTATGATGATCTGCATCTAATTTAAATAAATCCATATTTATATGTAATAATGCTATTTTAGATAATTTATCACTTCCACCGAATATAACTATAGTGAATTTACCAGTTTCTTCAGTAAAAATCTTATCTTTTGTTTCTTCATTAACTTCCACTTTACCATTAAATACTAGATCCTTCTTTTCATTTAACATAACTTGTGTGTAATCTTCTTTTAAGAAATCAATATGTAAATGAGGGAATCCATGGTTATATGAATGGAAATTCATACCTGGTTTAAATTTAGCATTGTTAAATATAGCTCTATCAAATAAAAGTATATCTGCTTTTAATTTAGCTCCCTTTTCAGTTGTTTCTATCTTTATCATTTTATTAGCTGTTTCAAATCCGTCAGTAGATTTTTCTATATCTACCATACCAAGATCACCTAATATTGCGTGTAATTCATTATCGTGAGTTCCTACAGACAGATGTGTATGTAATGCACCTTTAACTGAATGATAGTTCATAGCATTTTCTAATTTAACATTTTCACCATGAGGATGTGCAAATGCTATTGTTGCAAATGCCATCATTATACTTGCAATTAATTTTTTCATATAAATTTCTCCTTATCAGTAATTTATTCGATTATATATTACACAAACATCAATGTCAATGAAGCAAAATCAGTTATTTTTCAGTTATTTTTTAAAAATGCGTTAAATTT
>CABURZ010000067.1 GCA_902494065.1 uncultured Sneathia sp. | reverse complement strand
TTAAAATTGAGTTAATTCTTACATATGTATATAGTAAATAAGGTCCTGTATTACCTTCAAAACTCAACACTCTATCCCATTCAAATAATATAGGTGAAGTTCTATTTTGACTTAAATCAAAGTATTTAATTGCACAAACACCCACTGCTTCTGAAATTTTTTCTTTTTCTTCATCGCTTAAATTAGGATTTTTTACATCAACAACTTTTCTAACTTGTTCTTTTGCTTGATCTAGTAAGTCTGTTAAATGTATTACATTTCCTCCACGTGATGATAAAATTACACCATTTCCAAATCTCATAATTCCAAATTGTGTATGGTGTTTTTCATAATCATATGGTGATCCCATCATTTTTGCTATTTCAAACACTTGTTTAAAGTGACCTTGTTGACGCTCATCAACAACATATATAGATATGTCACAATTTAGTACATCTTTAACATATTTTATTTTTGCTAAATCTGATGTTGAATAAAGGAAACTTCCATCCTTTTTTTGAACTATACATGGAGGTAATTTATCATCATCAAAAAATACTACCAAAGCTCCGTTATCTTCTTTTGCGATTCCTTTTTTTACTAAATCATCTAAAACACCTGGCATCATATCATTGTAGAATGATTCACCATTTACTAATTCAAATTTAATATTTAATCTATTGTAAACTTTATCATATTCTTTCATAGAATATGCTATAAATTCTTTCCATAATGCAAGGTTAACTGGATCTCCTATTTGTACTTTTCTTAATTCTTCTCTTGCTTCTTCTTCCAAACTAGGATCTTTTTTAGACTCAGTTGAAAATAGAACATATAGTCTTTCTAACTCTTCTATTGCATCTTTTTCATATGCTTCTCTATCTAACCATCTATTGTATGCAACTATTAATTTTCCAAATTGTGTTCCCCAATCTCCTATATGGTTATCTCCTAAAACTTTGAATCCTATTTCTTCATATATTTTTTTTATAGAATCTCCTATTATTGTTGATCTTAAGTGACCTATATGCATACGCTTAGCAATATTAGGTGATGAATAATCTATTGTTACCTTTCTATCAGTAGGTATTTCATAATCTATTTTTTCACTACCAAATTTTAAAATTTCTTCATTAATTTTTCCTTTTGATACAAAAATATTGATAAATCCAGGTCCTGCTAATTCTAATTTTTCTATTATTCCTTTTCCATCAAATTTATTTATTAATTCTTCTGCTATATCGTGTGGTTTTTTACCAAAAGCTTTTGCATTTACCATTGCAAAATTAGTTTGAAAATCACCAAATTCCTTTTTCGTTGAATTTTGAATATATTTACTATCTATTTCAACATTGAAAATATTTTTAATATTTTCATTTAAAACTTCTAGCACTTGATTTATAAGTATTTTCATAATTTCCTCCATCTCAATTTTACATATATTATACTATAATTCTTACTATTTTACAATTTTGTTACAAACATTGTAGCAAGTCCTAAAAACAAGAAAAAACCACAAACATCTGTAACTGTTGTAAGTAACACTGCAGACGCCATAGCTGGGTCAATTTTTATCGCTTTTAAACCTATAGGTATTAAATATCCAACTAAACATGCTATTATACAGTTTCCTACCATAGATAATAGAATAACTATACCTAGGTAAACGTTTTTAAATGCTACTGAAATAATTAATCCACATATTATTCCAATTACCAAACCATTTATAAATCCCAATATTATATATTTTATAGACACTCCTAGATTATCTCTATTATCATGTTCTCCCAACGCAATTGACCTTATAGTAACTGCTAATGCTTGAGTCCCAGCATTTCCTCCCATTCCACTAACTATAGGCATAGTCACAGCTAAGGCGACAACTTTATCTATAGTTCCTTGAAATAATCCTACTGTAAATGATGCTAAAAATGCTGTAAGTAAATTAATAAGTAGCCATGGCAACCTCTTTTTTATAGACTCTGATAGTTTTGTATAAATATCCTCATCTTCACCAGTTCCAGCTAATTTCAACATATCCTCAGTATGTTCTTCTTGAATTACATCAACAACGTCATCTATAGTAATTATTCCCATAAGTATCATTTTATCGCTAACTACTGGAACTACTTTTAAACTATATTTTGAAACTAATAGTGCAACTTCTTCTTGATCATCTGTAGGATTTACATATTTAAAATTTTCATCAGTAATCTCTAGAAGTGTAGTGTCATTAGGTGAACTTAAAATATCACGTAAATCTGCCTCTCCCATTAATGCACCATTTTCATCTAGCACAAATATTGTTTCTATATATTCAGTTTTAGGTCCTATTATCTTTATTTTCTCTAAAATATCTCCTATTTTAAGATCATTTTTAAATGCTATAAATTGTGTAGTCATAATCCCACCAGCACTATCTGTTTCATAGCCTAGAAGTTCACGCAATTTATTTGCATCAGACCTTTTCATATTATTTAATAAATTTTTTCTTTTTTGAAAGTTAACATAACCTAGTATATCAACTATATCATCTGGCGACATATGTGAAAATATTTCAATAACTTCATCTTCAGGCAATATTTCAATTATTCTTTTTTGAATTTTAGGATCAGTCTCTTCAATTATAGCGGCTTTCCCTTCATCATCTAACGCACTAAGTATCCTTAAAATTTCTTCATCACTAGATAATTCTTCAAAGGAATCAGCTATATCAACATCATGATGTTCTTCTAAATATTCATGTAATTCTTGCCTCGTATCAATGTTTCTCAATTCATCTGCTAATTCTTCAGGACTTATATGCTCATCTTTTATCTCATCTTCTTGATCATCTGAAAGCCTTGCCTTAATTTCTTGTTTTAAATCTTCAATTTCTTTGTTACTAAGTTTATCTATATTCACTTATGTCCACCTCCTTTTAAATATACTTATAGTATAACATATCCTTACAAATTAGACAAAAGTTTTTTTTTATGATATAATTTATAAAAATATATATATTTTTATGGAGGAATAAACAATGTCAAAACAAAAGTATGAAAGAAGTAAACCACACGTAAACGTAGGTACAATAGGACACGTTGACCATGGTAAAACAACAACAACAGCTGCAATTTCAAAAGTATTAGCAGCAAAAGGGTTGGCACAAAAGGT
>CABURZ010000066.1 GCA_902494065.1 uncultured Sneathia sp. | reverse complement strand
TATAACCTTGCCACAAAAAATAAAAAGGAGAAAAATGAAAATGTTATTTACTAAACTAACAAAAAAAAGAAAAAATTACAATTATATTTTTGATATTAATAGGTGCAATATCAGAACCTTTAATAGCTTATTCATATATATTATTAGAAAATAACATTAGAAACATAAATTTTATTCATCAAGTTTTAAAAATACTTTGTATTATAATATTTTCATTGTTACTTGCTGGAATTAACTATATAGGTGTAGATTTACTTTTAGACCAATTAGTTACGAATATAAGGGAAAAGATTTTTAAGAAAATAATGTATAAAAGTAGCAGTGAATTATATAGCAACGATAAAACTATATACTATAATGACATATTAAAAAAGATTGAATTTTGGAAATATAGATATGCAAAAAGTTTATTAATACTTGTAGAAAAAAGCTTACAAATATTTTTTGTTCTACTATTTATATCGATTATAAATATAAAAATTACTATTTTTGTTGTTATCTTTTTAATTCCACTAGTACTAAATAATGTAATTTTCCCTAAGAAAATGAAAAAAAACTATAAAGAATATCTAAAAAAAGATGAAAATTTGTTGTCAAAAATGAAAGAGTATTTTGATGCAATACTAATTATTAAAAACAACAATGAAGAAGATGAATATTTATCTAAAATGAATACTATCTTTGATGAACAAAATAAATATACAAAATATATGTCTAAATTAGATAATTTAAGTGCATTTATTACAAATATCTGGTATAATTATAAGTCTATATTTTTATCAAAATTCATATATAACTATAGGAATGTTTTTAGCAGTTATACAACTTACGTTTTTTATAAACCAACCAGTTATAGCCTTAATAAATTCACTTATAGGTATAAAATCTATGAAAAGCATAAATGAGCATATTACAACTTTATTAAAAAATGAAGAAAAAGAAAGTATTAAAAATAAAGAAATGATATTTTCTGAAATTATATTTAAAAATGTGAATTATGAATATAGAAGCAATAAAAAAGTATTTGATAGTGATATTAGTATTAAATTAGAACATAATAAAAAATATTTAATTATAGGAGAAAGTGGTAGAGGTAAAAGTACTTTAGTAAAAATACTTATGAAATATTTGAAAAATTACAAGGGTAGTTTAAAAATTAATGGAATAGAACTTAACGAGCTACATGATAATGATATAAATGAAAATATATTCTATATACCACAAAATTTATATATCTTTAATGAAAGTATAAATGATAATTTAAATATAAAGAAAAAGCATAGTGAAAAAGAAGTTGTAGAAGTTTTAAAATATATGAATTTAGAGAAGATTATAAAAGATGAGGGCTTAGATACTGTAATAGGACAAGAAATAAATAGTGTTTCTGGTGGATAAGCAGCAAGAATATATATTGCAAAATTAAAGCTATCTGATAAAAATATAGTTATTGCTGATGAAATATTATCAAATTTAGATAAGAAAAATTCAATGAATGTAGAGCAAACATTAATTAATATAAAATATATGTATATAATTTAATTAAATTATTTGAATATATAATGTTGGATTATTATGATATTTTAATAAAAATACTAAATAATAATTAAAATATAGAGAAAATTATTATAAATAGTTTTCTCTTTTTTACTGAGTATAATCTCAAAATTTACCCTTTTTTATAGTGCGTATTATCAAAGAATGTTGTATAATATGTTAGGTGATGGTATTGATTTTAAAAAGAAAAATATATGATAAATTACTTGAATGGAAAAATGAATGAGCAAGTAGAAGAATATTTTGAAAAATATTTAGATGATTTAGATACTTTATTTATATATGGAGAGAGACAAACCCTTATAATCTTTGACGAAGTTCAAATGTTCCCTTTGGCTAGAGTTGGTATTAAATATTTAGTTGCCGATGGAAGATATGATTATTTAGAAACAGGCTCATTAATTTCTATTAGATTTTGAAGAATTTTGTGTGGCACTAGGAGAAGAAAATTTAGTTGAATATATTAAACATTGTTATCTTCAAAGAAAAGCTTTAGAGAGAAGTCTTCATGAAAAAGCAATGCTTCTTTTTAAACAATATATGCTAGTAAGTGGAATGCCCAAACCAGTAATTTCTTTTATTGAAAATAGCAAAGATTTTACTGTTGCCGATAAAGAGAAAAGGGATATTTTGAAGCTATATAGAAATGATATAATGAAAATAAATTCAAATTATAGAGAAAAAGTTATTTCAATTTTTGACCAATTACCAAAAATTTTATCTAAGTATGAAAAAAGAGTTGTATTTAACAAGATAGAGCAGAACTCATATGCACTACAATATGAAGAAACATTTTTTTGGTTAGCAGATTCTATGGTATGTAATGAGTGTTTTATGTGTTCAGACCCTAATGTAGGAGCTATTAATAAAATGAGAACGTATATTAAATGCTATATGGGAGATACTGGACTTTTGGTAAGTTTGGCATTTAGTGATACGGAACTTATGGAGCATGAAGTGTATAAGCAAATTTTATTAGGTAAATTAAATATGAATAAGGGAATGCTTTATGAAAATGTTATAGCACAAATGTTAAAATCTAATGGACATAAATTATACTTTTATAAAAGTTATAACAAAGAAAAACATAGAAATGATATAGAAATAGATAATAGTAAGCTGAATTATAGGATATCGCCAATAGAGGTTAAATCAGGTAAAAGATACACAATAAAATCAATGGAGAAATTTATTGAAAAATATAGGCAAAGAATATATACGGCATATATTATACATCCTAAAAATTTAAGTTTTGAGGATAATATACTATATATTCCACCATATATGACTATGTTTATTTAGGAGTGATGAAAATGACAAATTATGAGGAATATTTAAAATTTAATGAAGAAAAACATGCAAAATTACAAAATGAATTATTGAAAGAAATTAATATTAATGCAGACTATACAGACAAAATTAAATCTATAAACATAAAAAAACATCTTTTAATATTTGCAGAACCTTTTTGTCCAGATTGCAGAATTTTAGTTAGTATAGTAGAGCGTATTAGAAAATTAAATCAAGTTAGTATTGATGTTGAATATTTATCAAGAAAAGACAATATATTTAAGCTTAATATGATGAGTAAAGAAGG
>CABURZ010000065.1 GCA_902494065.1 uncultured Sneathia sp. | reverse complement strand
CAATAAAGTTGAAGAGGAGTTATGAAAAAAATGAAAATAAAAAAATTAGATAAAATAGTTACAATTAAAAACAAAGTGTCGCTATTTTTAATTGCAATATTTTTGGTTAATGGAACATTAACGTATTCAAATAATCAAGATTTAGATGTAGTGAATAGTAGAATAGATGCATTAGAATCTAAAACGAATTTTATATCTGGTGAATTAACAAAACTTGATAAAGCAATAACTTTAGATGATAATAAAAATGTAGTGATAGGTGAAAATGAATATGCAAATAGTGAATTTTCTATTGTAAGCGGAGAAGATAATAATTTTGTTAATGTGAAAAAATTAAGCATTTTTGGAGAAAAGAATAAAATTAATTCATTTTATTATAGTAATTTATACGGTAAAGAAAATGGTATAATATCAAGCGAATATTTAAAAATTTTTGGAGATAAAAATCACGTTGAAGAATTTCATTATGGGATATTACAAGGATATGATAATGTAGTAAATAAAAGTATACATTTAAATATTTCTGGAAGTGAAAATAAAGTTGAAGGAATGTCTTATGGAACTATACAAGGAGATGGCAATAAAGTAAATGAAAGTAATTGTTTAAACATTAATGGATACGAAAATTTTATAAAAAATTCTAATTATGGAGTAGTATATGGAAAAAGTAATAATTTAGAAAAAAGTGAATATTCAGAAGTTCATGGAATGGGTAACATACTTAACAATAGTGATCATGCTAATGTGGTTGGTAGAAATAATAAGATGGAAGGCAGTCAACAATCTTCTATAAGCGGTAGTGATAATAAAGTAACATATAGTGGAGCTTCAACTATAGTTGGATTAAAGAATGAAATAAATGCAAGTTCAGCTTCATCTATTCATGGAAATGGTAATAAAATAACAGGTGCAAGTACAAGTTCATATATATTTGGAGAAAATAATATTATTGAAAATCAAAGTGAATATTCTCATGCTGAGGGAAATGGAAATCATATAACAGAAAGTAGAAATGTTTATGTAAAAGGTCATGGGAATCATATAACGAGTAGTAATTATGCTAATGTAAATGGTCTACAAAATACAATAGTATCTAGCGATTATTCTAACGTAAATGGTAGACTTAATAAAATCGATGGCAGTTATTATGTTTTTACACAAGGTAGAGAGAATATAATAAAAAAATCAGATTATGCTAGTATATTTGGAAGACAAAGTGTAGTTGAAAATTCAAAATATGGTATAGCATTTGGCTATAAAGCAAAAGTTATTAATACAGATCATTCGCTAGCAATGGGATCATGGAGTGAAACTAGAAAAGTTAGTGGTAATGGATTTTTAACAAATCAGTCAAGTTCTAATGTATATTCATTTTCTGTAGGTAATGGTAAAAATGATGAAGGAAAGGTTGTTTTAAGAAGAATACAAGGACTTGCAGATGGAAAAGAGCTTGATGAAGCAGTAACTGTAGCACAACTAAAAGTAGTTGATGATAAAGTTAATAATATCATGAGTGGTGTTTCAAATGCAGTAGCTATGGCAAATTTACCTCAAGTTATGGGTAATAAAAAATTTAATTTGAGTGCAGCATATGGATATTATGAAGGATCTCATGCTATAGCTTTAGGAATTAGTGGTCAAAATGCTAAACGTAATTTTGTATATAAATTAAGTGGATCTATAAATAGTCGTAGAAAAATAGCTTTTGGTATAGGTGCTGGAATTATGATAGGTAATTTTGATGATGTAAATAAGGAATTAGTTGAGGAAATTAAAAAATTAAAAGAAGAAAATTTAAAGTTTAGAGAAAATGAAAAAAAACGTGATAAGGAAATTTCAGAATTAAAGCAAATGTTGAATAAATTATTAAAAAAATGACTCTTAGGAGTCATTTATCGGGAGTGTAAAATAAAGTGCATAATATTATATTTCTATAATTTTACACACTTTATTTTACACTCCCACATCATCATTATCTTCTAATGCGTCAATTAATTTAAATAATCTTTCTTTTTCAGCTTTTGAAATATTTTCTACTTCTATTGTTGGAACATATGCTAAATCTGAATCTATCAATTTGTAGCCAGCATTTTTTAGTGCATCACAAACTGCATCAAAACTTTCTATTGGTGTTGTAATATAGAATGAATCGTCATATGTTGTAATGTCGTCCATACCAGCATCTAATGCAACTTCCATAATATCATCTTCAGTTACATTTTCTTCTCTTTCTATCTCTATTGTTCCTTTTCTGTTAAACATATATGAAACACAACCAGGTGTTCCAACGTTTCCACCAAATTTATCAAATAAGCTTTTAACTGATGGAGCAGTTCTATTTCTATTATCTGTTAATATTTCCACGATAATTGCAACACTTCCAGGACCATAACCTTCGTAGTTTAGTGAGTCAAATGAAACACTTACATCTGCTCCGCTACCTTTTTTTTATTGCCCTTTGTATATTGTCGTTAGGCATATTAATACCTTTTGCTTTTTCTATAGCATGTTTTAATGCTACATTGTAGTCAGGATCTGCACCATCTCTTGCAGCTACTGTTATTAATCTAACATATTTTGTAAATGCTGCGGCTCTTTTTTTATCTTGTGCTTCTTTACGACCTGCTATTTTACCGTGTCTTCCCATATTTTTCCTCCATTAAAAATCTTATTAAATTATATCATAAAAAAATAGATTGTAAAATTTGTAAATTATAGAATAAACTTTTAAAAATGTGCTTTTGGTTAAAAAAGAAATTATACAAAAAGTTAGTGTATAAACATAGTTAAAAATTAAGTTAATAAACAGTGTGAAAAAATGTATAAAAAATGATGTAATTGAAAAGATTTGAGCTATAATATACTTGACTACTATAATAAATAACTTTTAAAAAAAGGAGAAAAAACATGAAAAAAACATTAATGTTATCAAGCTTATTAGCTGTTGTTGCAATGGCAGCAGAAACTACAGGAAGTGTAGAATTTGTAAATGAAAATGAAGCTAAATTTGAAAAAGGTGCAAAACCTACATATACAGTAAAAAAAGCTTTAGTTAAAACAGAAGTTAGAGTTAGTGATACTGGTTTAAGCTTTGGTGGAGAATTAAAGGCTGAAAATATACCAGTACCTATGGGAGATCATAAATTAGTAAATAACTT
>CABURZ010000064.1 GCA_902494065.1 uncultured Sneathia sp. | reverse complement strand
TTTAGTAGATTCTTCAACTGTAGCTGAAAAAGATCTTGCATCAACTATACTTAAATTCCCTACAGCAGTTATTAAAGCTTATGAAACAAAAAAACCAAATGTAGTAGCAGATTATGTTTATGATTTAACTAAAAAATTTAATAGTTTTTACAACAGCGAAAAAATATTAGCAACTGAAAATGAAGAATTAAGAAATGCAAGATTATTATTATCTAAGAAAGTTGGAGTTGCTATTCAAAAAGCATTAAGCTTATTAGGTATAAAAACAATAGATAGAATGTAGAGGTGATAATAATGTTAAAAAAAATTGTAACATATCTATTATTTATACTTTTCCTTATTTCTTGTGATGCGGTAACAGCTAGAAATCAATTTGAAAGAGGAGAGTATAGAGAAAGTGTAAAAACTACATTAAGAATAGCAGAAAATGGTAAATATTCTAATTTAAAACAAGAAGAAAAATTAGAGCTTATTAATAGAATAAAAACTATAGATAATTACTATATGAATAAAATAAATAGTGGAGATATTAAAGAAGCATATGATGCATTTGCAATAGGATATATGGTAAATACTAAAATGTCTAATTTATCACCATATTTAAATTATTTAACTAGTAGAAAAACAAGTGAATTAAGCTATAGATTAGAAAATATTGTTGATAGAAGATTAAGTTATTCATACAATGAAAATGATTTGAGTGAAATTTATGATATAAGACAAGATATGAAAGAAATAGGAATACTTAATTCTAATTACCAAAGTGTTTATAGAAAAATATCGAAAAAATTAGCTGATACATATTATAAATTGGCAAATAATGCGAGCAATGAAGAAAATGAGTTAAAATATTTAAAATTAGCATATTCAAGTTTTTCAGATTTTGATTCAGATTATAGACAAACAAAAACAAGATATAGACAACTTGAGAAAAAAATTGATATAAGAAATGCGAAAAGTTTAACTGATGAAGCTAAGAGTGATTATTATTTTGGAAATTATGATAATGCATTAGAAAAATTTGAAAAAGCATATGATTTATTTGATAAATATTCAGATTATTCATTTGAAAAAAGAGATGTAAAAGAATATATAGATAATATTAAAATAAAAGTAAAAGAACAAAAAGCACAAAAATATTTTGAAGAAGGACTTTACTATAGATCTATAGGAGATTATAGAAATGCAGCTATTGCTTTCTATAATGCTCATAATATTATACCTAATTATAGAGGAAGCTATAATTTAGCAAAAGAGTGTGAACAAAAATCAAAATATCAAAAAAAAAAAACATATAGATTATACACAAATAGCACACGTGCAAATTTTGTAGAAAAAGAATTATATAGATATGGATTTGATAAAAATAGTTATAATCCAGATTTTACATTAGATTACACAGAAGATGTAAGATATACTAGTAATTATAATAGTGAAACTATAAGAGTTGTATGTAGAATTTATTCAAGAGAATTAAATTTTAGTGCAAGTAGAACAATAGAAAAAACAAATTTTTCTTATAGACAATTAGGAAAAGAAGAAATGCTTAGAATATATAATGGAGAAATAAATAACGAAGTATCAGAAATGATAAGATCACTTTCAAGAAGATAATATGGGAGGGAAATAAAGTGGAAGTTCGTGAAATGCTAATAGATCATGATATAAAGCCATCTATACAAAGAGTAGAAATACTTAATTATTTGTTGGGTGCTAAAAATCATCCTAGTGTAGATACAATTTACACAGAACTTTTACCAAAAATTCCAACTTTGTCAAAAACCACTATTTATAATACTTTAAAATTATTTGCAAAAAATAATATAGTAAATGAAATAGTTATAGAAGGTAAAGAAACAAGATATGATGCTATCTATACACCACATGGGCATTTTAAATGTTTGAAATGTAATAAAATATATGATTTTGAATATGATATAGATAAAATAAAAATGAATAGTTTAAAAGATTTTGATATACATACAATACAATTTTATATAAAAGGAATATGTAGCAGATGCACGGGGAAGTAAATGGATATTTTAGAGAAAATTAGTGATAAATACAAGGAATTATCTGAAACAGAAAAACAAGTTATTGATTTCATATTAGCATATGACGATAAGGAAAATTTAAAAATAAAGGTGATAGAAGATAATTTATATATTTCTAGCTCCACAATAATCCGTGCTTGTAAGAAAATGGGGTATAAGTCATTTAATCAGTTTAAATTTTCACTTTTAAACGTTTCTAAAGGGGATGATTTAAAAAAGAATGACAATCTTACGTTTATAAAAAAATTAATAGAAAATGATTTTATAAAAACAATAGGTTTTTTGAACGAAGAAATTTTAGATAAAGTTGTTTTAGCCATTACATGTTCTAAGAGAATATTTGTAATAGGTATAGGTATGAGTTCACAAGTTACAACTGAATTTAACAGGCAATTAAAATTACTAGGATTTTGGACTAATGACTATTATGAAAAATATGCTATTGAAAGAGTTCCAGATATTGCAACAAAAAATGATTTAATTATAGATTTTTCACTTAGTGGAGAAGATGATGAGATTAATAAAATATTAGTAAAATCTAAATTAAATGGTGTAAAAATTGTAGGTGTTTGTACATTAGGAAATAATACTTTATCAAATGTTAGTGATATAGTTATTCCTGTATACAATACATGGCCTGAAAGAAAGAAGATAAAATCAAGGTTAATGTTACATTTAGCATCAACTTTAATAATTGAAAAATTAATTATGTCTATAGAGTAAAATTTTACTCTTATAGACATATTTTTTTAATGAAGTTAAAAATGTTTAATAAACTGACAAAGTTTAATTTTGAAGTTATACTACAGTAGAAAATAAATGAGGGGGAATAATAAATGGAACGTAATAAAGTTGTTGTTGCATTTGAAAAATTTGGTAGAAGTTTTCTATTACCAGTTTCTGTTCTGCCAGCTGCAGGAATATTAAAAGGAATAGGATCAGCATTTACCAACTCTAACACAGTTAAGATGTATTCATTTTTAGATAATGCAATACTACAAAATTTCATGAAATTATTAGTTACATTAGGGGATGTAGCATTTAAAAATTTACCGCTAATATTTGCAGTAGGTGTCTGTGTAGGTTTAGCTAAAAAAGAAAAAG
>CABURZ010000063.1 GCA_902494065.1 uncultured Sneathia sp. | reverse complement strand
TGGATTTATCTAAGACAAATGAAAAAGAAGTTCAAGATGTTCTTAAACTTCTTAATAACAGACCAAGAAAATGCATTAACTATAAAACACCCCAAGAGTTATTTAATGAGTATTTATATTAATGTTGCACTTGATTTGACAAATTATCGCGATAAAATATACAAGAAAATTATAGAAAAGGCGGAAAGGTATGAAAAAAACATATATTTTAACTAGTTTGATTGCAATTGTTGCATTTGCGACTACAACTGGAACGTTTGAATTTTTTAGTCAGACTTCAAAGAAAATAAAAAAAGATTTTAAAGTTAATGAAATTGGATTAAAAAGTGAAGTAAAAGTTAAAGACACAGGTCTTACTGTTGGAAGTACATTTAAGGGAAAAAATATAGTTCTTCCTTTAAATATGTATAAGGGAAAAGTTAAACAAAAAAATGGTGAAAAAGAAGGAGAAAAGTATCTTTCTGATACATTCTTCAACAATTCAAATATATTTATTAAATATGACTTACCAGAAATGAAAAATATTAATTCATATTTAAAAGCTAGCATAAATCCTAAAGTAAAAAAATAGAGTGAAACCCGATGGTATATTATCATTTAAAGCGGGTAATGTTGAATTAGAAGGAGATATAAGTCATAAAGGGGATAATGTTACAATAGGACTTAATAGCAAAACAAAATTCAATTTTGATAAAAAAGTAAAAGGATATATTACTCTAAGTAATGATAGCTATACAAAAGCTTTATTAAACTATGGTGCAAATGTAGAGTCGACTCATAAAATATATGTTGAAGCTAAAAAGTTAGCTAATTTTAAAGATGTTAAGGGACATTTTGGAGTAACACATTCATATTCGCAAAATGAGTATATTCATACTGATCCTAATGAACCAGATAATGGACTTTACAGAAATCAGATTCAAAATTAGTAAATAAGTCATTAAAATCAGTTGAATTAAAATCTGAAGGTGTATATGTGACTGAACAATTTGAAATTAAGCCAGAATTTAATTTTAAATATCAATTCGATGGGAAATTAAATACTAAAGGATATATAATTGGAAATATTGATTTACTTAAAGAAAATATGGAAATTTATAAACAGTGGAATATATTGAAGGATTATTACAGTGAAAATTCTGTGGGTATGTTAAAAAAAATTTATTGATCCTGCTACTGGAAACCCTTATAATAATGGAAATGGTAGTGATAGGAAAAAATACGATGACTTGTATAAAGACCTTGAAACTTACAAAGATTATGCTTCAAAGTTAAAACATGTTAAAGATAATTTGAAAAAATGTGATGATACCGCAAAATTAGGTGGTGATGTGATAGATCCTACAAAACCAGACAAAAATGGATATGTAACATCAAGAGCTATGAATATTAAATATTTATTAAATGGGACTACAATAAATGTTAAGCCCTTTGTAAATTATGTTGATTTAAAAACTAATATAAAAGATAGAAAATATGTTTGGACATATTATGGATTAAATTTAGATTTAAATAACACTTCATTAATTAAAAATATGACATTAAGTGCAAAAACAACATTAGCTGGAACAACTCTTATACAAAAAGATAAGAATGAACACTTTACTTTATTATTATTTGGACTAGGTGCTAAATATGACTATAAGGCAACTGATAAATTTACTTTAAGTCCTGAGTTAAATGGAAATGTTAATTTAATTAAAGAGAAAACTATGTTATCAAAGAGTGCGACAATAGAACCTAAAATTAGTGCTGAGTATAAGGTAAGTGAAAATTTAACTATTAAAGGAGAAGTTTCTACTCCAGTTAAATTTGAAGGAAATAATACAAAATTTGAATTTAATAATGTAACTATTAAAACTGGTTTAAATATTAAGTATATGTGGTAAATTAGAAATTGCTTAAAAAATATATAAATAGTTAATTAAGAAGTGTTTGTATATAAATTGAAGTATAAAAAGAGTTAAATAAGAAACATATGTTTTCTAATTTGCCTCTTTTTTTTTTTTTTGCGATAAAATATACATGACTACTATAAAAATATAAACTTTTTAAAGAAAAAAGGAGAAAATCATGAAAAAGACAATTTTATTAGCAAGCTTAGTTGCAGTTGCATCTATGGCAGCTGGGACTACAGGAACAGTTAAAGGGTTCTTTGAGTCAGAAGGTAAATTTGAAACAAATAAAGTAGTTTCAACTGATAAGAAAAAGATTGAAAACAAAACAGATAAATCATACAAAGTAGGTAAAATCGGTGTAGAAACTGAAGTTAAAGTTAAAGATACTGGATTAAGCTTTGGTGGAACATTCCAAGCTAAAGATTTAGCATTAGGAAATGTTTATAGATCTAATTACTTAAATAATTCAAGTGTATTTGTTAAATATGAATTACCAGAAATTAAAGGTGTTAATTCATATGTTAAAGCAACTGTAAGTCCTAAATTTGCAACTGTTTTAAAGAAAGATGAAATAGTTAATAAAGGTAATGCAGAATTAGAAGCAGATGTAAGCTACAAATACAATGATTTAACATTTGGAGTAAATACTAAAACTACATTACCATTTAGCAATAAAAAAGCCAAGGAAGATACAAGCAACAATAATGCATTGATAATTGGTGATGCTATTGACTATGCAACATTAGTATCATCAACACACAAAGTATATGTTAAAGGTAACTATGCGCCACTTAAAGATATTAAGGGAGAAATAGAAGTTAATCATAAATATAAAGAAAGTGCTAAAGATGCTAAAGATGCATTTAAATATCTTTCATTATTAGCAGATGCTTCATATGATGTTAATAAAGATTTAACATTAAATGGTAAAGCAAGATTTAAATATCAATTTAATGGTGAAATGAATTTCAAAGATCAATATTTAGGAGATAAAGACTTAATCGAAAGTAAATATGGTGATGATAGCTATAAATCACCAGCACAATACATACATTTTTATTCATTAGAAGGTGTATATAAAGGGGTTAAAGATACAGAATTAAGTGCAACAGCATTTGTTGGACATTTACATGCTTCAAATACAGTAAAAGAAAACACAAAAGAAACAACTAAAAAGGATAATATAGCAAATTATGGAATAATAACAAATGTTAAATATACTGGTGTTAAAAACTTAACATTAAGTGGAAAAGCTATATTATCTGGTATATCAGACATAAAGAAAGTTGTTGTTACAGGAGATACAACAACTGCTGCCAATAATAAAACAACAATTACTAAAAATCATGACGGATTATTAGGATTTGGATTGGGAGCAAAATATGACTATAAAGTAACTGATAAATTTACAGTTTCACCTGAAGCTAATGCTGATGTAATGGTATTTACAACTAAGTTAGGTAACGAACGTATAAATGTAGCAGATTTAACATTAACACCAAAAGTTAGTGC
>CABURZ010000062.1 GCA_902494065.1 uncultured Sneathia sp. | reverse complement strand
TAATGTATAATGTCTAAAAATTGAAAATCTGCTAATAAAAGACATGAAGTTTCATTTATTTTGTCATTTATGTAAAATTTTAAATTGTAGATATTATGATCTATATTTAGTTTATATAATTCATAACTTATTATAGCATCATCATCATTTTTTAATTTTTTAAAAATATTGTCTACATTTACTGATTTATCTACTTTATAGTCTAATATAAAATATTCATAATTATCATCATCTAGAATGTTTGGTGTATAATTGTAAGGGTTTCCATACTCAAAAAGATTAAGTAGAATAGTTCTTCTTGATAAATAGAAATATGGTACTTTTTTATCTAAACATATTTTTATATAGTAATAGTTTTTAACTTTATTTTTTTGGTTTATAATATTTAATATATTTTTTGAGACAACACATATATCATTTTCTATTTCAGTTATATTTTTCTTTTGCTCATCAATTCCAAGTTCAAGATAATTAATGTATAAATTTTCAAAAAATTTTAAACACTTAAACACATTAGTCTTATATTCATAATATGTAGTCTTATTTCTATCTATTAATGAAAAAGTTTTTTTTAGAAGACTTAGAGTGTCTATATCATATATATTTTGTAAAACAAAAGTATCATTTTCTAGCTCATTTAATTTTTTTACACAAAATTGAAAATCTGTTATTTCTGGATTTGAAATTTTTAATAGAAAATCAATTAGTTCTTTTATTATACTTAAATCTTTTAAAATCATTTTTTGTATCTTTTTGTCCATAATTTGTCCTTTATAAATATGTAGCTAAATTTAGAATATATGCTTTTTTTGTATCTTTTAACAAGCATTCGCCTATAAAATGGGTATTGTCAAATTTTATAGGTTGTACAAAAATTTTTTCTTCATATAGTATATTGTCTATAAGAAAAATAAAGTTTTGTTTTTTTGTATAAATATGTATTGCATATTTTGGATTTTTCATTTTATTTATTATAGGTAACTTAAAATCGTTTAATATATAATATTCCTTGTTTTCTATAAGTATGTTTTTGCAAGGCTCGTAGTTATATATTTTTACAATTTGTGATTTATCTATAGCAAAATATCCTAATTCACTTTGTATTATGTAGCAATCAAGTGAAAGAAAGTTTAAGTGTATTTTTGATATAATATTGTTTGATTCATCAATGTATGTTCTTCCGTTATGTGTAGAAATACTTGTCTTATAATTAAAAAAGTTAATCTCATTTTCATTGTCATTATATGAAAAATAGTCATTTTTAAGTATGTTAGCATAGCTAGGATTTCTTTTAACATTTTTATTGAGTATAAGAATTTTTAATTTATTAAATTCTTGTAAAAATTCTAGGTGTAATTTGAAAGATTCTTTTTGTATATTTTTTTGTTGTCTTTTATATTCTTCTGATACAAAGCTATAAAGAAGAGTCACTAAACTTGGTTTTATATTAAAATATACAATTTTATCTATTCTGTTTTTATGTGTATCAAAAGTGAACTGTAAATCTATACCAAGATTTTTTGCAAACTCTACAAGACTATTTTGTATTGCATTAATATCGTATTCAATATCAATTAATCGTAAATTAAATGTTTCATTTTTTAATTCGTATTTTGTAAGTGACAAATTTTTTATTAGTTTGTAATATGAATCTTTTTTATCATCTTTAATAAATTTTCCCATCTCTTGTAGTTCTTTTCTTATGTAGAATAGTTTATCTATTTTATTGACTAAACTTGTAATTTGTGATGAGTCTATTTCAAAAGATTCTTTAATTTGTTCAGTGTGATTTAATTTAGAAAAAATGTATTCTTCTATAAAGTCATAATTTTTTAAAAAATTATTTATTGAGTTAAAAATATTTTTATCTTCAGTTTTTATTACGTATTCTATAAAACAATTTAATTTTTTAGGGTCATATGTGTTAAAATTTATACTATTATCAAAAAAAACATATTCTTTATTTAAAACGTTAAAAGACTTCTTTAGCTTTAAAAAGAAGTCTAGTATATTTAAATTTTCAAAGTTATAATTTTTTTTGATGTTTATTATCAATTTATAAAGCATAACAATCTCCAGTAAAAGTAAATAAATGGTATTACAAATAGTAAGCTATCAAATCTATCTAAAAATCCTCCATGTCCTCCTAATATATTGCTAGAATCTTTAAAGTGCGTATCACGTTTGATTTTTGATTCTAGTAAATCACCAAATACTGCAAAGAAAGTAAGTAGTATAGATAGAGGTAAAAGTTTAATATTTTTAAATATATATGGTGTAAAATATCTAAAAATATAGCTAACAATTATTACACCAATAAGTCCACCAACGACACCCTCTATTGATTTTTTTGGTGAAATTTTAGTTAATTTATGCTTTCCAAACTTTGAACCTATAAGGTAGGCAAATGTATCACAAGCCCAAACACTTGCAAAAGCATATGTTATTATTATTCCACCATTTTGAAAATTTTGTATCCTAATTGCATATGAAAATAATAATGGTATGTACATTATTCCAAAGAAAGTTAATGCTAATTTTTCAGTAAAATTTTCTTCATGATCACTTAACATTTGTATTATTGATACAAAAAATATAGAAGCTATTAGGAAAATATTTATAATCATAGGATTATAATAAACTAATATGGGTAGTATAAAACCTATTATCATTCCAGGATATAAATATACCTTTTTCTTGTTAGAATTTAGCATTGTATAGAATTCATATAAAGCATTACAAACTACTATTTCTGTAAAAACTAAAAATAGTATTTGTGATGATAAAAGAATATATACAACTAATGGAATGAATAAAAAAAGAAAGATTCTATTCTTCATTATTTAATCCTCCGTATCTTCTTTTACGTTTAGAATAAGATTTTAGTGCCAATAAAAATTGTGTTTCATCAAAGTCAGGCCACAAGCAATCAGTAAAGTATAACTCAGAATAACTAGCTTGCCAAAGTAAAAAATTACTTAATCTAAAATCTCCACCTGTACGAATAATAAGATCTGGATCAACCAAATTGTTGTATAGCCTAGATTGTAAATCTTTTTCCGTAATTTTTTTGAAACCTTCAGAAATTAATGAATTACAAGCGTCAATAATTTCTAGTCGTGAACCATAATTAAAACATATATTTAGTATAAGCTTATTGTTATTTTTTAAATAATCACAAGTTTTATCTATAGTATCATTTATATCACTTGATATTTTATTTCTACTTCCACTTATTAATAATTTTATACCTTGTTTATTCATCTTTTCTTTTTCACTTGAAAGATATTTTTTAAATAGCCACATTAAAGTATCAACTTCGTATTTAGGACGTGACCAATTTTCAGTTGAAAAAGCGTAAACAGTCAATATTTTTATATCATATTTAATGCAAGCTTCAATAATTTTTTCTAGAGTTTTAACACCTTCTTTGTGACCGCTTGTTCTAGAATTT
>CABURZ010000061.1 GCA_902494065.1 uncultured Sneathia sp. | reverse complement strand
GCCATATCAAAACTATTTTCTACTCTAGCTCTTTCTCTTGCATAAACACTAGGATTTTTTTCAAAATAATACACTTCACTTCCATGAGCCCCCTTATTTACCGCTGCATTTAAGTGTATACTTATAAATAAATTAGCATAATTTCTATTTCCTATTGCCGCTCTTTCATTTAAAGGTATAAAAGTATCATCTCTTCTTGTCAAAATTACATTATAGTCTCTTTTTAAATTATGATATAATTGTAATGTTACAGCTAATGCTAAATCTTTTTCGTTATAACCATTACCTATTGCTCCACTATCATGCCCACCATGACCTGCATCTAATACTATAGTTACATTTTTTTTGGGTAAAGTTTTTGCTTCTATGAATGTTATCTCTACTTCATTATGTCTATGGTGTATTTTGTATTTAGTACCAGTCTGTAGATAAATAACTGAACTTGTTGTAGAATTATAATGATCAAATGTAATATCTGTTATGTATCTATCATTAATGTTTATATGTTTATCTATTTTTTTTTCACTAAATTCATTAGTATTTTTAAAATCAATAGCTAAACTTGGAGTTTTACTATCAAAATCTTCTTCTATTTTTGAAACAGATTCATCAAATTTTAGCCTTAATACTCCATTTCTATATTCAACATTTTCTAAAGTATTTGCATATATCAGTGTTGAAAGTATTGTTAATAATAAAATGATAAACTTTTTTATACCAATTTTCATTTTTATTACCCTTCTACTCTTGAAATTGCATCTTTTGCAATTGTAATACTTACTCCCTTATCTACTTTAATATCAACTGTTGATTCATCTATTTTAGTAATACTTCCATAAATTCCACCTATAGTAACTATTTTTTTACCTATTTCTAAACTGTTAATCATTTCAGAAAATTTCTTTTTCTTTTTTGAATTTGAATAATACATAGGTCCAAATAGAACAAGTAGTATTACTACATAGACTAAAATTATTTTTAAATTATTCATAGATCATTCCTTTCTATTTTGAAAATGCTATATCAAAAACTTCCATATAGTTTTTAACAAAATTAAATTTCATTTCATCTAAAATTTCTTTAGGCAATAATGTTGTATCAACTGTATTTTCAAATGGTAAAATCACTTCTCTAATACCTATTCTGTGAGCGGCTATTACTTTTTCTTTTATACCTCCTACAGGTAATACATCACCTGTTACAGTTATTTCACCTGTCATAGCCAAATCTTGTCTAACAGGCTTATTAAGTAAAACAGAAATTATAGCTGTAGTTATAGTAATACCTGCTGATGGCCCATCTTTAGGAACAGCCCCTTCTGGAAAATGCAAATGTATATCTATTTCTTTTTCAAAATGTTCTTTTATATTTAATTTTTCTTTTATAGATCTTACATAAGAATATGCAACTTGTGCAGATTCTTGCATGACTTCACCTAATTTACCAGTTAAAAGTAGTTTACCACTACCTTCCATTTTTACACCTTGAACTTCTAGAGTTGTACCTCCAACTGAAGTCCATGCTAAACCAGTCACTGTTGCAATTTTTGGTTCTTTTTGCATCATTTTTTCTGGTTTAAATTTCTCAGGACCTAAATACTTATTTAAATTTGTCTTAGTTATTCTAAATTGTTTTTTGCTAGTTTCTAACATTTCTCTTGCAATTTTTCTTACAATTTTTAAAAATTCTCTTTTTAAATTTCTGACTCCTGCTTCTCTTGTATATTCATTTATAATCTTAAGTATAACTTCATCCGATAACTTTAAGTTTATCTCTGTTTCTTCTTTTACTTGTGTTAATAGATATTTTTTAGCTATATTTAATTTCTCAAGTTCAGTATATGACTCTAATTCTATTACTTCCATTCTATCATATAAAGGTTCTGGTATAGTTTGAAAATTATTAGCTGTACAAATAAATAATACATTAGATAGATCATATGGATAATCTATAAAATGGTCTTCAAATTTTGAATTTTGTGATGGATCTAATACCTCAAGCAACGCTGAGGCAGGATCACCCCTAAAATTTGAATCCAATTTATCTATTTCATCTAATAAAATCACAGGATCAGAAACCTCTGATCTTTTAATAGCTTCTATTATTCTACCTGGCATAGCTCCAACATATGTTCTTCTATGCCCACGTATTTCACTTTCATCGTTTATACCACCTAAGCTTATCTTTTCAAACTTTCTATTCATTGCCCTTGCTATAGAAGTTGCAAATGAAGTTTTTCCTATCCCTGGTGGTCCTATTAAACATAAAATAGTAGAGAATTTTTTATTATTTTTTGTATCTTTACTTTTGCCTTTTAATTTCATTACAGATAGAAATTCTAATATAGTATCTTTAACTTCTTTTAATCCATAATGATCTTCATCTAAAATCTTTTTAACTTTTTTTATATTAAATTCTTCTTCCCTAGATTTTTCAAATGGCAAATCAAGTATAACTTCAATATAGTTTAATGTTACATTATATTCTGCTGAAAAATTAGAAGTATTTTTTAATTTTTTAAATTCTTTTCTAATTTTTTCTTTTAAACCTTCAGGCATAACCTTAGCTTCAATTCTTTTTTCTAAACTATCTAATGTGTCATTATCATTTTCACCAAGTTCTTCTTTTAATACTTTCATTTTTTCTTTTAAATAGTAATTTCTTTGTGATTCATCAATATTTTCTTTTAATTTATTATTAATATCATTTTCAATAAAAATTCTTTGTGATTCATATTTTGCATCTTCATAAAAAGTTTCTACTCTTTTTTGCAAACTTCTTATTGATAAATAATATTGTTTAACATGTGGATTAAATGGTAATCTATAGACCAATATGTCTATTAATTCTTCTATCGAATTAACACTTAACATTTGGCTTTCACTTGGTGCATCATTTAATAACGACAATAGCATAGCAGCTGATTTTAGGATATTTTCAGCATTATTAGCACTATTATCCTTTAAATCTTTTATAGTACGTACATTACTTGAATTCGCTAAAAAACATTTAATTTCTTCACTAAATTCAACTTTATTTAATTTAACACGGTTTTTACCGCGTACAACTAGTCTATATGTTGTATTTGAAATCTTATAAATTTTAACAACTTCTGCTAGTACTCCATATTCTTCTAATCCATTTGCATCTACTTCATCTGTTTCAATATTTTTTTGCATAGCAAGGATAACTTTTCTATTTGTACTATTTAAAGCATTATATGCAGCATTAATACTATATTCTCTGCCTAGCAGTAATGTTGTTTCAACATTTGGCATTACTGCAACTTCTCTTGTTGGAATTAATGCAATCATTTGATCTCCTTTTGAATTTCTTGATTTTTTTCATCAATTATTTCTTTTGTTATTAAAAGTTTTTTATTTTTCTTAATTAAACTTGGAATTTCATACATAAAATCTAATAATGTATTTTCAACAATACTTCTAAGTCCTCTAGCACCTATATTTCTCTTTAGTGCAAGATTTGCAATTTCATCTATAGCTTCGTCTGTAAACTCTAAATCAACATCTTCCATTTCAAATATTTTTTTATATTGTTTTATTAAGGCATTTTTAGGTTCAATTAAAATTTTAGTTAAAGCCTTTAAATCTAATTTACTTAGTGCTGTTATAACAGGAAATCTTCCAATAAGTTCTGGTATTATACCGAATTTTCTTAAATCTTCTGGTAATACATATTTAAATATTGTTTCCTCATCTAACTCAACAACTTTATTATTAGCTTTATCAAATCCTATTTGCTTAACATTAAATCTTGAGCGTATTTTATTCTCTAATCCTGAAAATGCTCCACCAACTATAAATAAAATATCTGTTGTATCTATTTCTATCATTT
>CABURZ010000060.1 GCA_902494065.1 uncultured Sneathia sp. | reverse complement strand
TTTATATGCATCTTCTTTTAATTTTTCTAACATAGCTTTTTCATAATCATACTTAATAGCATCATGTTCACTTTTAACAATGTTAAGTCCTAGAAGCATGTCAAATGATGGCACTTTTTCTGAGTGGTTTATAATCTTATTAATATTACTTACAATTTCTCCACCTTTAATAGAGATAATATCTTCTGCTGGTTTTAAATAATTTTCTTTGTAATTTTTCATATTATTTATTGTTGTTCTTATTGTATTAATATTTGTAAGCAATTCTAATAATAATGAAAAAGCATTACCAACAGTTAAATTATCTATTTTTTTATTTGCAGAATCTAATAATTCTATTGCTTTTTGTATTTCCTTTTTTCTTTCTTCTAATTTTTCTATACTTGCCTTAATTGTTGGATCATTTTTATCATTAAGTTTTTTTAAATATTCAATATTAGTATCTAACAGCTTATTGATTTTATCTTTTTCACTAGAAATTGTATTCCTAACAGTATTTATTGAATTTTTAATTTCTTTGTAGGTTTTGCTTTTATTTATGTCAAATTTGGGTATAGGTACGAACAACTGCCATTCAAAATATGCCCCTTCTTTAGCTATACTTGCTGCTGTCCCTGCTATCTTCTTATTATCACCCAATTTATTTTCTAAAGTACTAACACTAGGCGTAACCTTACTTACTAACCCTTCTATATATTGAACATTTTCTTGTAAATTTGGAATTGCTAATATTTTACTAATATCCCTCAACTCTTCATAAGGGAATAAATATTCTAATTCCCCATATTTATTTACTTTTTGATCTACATTCACACTTCTATATTGTATTTTAGGTACTGTATTTGTACCTTGCTTTTTATTTATTAACTCTTTTATTATATCAACATAATTATTTGGGATATATTGTTGTATATGATAACTTGAAACTTCGCCATTGTCTTTTATACCTAATTCTTGCAATGCTTCTTGTATGAATGGATTTAAAAATTCAAAGGCAGTTTCTGTTGTTTTAAATTTTTCACCAAACTTTTCAAATCCATCTTTTAATTTTGCAAATTTCTTTACATCTTCTATATCTATTTTTTGACCATTTTCAACTTTTTTCAAAACATCTTCTATTGATTTTCTATTATCTTCTGGCATACCTCCTAATATATGTGCATACATCTTTCTCATAGCATAACTCACTACATTTTCCCCATACAATGCTCCTGTTGGGTGTCCTATTGCTCTTATTGAGCCATTTTTGCCATCTAATATACCTTTTTGTATACCTCTAGTTTTTCCTAACTCCCAGTTTTTAAAATATTCAACATTCATATTACCTGGTGCTAAATCTTGTAGATCATGTTTTATTTCATCTATATCTAGTTTATCTTTTTTGAATGTAGAAACATAGTAATTAGCAGTTAAATTTAATTGATGGGTAGCTGTATCTAGTATATTAGTAGATATACCTGGTGCTATTAAAAACTCTTTTCTATCACCAAAGCTTGCTTTATATGCTAATTCAGGTTTTATTCTAGTGCTAAAAGGACTAATAACTCCTTCTGAATCAAATTGTATGTTTGATTTACCATCAACATCATCTTCAACTCTAAATTTGTCTAGTCCTACTATTTTTTTATCATACCCTTTAAGGTATAGGGTATTATTCATTTTAAATTTTTCTGTATCAACATTTGCAAATATTTTTGCTCTACCAACCTTATGTATTTCAAGATCTTCGCCTACTCTACTGGTTTTACCATAAACTTTTGCTACTATAGTTGTACCTATTTTGTTCATTTTGATATGACCATCAAAAAGTGTAGAGTCTATTTGTATTCCTCTTAATATTAAATCTTTTGCAATGTCCTTTGGTGTTCTGGTTATAATACGGTTATTCGATGTTTGACTTGGATGTAATTGAGCTTGTGATGTATTATTTGGTGTAAGTATTTTCTCATTTTTCTTATTAATCGCATCTATTTTTTGTATATTTTCAATAAAAGATTGTAAATTACTAGTTTTAGGGGGATCTACTTTTGTTTTAAACATTTGTATTGTTCCCAATTTATCAATATTTAAGCTTGATAATCCTTCTATTCCAAAGCTAGCCTGAAAGCCTATCCTAGCTTGGCCCTCAATATCTTTGGCAATTGTGACACATGAAAGTAATAGGCATAATGCCATCAATTTCTTTTTCAATACTTTCCTCCGTTTATGTTTTTTCTATATTATACAGTAAAACAAGTGTTTTGTAAATATAACATTTGTTATTTTTAGATTAAATATCAAATAAGCAAATATACTCAGTGTTATTTAGCTATTAAAAAAATATTTTATATGATAATATATAGATGGAGGTCGTTATGAAAAAATTAAAATGGTATATATTAGCCATATGTGCTTGGATATTTATATTTCCAGTAACTGGTATAGTTGGCTTGTCTTTTATAATTAGCGGTTCATTTGCAATAGTTGCTGGTGTTACAAGATATGTATTTAATTTATTTGGTATAGACATAGTTTGGTTACATAATTCCGTCATTAATTTAGGAATTTTTACAGAATTAATTATTTCTTTAACTGTAGGAATAACATTGCTATTTGTTGGAATATTGCTCTGGAAAATAACAGTAAAAATATATAAATGGTTAAATAAACCCCTTGGTGACTAACCCAAGGGGTAAACATTTATGTATATCAAACTTCTTTGATAACTATTACCATGTATATTTAACATTCAATGAAGTCTTAACTGAAGTTGATTTATAGAATTTATCTTTATTAATTCCACCAAATTTAATAGGTACTTCTACACTACCTTTAAGTGTCAATTTATCTAACGGCTTGTATTCTGATGATACTTTAGGTGTAACAACAAATTCTAAATCATCTTTAACTTTTTTATCGTGATTTACATTGAATTTAACTGTACCATCTAATTCAGGACTAATTACAAAATTATCTCTAAGATTGAAGTCATATTTAGCATTAGCACCAAATACGAAGTGTCCATATGTCCATTTTTCATTTAACCCTGCCAGAACTATTGTAGTACCTGCTAATTGAGTTTTACCAGTTAAAGTAAGATTTTTCACTCCTTTATAAGCAACTTTTGCATTTAATCCATAAATAACATCATCCAATCTTCCATCTTCTACTTTTAATCTTGATATATGAGCCAAGAAAGGATTAACTTCTATTTCAGTGTCTTTAACTCCTGTATATGTTGCTTTTAAGTTATAATCATGCATATATCTTGCTTCATTTTTTTCAGATAAAGTTTCATCTAAATTCTTGTATTCTAATTCTTTATCAGCAACATTTACAACAAAATGAGCTTTACCTTCTAATTTAACATCTTTTATTTTATTATATTTAACTTCTACTTCTCCAGCTACATTTTTAATAGCCTTAGCTAATACATCTTTCGCTTTTGCATTAGCATTGATTTTATCATATGCATGAGTTAAGCTTACATTTCCTTTAACTTCATCTAACATATATACATCTTTTGCTTCTGCAGAAATTTTATGTGTAGATGTTATTAATGCACCTAAATCATCAGATTCAAACAATCCATTACGGCTATATGGCACAATAGGGAAAGTTGTCTTTGAATTAGCTTCTAATTTAACACCTTTAATAGTATAATTTCCATCCAATTCTAAACTCGCTGTGCCATAGTACTTATCATTTGATTTTGGTGATATAGTTGCTTTAACATATGAGTTAAATCCTTTTATTTCTGGTAATTCGTATTTACCAAATATTTCTGTATCTTCAAATATAGATATAGGCTTGTTTTCTATAATATTTTTAACAACATCTTTAATTTTAAATGTTCCACCAAAACTTACACCAATTTCTTTAATTTTTATATCTGTAGAAACTTTCATTTCTTCTAATTCTGGTTTTATTACAGTTTTATCTGTATCTTTTGCAAATTCAGTTCTTCCACCAAAATTATATTCCACATTACCTGTAGTCCCTACTGCCATTGCAGCTACTGCAATTAAGCTTGTTAATAACATTGTTTTTTTCATGTTTTTTCTC
>CABURZ010000059.1 GCA_902494065.1 uncultured Sneathia sp. | reverse complement strand
AGAATTTTTCTTTAGCTTTTTCTATTAATTCAACTAAATCATATATTTTTTTTAACGTTTCAACTTGTATTTCATTTTTACAATTTATTTAATTTGATTTTTTGTTGAATTTATTAACTTTTATTTAAAATACTTTGGCTTTCAAATGATTTTTTCTATTTTTACTATATAAAAAACGATAGATTTCTCTATCGCTTTATTATCATTAAAATACTGGGAATCCTTCTTGGTTATAGTCTTTCTTTAAGAAGTCTCTAACTTTTTTGCTTGTCATAGCTTTTGTTAAATCTTTTATCTTCTTAGAATTTTTGTTATCTTCTCTTGATGATATAATAATTGCATAAGGGTGTTTTTTGTCAAACTTTTCTCTAATTAATGCATCTTTTACATGTACCCCTATTTTTAACATATGTGATGGCCAGTTAAATACAAGATCTGCTTCCTTATATGCTTGCACTAATGATGGTATAGGTAATTGCATAATGTTGTAATGATTTTTTGTGCTTTTAATATCTTTAACTGAAACTAAACCATTCTTTCTAGTTAATTTAATTAATTTAGCATCATCTAACATTTTTAATGCTCTTGATTGATTAGTTGGATCATTTGGTATAACTATTTTAGCTCCCTTAGGTAATTGTGATAATTTTTTATGCTTCATTGAATAAAATCCAACATAAACATCATATATAGCTTTCACCTTAACTAAATGACCATTTCTTCCCTTATTAAACTCTTGCATAAATGGTTCATGTTGATGGAAATTAGCATCAAAATCTCCTGCATTTAACCCTATGTTTGCAGTAATATAGTCATTTAAAAGTTTAACTTCAACTTTGTAACCTTGCTTTTCTAAATCTTTTGCAGCAATTTTAACTATATGCTCCATAGGATATACACTTGCTGCAATTTTAATTACTTTATCATTTGCAAATGATAAAACTGTCATAAAAATACTGATTAATAGTACAAAAAATTTTTTCATACTCATCTTCCTTTCTTATCTAATAATTTTGCTATTTTACCTCCAATAATTTGAATTAAAAACACAAGAATAATTATATACACTATCGCTTTATAAATAAGGGGCATATTAAATTCATAATATCCATATCTAATAGCATAATCTCCTATTCCACCACCACCAACTATGCCCATTACAGTTGAATATGAAATAAGACTAATAATAGTTGATGTTATACCTAATACTAAACTAGGCAATGCTTCTGGAATTAAAAAGTATACTACTAATTGTATTTTAGTTACTTTCATTGATTTTGCTAAATCTTTTATTCCCTTATTTACATCTAAAAAAGATTGCTCTACAAATCTTGAATATATACCTATTCCTACAAAAATTAATGGTAATGTTGATGGTATTACTCCAAATGCTGTTCCAAATATTAATCTTGCAAGGGGTATAACTATTACAACAAAAAGCAAATATGGTACACTTCTAACAACATTAGCATATGTATTTGCAATATAACTAAATTTATCTTTTAGATATATACTAGTTCCAAGTATAATTCCAAATACAAATGAAAAAATTGTGGGTATGCTTACCATTAAAATAGTTTCTTTTAAAGATTGCATTAATTCACTATCCATTTTGTAGCACCTCTTTTACATACGATACATAATCTTTTTGTAACTTTTTTTTCGATTTATTAACTTCTATTACATCACATATTTTACCGTTTTTAATAATAGCTACCTTATCGCATAAATATTTTGCAACATCTAAATCATGTGTAACCATTATTATCGTTGTTTTGTATTTTTGGTTTATTTTTTCAAATACTTCCAATATGTCATATGTCGTATTAATATCTAATGATGATGTAGGCTCATCACAAAGTAGTATTTTAGGATTTGTAACTAATGCTCTTGCTATACTAACACGTTGTTTTTGTCCTCCCGACAACTGACTTGGGTATCTGCTTTCTAAATTATCTATTGCTAAAAATTCCATAACTTCATTTACTATATCTATTTTTTTTATTCCTCGTATTTTTAAGGCTAAACGTATATTTTCAAAAACAGTCAAGTTTGTAAGTAAATTAGGTTCTTGAAAAATCATAGAACTATCATCTAAACTTTCTTGCAATAAATTTAGGGTTGTTGTTTTACCACTTCCCGATTCACCTATAATTCCAAATATACTTGCATCTTCTATTTCAAGATTTTTAATATCTAATTCAAAATCATTCAATTTTTTATATAATTTCCCTATATTCATATTTTTTGTCCCTTTCTAACTATATGTTAGTCCTTGCATTTTTTTATGTCAATTTTTTTTTACATTTTTACTTATTTTTTATTATAACATAAATTATTTACTGTTTTGTTAAATTTTTCATTTTTCAAAGTTTCATATACTGAACTAATCGTAAACTTTAATTTACAATTAGTTTGACAACAAAATGAATAAAGTATATAATTTACTTGTAATAATCGGATCAGAAAGGAAGATACATATGAGTTTGTTAACTATTAAAGATCTTCATGCAAGTGTTGAAGAAAAAGAAATATTAAAAGGTATTAATTTAACAATCAACCGTGGAGAAATTCATGTAATAATGGGACCTAACGGAGCTGGTAAATCAACTCTAGCAAGTGTATTAGTAGGACACCCAAACTACACTGTTACTAGTGGAGAAGTTAATCTTGATGGAGAGGATATTTTGGAATTAAGTGTGGACAAAAGAGCACGTGCTGGAATTTTTCTATCATTTCAATATCCTGAAGAAATCCCAGGTCTTACTTTAGAAGATTTTTTAAGATCTGCAAAAGAGGCAGTAACTGGTCAAAAGCAATATTTTACTTTCTTCCACAAATATTTAGTAGAAACTATGAAAAAATTAAATATAGATCCTAGCTATTGTAATAGACACTTAAATGTCGGATATTCTGGTGGAGAAAAGAAAAAAAATGAAATTCTACAAATGGCAATATTAGAACCTAAAATTGCAATATTAGATGAAGCAGATTCAGGACTAGATAGAGATGCTACTAAAACTGTATTTGAAGGATTACGTACACTTAAAACTGATGATTCTTCTATGATAATAATAACACACTATGACAAAGTTTTAGAATACTTACAACCTGATTTTGTACACATTTTAGTAGATGGTAAAATTAAAAAAAGCGGTGGTAAGGAACTAATAAGTTATATAGAAGAAAATGGATTTGAAGAATTTAAAAAATAGGAGGGATATTTATGGCAGATGAAACACCAAGAAGAAGAACATACGTTGCTGATATAGAGCGTGGTGTATATGACATTAAAGATGAAGTTCATGCGGCCTATTCAACTGGTAAAGGTGTTAATGAAGAAGTTGTAAGAAAAATTTCTGCTAAAAAAAATGAACCTCAATGGATGTTAGATATTAGATTACAAGGTTTAAAAGTTTTCAATGAAAAACCTATGCCCACATGGAGTGCAGATTTATCAGACCTTGATATGAATGAAATAACAAATTATCTAGAACCTGATGCAACGCAAACTGATAATTGGGACGATGTACCTTCGTATATAAAGAATACTTTTGATAGATTAGGTATACCCGAAGCTGAAAAAAAATCACTAGGTGGTGTTGGAGCTCAATATGATTCATCAGTAGTTTATCACAATCTTGAAAAAGAATTAGATGAGAAAGGTATTATTTACACAGATATAGAAACAGCTGTAAAAAAATATCCAGATATAGTAAGGGAACATTTTATGAAATTAATACCTGTAGATAATCACAAATTTTCAGCTCTACATGCTGCAGTTTGGTCTGGTGGAACTTTTCTATATGTTCCAAAGGGTGTAAAAGTAGAAAAGCCTATACAATCATACTTTAGATTAAATGCTCCTGAAGCTGGGCAATATGAGCATACTATAATAATAGTTGAAGATGATGCAGATGTACATTTTATAGAAGGATGCTCAGCACCTAAGTATAATAAAAATGTTGTGCACGCAGGTGCCGTTGAATTATACATAGGAAAACGTGCAAGATTAAGATATTCTAGCATAGAAAACTGGTCTAGAAATATGTACAATTTAAACACAAAAAAAGCCTTAGTTGATGAAGATGGTGTAATTGAATGGATATCAGGATCATTTGGATCTAAAGCAACTATGCTTTATCCTTTAAGT
>CABURZ010000058.1 GCA_902494065.1 uncultured Sneathia sp. | reverse complement strand
TTTTAAAAAACCCCCCCCCCCCCGTCAATTTTTGCAAATACAATAACATTCGTTATATTTTTTCTTTATTTACTGCTTCATGTAAATTTTAATTTGCAACCCATACAAACTATATTTTTTCGTAACTTTTCTTTTTTAACCAAAAAAACTTACCACATTAAATATGGTAAATATAGTAATTGTATTTCATATATATCACGTTATACTTAATTGAAAGGAGGAATAGTGGATAATAAATTTAAACAAATATATAAAGTTTTATCTGATAAAAAATATCATACAGCTAAAAAATTAGCTAGAACAATAAATGTATCCGAAAAAACTTGTAGAACATACATAAAAATAATGAATACCTACTTTTCTGATAAAAATTTAAAAATATCTTCTAAGCCTAGATACGGATATATACTTGTAGGAACTGTAGATAATGAAAATCTATTCAATGTACAAAATTTTATACCTCAAAATAGTTTTGAGCGATGTATATATATTTTAGAATTATTACTTTCCAGCAACCAATATATTAAATTAGAAAAAATCAGTGAAAGTATATTTATAGGTTCTAAATCTATTACACAAGATTTAAAAAAGATTGAACAAAAAATTTCAAAATATGACTTATACATTGAAAGAAAGCCATATTATGGTTTAAAAATTATAGGTAGTGAATTTAGTAAAAGAAATTGTTTAATAGATTTAACAGAAACTAAATTAAATGAAAATATTTTCTCAAATGAATTTAAAAACACCATAGATAGTATTGCAACAAATGTAACTAAATTTTTTGATGAAATGAAAATTTCTATTTCAGATTTAGCTTTACAAAACTTTATTACCGTAGTTTACATTACTTTGCTTAGATTTAACAAAAATTTACTAATAAGTGAATTTAAGTTAGACAATAGTACAATATTCATTGAAAAGAAAGCTGTTATAAAAAGTTTTATTCAAAGTTTCTATCCTAATATTTTAAATCATGATAATGAAATAAATTTTTTAACTCTGCATTTTTTATCTTCAATTACTATACACGATGAAAATATACATGAGATAAAGCAATTAATAGATGACATATATTACTATATTAATCTAACATTTAAAATAGACCTGTATTCTAAAGTAAATTTATATAACATACTATACACACATTTAATTGCACTTAATATACGCCTAAGATTTAAAATTAATGTAACTAATCCTATTTTAGAAGATATAAAGAGGAATATTCCTTTTGTGTATAATATTGCATCTTTTGTCGGAGATATTATTGCAAAAAGGTATAATTCCGTAGTATTTGAAGATGAAATTGGATTTTTAGCTGTAATACTTAATATAGGAATAAATGAAGAAAAAATTTGTAAAAAAAATATATTAATAGTATGTCCTAATGGAAGAGGAATTTCTAAATTTTTAGTTCATAAGTATAAAATGATTTTTGAAAACCAGTTAAATATCATACATACTTGCGGAGTTAAAGATTTAAAAGTATTTGATTTAACTAATGTTGACTACATTTTTTCATTAATTGATATTGATTTTTCGGTTAATAAACCTATATATAGAATAGACTACTTTTTAAATAATAAACAAATAGAAAAAATAAAAGAAGTTTTATCAACTAATGATAAGTATATTCAAAATGTATTTAATAAATCACTGTTTTTTCATATAAAAGAAAAGATAACAAAAGAACAATTAATACATAAGGTATCACAAAAATTAAAGAATGTACCTAATATACCAACTAATATTGAAAAGTTAATTTTAGAAAGGGAAAAACTAGGATTGACTGAAATTTCAGATAATATAGCTATCCCTCACCCTATTGAAAGTGTAAATAATGTAAATGTTGTCAGTTTTTGTATATTAGATCATTCAATAAAATGGATAGATAAGAAAGTGAATATAGTTATGTTTTTGTTATTAAATAATTCTCAAGAAAATGAGCAAATTTATCAAATTATTTCAAATATTTCTGATAATAAAAATTTTATCAACTATATTCTAAAATATCCTACATATGATAATTTTTTAAATTTAATTAATAATATAAAGGGAGGAGAACATGTCAAAAGATGAATTAACAGAAATTGCAATGCAAATTATTGTAAATTCAGGAAGTGCCAGATCTTATGCTATGCAAGCAATAAAACTTGCGAGAAATCGCGACTATGCTAAGGCAAAAGAGCTTTTGAATAAGTCAGAAAAATATTATCTTTTTGCACACGAAAGTCAAACACATCTAATCACAACTGAAGCAAAAGATGAAAAAAATATAAGTCTTAATTTACTAATGATACATGCACAAGATCATTTATCTATAGCTCTAGTTACTAAGGATTTAGCTATTGAATTTATTGAAATATATACTAGATTGGAGGAATATAAATGCTAGGTATATCTGTTTATCCTTACAAGGAAAATATAGCTGATACAAAAAAATATATTGAAGATGCTTTTAATTTAGGATACAAAAGAATATTTTTAAATTTATTAATTCATGATGAAAATGAAATTAATGATTTTCTTGAAAATAATAGAAATATTATTAATTTTGCAAAAAATCTAAATTTTGAAATTATAGTTGATGTCAATCCTAATATTTTTAAAATTTTAAAAATCAATCCTAATGATTTGGTTTTTTTTGCTAATCTTGGTGTTGATGGTATAAGACTTGACGGAGTATTTAATGGTGATGTTGAATCTAATTTAACATATAATCCATATAATTTAAAAATTGAACTAAATGCAAGTCAAAATACTAAATATATTGAAAATATACTTACTAAAATGCCTAACATTAAAAATTTAATATCTTGCCATAACTTTTACCCACTTAGAAACTCTGGTTTAAGTGAAGAGTTCTTTATAACTACTAGCAAGATTTCAAAAAGACATAACCTAAGACTAGCTGCATTTGTTACATCACAAAATAAAAATACTCATGGACCACATAAAGTTGATGATAAACTACCTACTTTAGAGATACATCGTGATTTAGATATATCTATTCAAGTAAAACATTTAATTGCAACAAGGCTAATTGATGATATTATTATCTCTAACTCTTTTGCAAGTTTAGATGAATTAAAAAGAGTTAAGGATGTATATAAGCCATATGTTGTGTTTAAGTTAAAAAAATTAGAAGGTATAACAGAAAATGAACTAACTATACTTAAAAATTGTCATAAAAATAGAGGAGATTTAGCACAAAATATGATACGCTCATCTTTAGGAAGAATAAATTATAGAGAACTTTCTATACCTAACAGAAATACTCATAGCAATGATTTAATAAAAAAAGGAACAGTATACATTTATAACGATAATTATGGACAATACAAAGGAGAAATCGGTATAGCATTAGATGATATATCTTTTGATAAAGATAAAATAAATATACTGGGATGTATAGATGAAAAAGAACTTTTCCTACTTAACTACATAAAAGAATATACTAGATTTGAATTTGAATTTTAGGAGTGATACTTATGATAAATATTATGTTAGCTTGTGGAGCTGGAATGTCAACTAGTCTATTAGTAACTAAAATGAAAAAAGCCTGTGAGGAACAAAATATAGAGGCTAATATTTGGGCAATTTCTATTTCTAAAACTGAAAGTGAAATTGATAACTGTGACTGTATTCTAATAGGTCCACAAGTTAGATATATGTTTGATGAAATAAATAAATTAGCAACCCTTCATGGTAAAAAAGCTATGATAATAAATATGATAGATTATGGTACTATGAACGGTAAAAATGTATTAAATAGTGCATTAGAATTATTGAATAAATAGGAGAGAGAACTATGAACTTTGTAAAAATATTTGAAAAAATTGGTTACAAACTTGCCACTCAAAAACATTTACTAGCAATTCGTGATGGATTAATTTTATCTTCACCACTTACATTAGCTGGCTCTATGTTTATTATCCTAACTAATTTACCATTTAGTTTTTGGCCTAGTGTTATGGCTTCTACAGGCATAGGTCCTTGGGCAAATAAAATTGTTAGTGGATCATTTGGGATAATAGGATTAGTATCAAGTTTTGGGGTTGCTCGTGTACTAGCAGAAAAAAATGAAACAGATGGGATTTCAGCAGGTGTTCTATCATTATCAGCATATATGATATTAATCCCTAGTCTACAACTAAAAAATAGCGGTAGTGGTCTACCTTTAGGTTTACTTGGAAGTAAAGGAATATTTGTAGCTATTATAGTTGGTCTTGTTACTGCTGAAATATTTACTTGGTTTGTTAAGAAAAATATAATTATTAAAATGCCTGAAAGTGTTCCACCTGCTGTTGGAAAAGCATTCAGTGCCATGATACCTGGATTTTTCATTCTATTGTTCTGGTGCTTAATATACCTAATTACAACAAAAATAGGATATGAAAGTGTAT
>CABURZ010000057.1 GCA_902494065.1 uncultured Sneathia sp. | reverse complement strand
ATTACTAGGCTCAAATGGCTTAGAATAAACAATTTCTTGATTTTCAATTTTTGGATTAAACTCCAACGTAATACTTTTATATTTATTAGCAAAATTTGAAATTTTATTTAAAAATTCATTTATTTCTACCATTTTTTTTTCATATGCATATTTATTGTTAGAAATATTTTGAAAGTTTAGAAAATTTATTACAAAAAAACCTCCAAAAAACATTATAATTAAAAAGATAAATACAAATGAATATTTTATTCTATCTGCTAATTTTAATTTTAACTTTGTAGTCATTTAAACACAAACCCCACGCCTCTAACAGTTTGAATAAATTTTCTTTTATGATCTTTATCAATTTTATCTCTTACGTATTTTATGTATAGATCCAGTATATTATCATTTCCTATATACTCATACCCCCAAACTTCTTGTAATATTTTATCTCTTGAAAGTACTATACCTTTGTTTAAGACCAAACAGTCTAAAAGGTCAAATTCTTTTTTTGATAATGTTATTAATTGGCCTCCTCTATAAACTTCGTAGGCATTGTAATCAATTTTTAAATCCTCAAACTCAAAAACATCAAGTTTAGTTTTAGCTTTTGTCCGTCTTAAAAGTGCCCTGATTCTTGCAATAAGTTCTTCATTTGAAAAAGGCTTAGTCATATAATCATCGGCTCCATAATCTAGACCTATTACTTTATCTGTAACACCATCTTTTGCTGTAAGAATAATAATAGGAATTTGAGAGTGCTCTCTTATTCTTTTACAAACTTCTATACCATTCATTTTTGGTAACATTAAATCTAGTATGATTAAATCTGCCTTTTCTGTTGTAGCTTTGTTTAATCCATCTCTACCATCAAACGCTTTTTCTACTTCAAATCCTTCAAATTTCAATTCCATTTCAATTAATCTTGAAATTTTTTCATCATCTTCAACAATTAATATTTTTTCACTCATATTATTACCTCTAAATATTTTCAGTGTCAATATCTGATTCGGCTTCACCAACAGGTAATTTTACCCTTAATAAGTCAAATTCACCCATATTAACTTCTGTTTTTATAACAGCAATAGTATTTGGATTTACTATTGTAGTAAATTCATCATTTTTTGTATCTATGAATCCATCAACTTTAAATTTAATAGGATCAACATTTGGTCTTATTAATTCTAATTCAATTTTAGTAGCATCCATCTTATTTCTTACATAGATTTTATATGAATTATTTCCTAAATCTTCTAATACATTTGCAACTAATTGATATGTTTGACTATATGAAACGTTAGTATCATAATTTTGATCTTCTTCATTAGTTTTTCCAAAGAAAAATCCTTTTGAATATAATCTATGACTTATAGTTTGTAGTTCATATTTCCATTTTGGATCATATTCATAGTTCCCACTATAATATTTATCAATAGCTGCTCTATATTGTTTAGTAACTGTTGCATTATAATAAATACTTTTCATACGTCCTTCTATTTTTAATGAATCAACTCCTGCTTCTATTATTTGATCAATAAATTCAATAGTACATAAATCTTTTGCATTAAATATATATGTACCTTCACTATCTTCAATTATATCATGAGCACCTTTATCCTCATGATCTTCAGCAACTACCTTGTATTTCCATCTGCAGTCTTGAGCACAAACTCCACGATTAGCATCTCTATTAGTAAAATAATTACTTAATAGACATCTACCTGAATATGCCATACACATAGCTCCGTGAATAAATACTTCAATTTGTATATCAGGTACTCTATCTTTAATTTCACGTATTTCTTTTAGTGTCATTTCTCTTGCAAGTATTACACGAGTTGCTCCCATATCACGCCACGCTTTAACAGTAGCCCAATTAATAGAATTAGCCTGTGTACTAATGTGTATTTCAAGGCTTGGCGACACCTCTTTTACTAAACTAAATACACCTAAATCACTAACAATTACTCCATCGACTTTAACTGTTTCTAAAAATTTTACAAATCGCGGCATATAATCTATATCTTTATTATGTGCAAATATATTTAATGTAACATATATTTTTTTACCCATACTATGTGCGTATTTTACCGCTTCTTCTAATTCTTTATTTCTAAAATTAGCTGACATTCCTCTTAAGTTAAATGCTCCTCCACCTATATAACAAGCATCTGCACCAAAATGTATAGCTTCCTTTAATTTCTCCATATTACCTGCAGGTGAAAGTAGCTCTACTTTTTTCAATCTTTACCTCCTTGAGTATATATTTCATTTCCAAATCTTTGACAACTAAGATCAAAGCTTAATTCTATTGTTCCAGTTGAACCATTTCTATGTTTTCCTATAATAACTTCTACCTTTTGTATGGCATTATTATCAGAACTTCTTTTTTCTTCTTTATCATAATAGTCTTCTCTATGCAAAAATATTACTTGGTCAGCATCTTGTTCTATGGCACCTGATTCTCTTAAATCAGATAACATAGGACGTTTATCCGATCTACTTTCAACGCTTCTAGATAATTGTGATAACGCTAAAATAGGTACATCTAATTCTTTTGCAAGTAACTTTAAAGATCTAGATATTTCAGAAACCTGTTGCTCACGTTGCTTATTTTGAGATGTAGTAGTAATTAATTGTAAATAATCAATAACTATAAAATCAAGACTATTATTCATCTTAAATTTTCTTGCATAATTTTTAATATCAAGAACAGTTAAAGTTGCATCTCCAGAAATATACAAAGGATAATTTTTTATTTTTTCTTCAGTTGCATTACTTATTACTAATTCTTCTTGATTTAAATTATTCTCTTTAATTTTTTTTGCAGATAATTTTGAACAAATTGCAAGTATTCTATTATATAATTGTTCATTCCCCATTTCAAGTGAGAAAAATAATACAGATTTTTTTTGTTTTGCAACATTTACAGCTAAATTAATTGCAAAAGCTGTTTTACCAACTGAAGGTCTTGCAGCTAAAATTATTAAATCTGAACCATGTAATCCACCTGTCATAATATCATATTTATTAAATAATGTGGGAACACCTAATACACTTTTATCTCCTGTTTCACTTAAAGCAATTATTTTTTTTCTTCTTTGTTCACCTAGTGATTTTATACTTACTATAGGGTCACGTGACTTATCAGACTCAATAGAAAAAATTTTTGCTTGTGCTAAATCAAGTAACTCCTTTGAATCCTTATAATTTCTATTTATCTCGCTAACTATGTCATCACAAGATTCCTTTAATTTTATTTTTATAGATTTATCTTTTAAAATATCTACATAAGCTTCAAGATTAGTAGCTATAGGTGCATTTTCAACTAAACTTACTATTTTTTCTCTACCACCAAAAGCTTTTAATTTTCCATTTTTTTCTAATTCTTTTTCAAGAATTAGCTCGTCAAATGATGTATATTCAGAATATAGACTGCACATAATTTGAAAAACATCACCATATATTTTTCTTGTAAAATCTTCAGGATTTAGTTTTTCTATTACCGACATTATGCTATCACTATTTGATATCATCATACCTAGTACAGCTTCTTCAATTAATTCAATATTATCTTTTTCTTCCAACTTAAACACCTACTACATTAATTTTTAATTCTGCTTTTACATCTTTATGCAATTTTAAAACTAATTTATGTATACCAAGATCTTTAATTCTAACATCTCCTGGCATTTGTTTTTTATCAACATCATAATTTAATTCTTTTTTTATTTCATTAATTATTTCTTTTGCTCCTATAGAACCAAATACTTTTCCGTTTTCACCTGATTTTACAGATAATGTTATAGTTTTACCATCTATCATTTCCTTAGTTTTTATTGCATGATCTAATTCTTTTTTTTCATCTTTTATTTTCTTTTCATCTTTTTGTTTTAATTTATTTAAATTTTCAGTTGTTGCAGGTATTCCTTTTTTTGAAGGGAATAAAAAATTATTTGCGTAACCATCTTTTACTTCGACAATTTCATCTTTTTTACCTACACCTTTAATTGTTTCAAGTAGTATAACCTTTATTTTCATATTTTGTCCTTTCTATAACTTTTCTGCTTCAAATAAACTTCTAACTTTATCTTCGAAGCCATCAAAATTTGTTATGTATTTTTTATCTACAATTTCTATTGTATATCGTACACCTAACATTTCATATACTTGTTCTTCTATGGCACGTCTATTTGCATCATTTTCTAACATAGCTTTCGTATATTGTCTATTTGTAGTTTGTTTTAAATATATACTTGCATTTTTTACTTCAATAAAGTTGTATTCTGATAAAACAGAGTGATATATTAAAAATTCATTTTCTTTTAACATTTCTAAAAATTTCTTATAATCAAATTCTATATTGTTTTGTATATTATTTTTTATACTTATAGTTTTTGTATTGTCACTTAGTATATTATATATCAAAATGTATGAAATAATTCTTATATCATCTTCATTTTTAAATTTATATAATGCATCATATATATTAAATATTATCTTACTTGAATATTCTATATCTTTTTCATAAGTTTTCAAGTAATCACAAAAGTCTTTTAAAAACACTTCTATTTGTATTGCATTTTTATACAAATTATCTATAAAATTAATTAATTCTTCTTGTTTTTTATCTAGAATTAATTTATTAAACTTTTCAAAATATTCTATCGACACCATACCTAGAGATTTTCTTACTAGTTCACTTGTTATTTTTTCATTATAATTTGATGAGATAACTTGCTCTAATATAGAAAATGCATCTCTTGCACTTCCTCCAGATTTTTTATAAATTAACTCCAAGCTATCTTCATCTATATCAACTTTTTCATTATTACAACATGATTTTAATAAATTAATCTCTTCTTCACTAGATAATGTTTTAAAATTATAGCAAATGCAACGTGAAATAATTGTATCAGGTAACTTATTTATTTCAGTTGTTGCAAGTATGAAAACCGCATATGCAGGAGGTTCTTCTAGTGTCTTTAATAATGCATTAAAAGCTTCATTTGTAAGCATATGTATTTCGTCTATAATATATACTTTTTTTCTACATCTTACAGGGTTATAGTTAATATTTTCTTTTAATGCACGTATTTCATCTATACCTCTATTTGATGCAGCATCAATTTCTATTACATCTAAATTACTACCATTTGTAATAGAAATACAACTATCACAATCAAGACATGGCTTAGATGATATTCCATTTGTAAAACAGTTAAGCCCTTTTGCAAATATTCTAGCTATTGTAGT
>CABURZ010000056.1 GCA_902494065.1 uncultured Sneathia sp. | reverse complement strand
TTTTTTTTTTTTTTTTTTTATAAAAATCATATCGCTAAAAAAAGTGGTCAATTGGCCACAAATTTTTAGTGAAAAATATCTATCTCCTAAATTTTTTTAGGAGATTTTTTTACTGGTAAATTTTTAAAAAAATTATGAAAGAATTTGAAAGTTGTTTTTAAATTTAGTAAAGTTATACTTAATAATAAGAAAGAGGAATGATATGTTGAATGAAAAAATCATAGCTTTATTAAAAATTATGTATGCGTGTAAAGATAATGCTATGTCACTAGAATATATTTTGGAACTATTTAATATTTCACTAAGGCAGTTGCAGTATTATTTGAAAGATATAAATTACTATTTATTGAAAAACGGAGAAAAGAAAATAATAATAAATAATTCTTTATTAAATTTTGATAAGGAATCTATTAAAAAGCTATTAAATAATACAGATATTTATGAGTTAAGCAGAGAAAATAAGCAAAAAGTTATATGTTTTTATGCAACATTTAATAAAATGGGTGTTAACATTTCTAAAATATCTGAATTACTTGATATTTCAAGAAATACAGTTAAAACATATATGTTTGAAACAAAAGAAAATTTTTCATACAAAAGACTTAGGGGATATTACTTAGAAAAGTCTAATATAGAAAAATCAAAAATATTATTTGATGTATTAAAAGATGAAACGTTTCATCCATATATACAAGGTGTATTAGATGAAAACTTATTAGAAAAAATTAAAAAATTTATAGTTCATCTAAATGGTTCTATAAAGCTTAATCTTGAAAATTATACATATTTACAAGTTTTATCATATAGTTACTGTCTATTGACTTCTGATGTTAATAGTTTGAATGTAACAAATAATTTTGTCAATTCTAACGAAAGTGTGATTATTGAAAAGTTACTTAGAAAATATTTTAGTGATATTAAGTATGTAAATCAATTAGTCGACCTATTTGTTGGTGTTGCTTTAACAGACAATATTGATTCATGGATAAATGAAAATTATTTAGTCATGAAATTTATAAAACGAGTAAGTAAAAGAATAGGAAAAGATTTAACCAAAGATGAGATATTAAGAGATTTTTTGTTAAGTCATATAAAGGTGTGTATATATAGGTTAAAACGTAATATATCTATAGATCAAGAACAGTACAAGGATTTTTTCTATAAAACAGATAAACTTTTTCATGTAATAGAAGAAGAAGTTTGTGAATTTGAAAAACAATATGATATTAAGTTTCCAAATGAAGAAATTACACTTTTATGTTTTCATATTAATGCTTCTATTGAAAGAATGAATGTATCTACAAGAAAAAGAGTAATACTTGTTTGTGGTATGGGTTATGGTAGCTCTAAAGTTTTAGAATACAATTTGAAAGAAGAATTTAATATAGATATTGTAGATATACTTCCTATACACATGTTTAATTCAGAAGTTATTGAATCAAAGAATGTTGATTATGTATTAACAACAGTTGATATAGATTGTGAGGGAGCTATAAAAATTAATCCACAGCTAAAATTAGAAGATTATAAAAAGCTATATTTAATGGGTATTGAGAAAAAGAAAAATAGTATATTAGTTGATAGTTTTGTTAAAGAAATTCAAAACTTAAATGAAAAAGAATTGACAAAATATCTTTTAAATAAATATGCAAATGTTTTTTATACTTCAGGATTTAAATATACTAATTTATTGAATACATTAACTAATTCAAGGGTAATTTTTAGAAAAAAGGTTAAAGATTGGAAAGAAGCTATTTTAATATTAGGAAGAAATTTGGAAAAATTAGGAGCTACAAAAAAAGAATATACAAGTGCAATGATAGAGAATATTGAAAATTTAGGACCATATATAGTTATAGAAAATGGAATTTCAATTCCGCATGCAAATATTACTAGTAAGGTATTGAAAACAGATATATCATTTTTAATTTTAAAAGAGCCTGTATATTTTTCAAAAGAAAAGTATGCTAATGTATTATTTGTTTTTTCAAGCATAAATAAGCAAGATCACATAATGTTTTTAAATGAATTTTATGATTTAGTCTTAAATCCTACATTTTTAAAAGAAATAGCAAAAATAGATAAATATGATGAATTTATAACTTACATAAAAGAGAGGGATTAAAATGTTTGAAATAGAAAATATACAAATATTAGATTATGTTGATACATGGGAACATGCTATAAGGATTTCATGTGAGCCTTTATTAAAAAAAGGATATATAGAAGAAAAATATGTAGAAAAGATAATAGAAAATATAAAAAAAATAGGTTTCTATATTGTGATTGATGAATATGTTGCAATGCCTCATGCAAGACCAGAAGATGGAGTAAAAAAAATGGGTGTGTCATTTTTGAAAATAAACAAAGGGATTATGTTTGGAAAACAAAAAGTATATTTGATTTTTACGCTAGCTTCAATAGATGCAAGTAAGCATATAGATATATTGCAGAAAATCATGAATTTATTACAAGATGAAAATATGAAAAATAGGTTAATCGAATGTAGAGATGTAAATGAAATAGGAGGTATATTGATATGAAAATATTAGCAGTTTGTGGTTCTGGACTTGGTACAAGTTTTATGCTTGAGATGAACATAAAAAAAGTTTTAGTAGAACACAATTTAGTAGCAGAGGTAAATCATTCTGATTTAGCAAGTGTTACAAAAGATAGTGCAGACTTATTTGTTATGGGAAGAGATATAGCAGAAAGTTCGCCTATTGAAAAAGAAAGAATAATTATACTTAATAGTATTATTAGTAAAAAAGAATTAGAAGAAAAATTAGTAGAAAGATTAAAGTAGGAGGATAGTATGTTAGGATTATTAAAATTAGTAGTTGATATACTAAAAGTGCCATCAATTCTTGTAGGTTTACTTGCAATGATAGGTTTATTATTACAAAAAAAGCCTTTGAGTGATATTATAAAAGGAACAATAAAAACAATTTTAGGATTTCTTGTTTTAGGTGGAGGAGCTGGATTAATAGTTTCATCATTGCAACCACTTGGTATGATGTTTGAAAAGGCATTTAATATTCAAGGAGTTGTACCTAATAATGAAGCAATAATTTCATTAGCACTAAAAGATTTTGGTACTACTACTGCTCTTATAATGGCATTAGGAATGTTAGTTAATATTTTAATTGCACGTTTTTCAAAATTGAAGTATATATTTTTAACAGGACACCATACTCTATATATGGCATGTATGATAGCTATTATGTTACAAATAGCACATTTTGAAGGAGCATTATTAGTAATTGTAGGAGCGTTAATTTTAGGAATTTGTATGGTAATATTCCCTGCAATGGCTCAACCTTTTATGAAAAAAATTACTGGAGATGATTCAGTTGCATTTGCACATTTTAGTACACTAGGATATGTACTTTCAGGATTTATAGGTAAATTAGTTGGTAAAAATTCAAAATCTACTGAAGAAATGCAATTACCTAAGAATTTAAGTTTTTTAAGAGATAGTTCAATTTCAATTTCATTAACTATGATAGCTATTTATGTAATACTTGCAGTATTAGCTGGAAGAGAATTTGTAGAAACTTTATCAAATGGAGATAATTACATAATATTCTCAATAATTAATGCGATATCATTTGCAGGTGGAGTATATATAGTACTACAAGGTGTAAGATTAATATTAAATGAAATAATACCAGCATTTACAGGAATTTCTGAAAAATTAGTTCCTAATGCAAAACCAGCATTAGATTGTCCAGTAGTATTTCCATATGCACCTAATGCAGTTTTAATAGGTTTCATATTTAGTTTTATAGGTGGTGTAGTAGGATTATTTATACTAGGTTCACTAAAAATGGTATTAATATTACCTGGTGTCGTACCACATTTCTTCTGCGGAGCAACTTCAGGAGTATTTGGTAATGCAACAGGTGGTAGACGTGGAGCTATGATAGGAGCGTTCTTTAATGGATTATTATTAACATTTTTACCAGCAATATTATTTCCTTTATTAACAAATTTAGGATATGCAAATACAACATTCTCAGATGCAGATTTTGCAGCATTAGGGATAGTGTTGGGGTATGCAGCAAAATCATTAACACCTATTATAATAACAGTAGTGGTTGTTGTAATAGTAATTGCGATTTTGTCTACAAGTTTATTCAAGAAAGAGGAAAAATAAAGAATGACGACAGAAATATTAGTAAAAGAAATACGGTTAAACGTTTTAAAAATGCTTAATAATTTAGGCTTTGGACATTATGGTGGTAGTTTATCAGTAGTAGAAACATTAGCTGTTCTATATAATGAGGTAATGAAATTTGATCCTAAAGATCCAAATTTTCAATGTAGAGATTATTTTGTACTATCAAAAGGGCATGCAGGTCCTGCCTTATATTCAACATTAGCACTTATGGGATTTTTTGATAAAAAAGAACTGTATACTTTAAATAAAAATGGAACTAATCTACCAAGTCATCCAGATAGACTTAAAACTTTAGGAGTAGATGTAACAACAGGCTCTTTAGGTCAAGGTATATCGATTGCGACAGGGATAGCAAAAGCTCTAAAAATACAAAAAAAAGATAATAAGGTTTTTTGTATAATAGGAGATGGAGAATCTCAAGAAGGTCAAGTTTGGGAAGCTATGAGCTTTATCATTCATAACAACTTAGATAATCTAGTTATAATGCTGGATTATAACAAAAAACAATTAGACGGATATTTAGAAGATATTTGTAAGCCGTTATCTTTTGAAGAAAAAGCAAGAGCATTTGGATTTGATAGTATTACAGTTGATGGAAGCAATATATATAAAATAAAAGAAGCTTTAATAAAAAAAACAGATAAACCAAAATTTATTGTATTAGATACAAAAAAAGGTCAGGGAGTAGAATTTATAGAAAATATGTATAGCAATCATCACATAAGACCAGATGAAAATACAAAATTAGAAATAGAAAAAGTTATAAACAAGTTAGAAAAGGAGTTAATGTAATGGCAGAATTAAGAAAACTATGTGTTAATAAATTAGATAAATTTTTATCTGAAGATGAAAAAGTAGTTCTATTAGATGCTGACTTAATGGGCTCTTTGGGAAGTGCTTGTTTATTGGAAAAATATCCTGATAGAGTAATAAATTGTGGTATAATGGAAGCCCAAGAGATGTCATGTGCAGCTGGACTTAAAATAGCGGGAATGAAGCCGTTTGTACATACTTTTACAGCTTTTGCAAGTAGACGTTGCTTAGATCAATTGTTTTTAAGTATATATCAAAACGCACCTTTTGTAGTTTTAGCAAGTGATGCAGGAGTACAAGCTGTATACAATGGTGGGACACATATGTCATTTGAGGATATGGGGATTATTAGAGGAATTAATAATAGTGTAGTTTTAGAGCCGACAGATGAATATGTACTAAATAGTATATTAGATGAAGTATACGAAAAAAATGATAAATTTTATTGGATAAGATTAACTAGAAAAGAAGTTCCTACAATATATAACAAAAATGAAAAATTTGAAATAGGAAAAGCTAAAGTTTTAAGAAAAGGAACAGACGTATGTATAATAGCAAATGGTTTAATGGTGAATGAAGCACTAAAAGCATATGATATTTTATTAGAAGAAGATATCAGTGCAACAGTTAC
>CABURZ010000055.1 GCA_902494065.1 uncultured Sneathia sp. | reverse complement strand
TAACTTCTCTTTTTATTTCCAAATGTTCTGTTGAAACAATTAAATCTATCTTCGATAAGTCAATGTCGCTTAATTTAGATTTTCTTATAGTATAAACTTCTAAATTACGTATGTTAGAAAGTAATCTAGACTTAATTAAATTCCTAGTAATAGACCCCTCATCTGTAACTAATAGCAAATTAAATTTTTGAATTTTTTTAGCTCTTGCAAAAATCATAGTAATTAAAGCTATATTTTCACGTGTCAAATTTGCGTTTTCAGCTGATACTACTTTTTTTATTTTACTGTATATATACAAATAATTCTTTTTAACTATTTCAACATCTACATCTTCTGATACTATATTATATTCATTTCTAATAGCTACAACTTTTAAATACATTACTATGTCGTTTATAAGATCAGTTTTAGAATATAACTGCTTATCTATATCTTGCTCAAATTCACTAAATAATTTATTTGCCAAATTTATTTGTTCTGTATAATCTTTACTCGCACTATGTACATCAATTGTTTTACCTGTACAAAGTAGTATAAGTGTAAATAAAGTCAAAATTTTTTCATTATACTCTAAATTCAAATTAATAAATAACCCTTGTAATAACCTATACTCTAATCTACTCTTAAGTTTTTCTAAATTTTCTGAAAAATTAGGTTTAGATGTTTGTATTGCAAAAAGATATAGATAAGGAAATGAAAATATAAAATTATTTAATTCCTTTGGTGCTATTTTCTTTCCTAACTTTTCTTCAAAATCCAATATTTTATCAACTAATTCTGTAATAAAATAATCTGTAAATATGACACTTACATTTTCATATAACTTAAGTATAAATTGAATAAATTTAGAGTTTTTTGAATTAAAAATTTGTTTTAATACCGAATATACATATTGTATTTCTACCAATTCTTCACCGACTAATATATACCCACCTTTACGTCCGCTATGTATATTCAAGTTTTTATTAAATTTTTTTACATCCTTTTTTATTTCATTTATATCAAAAATTATAGTATTTTTAGTAACCAAAAAGGTATCTACCAATGATTCAACAGTGTGTTTTTTAGGATAAGTAGAAATATATAGACTCATAGCTAACTTTCTTTCATCAGAACTTAAAATGTAATCTACATCTTTTATTAAATTTTTTAAAAAACCTTTTTGATCAGCATTTAATAAAATCCCAACTCTAGCTTTATTGATTATAGGTTCTATATTATTCTTTCCTAATTCTATATTCAGTTTTTCTATAACATAATACACTATTCTTCTACTCTTACCTATTTTCTCAGATAAAACTTTTACAGTTAAATGTTTTTTTGAATTAACAAATACAGTTATTAAATCATATGTAACATTATCAATGAACATTTCACTCCTATTCTACAATATATAAAGCAATTTCATCTATTTCACGATTTGCAGCTATAATATACTCCTTGCCATCTTTTACAAAATAGTTTACATTAGCTGCTCCAACTCCCTCATCTATTATATCATATAAGTATTCTCCATTTCTATAACGAAGTATTATAGTTCTCATTTCATCTCTTCTATGACCTAGTACAACTACTTTTTCTCCACATAATTTACCAGACCATATTGCATGTAAAAACATCATATCTTCACTAAATTCTTTTTCTAAAGTAAAGACTCCTTTATTCTTTTTGTATACTCTTAATTTATGACCATGAAATGGTGATATTACAACTAATTCCTCTACTCCATCATTATCTAAATCTATTAATGTTGCATCACTAGCTGGATCTTTTATTAATTTTTCAACCGTCCAATCGTCTCCTTTTTTCTTAGGAGGAGTATATAGATAAACACCACTATCACAAGAAACAATCCCTTTTTCTACACCATTTTCAACATGTTTGTAATATCCATGATTTTTTAGCATATCCTCTTGTATAACAGTACAATCTTCTTCATGAATAACGGGGCAATTTTTCAAATCTTCTGGCAAAACTGTAAAATATGTTTTCCCAGGTTTACTCCAGTCATCTTTGTATTCATGACCTGTTTTTAATGCACAAACTAAAAGATATTTTGTACCATCTTCACCTTTTAATATATCAAACCTATGTGCAAAAGGAACAATAGCTATTTCTCTCAAATTAAAATTATATTCCCCATCAGAATAAACATATACTATTTTAGCATCTTTAGAGTCATTAGGAGAATAAAATTGTCTTGTTGCCAAAAATTCACCATTGGTATTTTCTAATGGTGCTATACTCATAGTTCCTCCAACTGAATCCCAAATGACACCTTTTCTTTCTAAATTATGATTATATATATAGCATTCATCTTGTTTTTCAGCCGCAACTACTATATGATGCTCATTATTGTATGTAATATTTGCTATACAATAGCACTTAGTTAAATGATCTAAAACTTTTTTTGTAATTTTCATTTTCTCTCCTTTTTAAATAAGGGTGGATTCCCACCCTTTATTCTAAATTATTCCATGTTCTTTCAATTTTTGTTCCATTTCCTTATCTGATATAGGATTTTGTAAACCTATAACAGTTTTACCAGCATCTATTGCTTGCTTAAACTCCTTTATAAACGCTAATGGGCATAATGTTACATCATACATTTTTGCTTGACCTTTACCTTCTGATAATGAGCAATGATGTATTTTAGTACAAGGTATGTTATGTCTTTTTATAACCTTCTCAGCTGTTAATTTCATCATTAATGATGTCCCTGCTCCATTTGCACATGATACTAAAAATGTCATATTATTCACCCTTTCTCTTCTTGTATTCTTCATAATCTTCAGTAATTAAGAAGTAATTTTCTTTGTCTTTCATATATTCTAATTGTGGTATTAAAGCTAATACTACTACTATTAAAGCAACTCCAACATAGCTTAAATACTTCATTACTACTGTAAATACAGGCCATACTACTGCCCAGTCCCACATTCCAAGATATCCACCATAAGCTGCCATACCTACAAAACTTGCAATAAATGCTGATCCAAATACTTGCATAAGTCCTGATAAGAATGGGAATATTAATGTAGCTTTTAATCCACCTTTACTATTTACATAAACTCCTATTGTCGCATTGTCAAAGAATACTGGCACGAATCCTGCTACTATTAACACAGGTGATTTTAATAAAATTAATGTAATTATTGCAACAAATTGTCCTACTGCACCACTTAAGAACCCTATTGTAATTGCGTTAGGTGATCCAAAGTTATATGATATAGCACAATCAACACCTGGTACTGCACCTGGTAACAATTTATCCGATATACCTTTAAATGATTGAGTAAGTTCTGCTATAAATGTTCTAACACCTAATTGTAATATTGCAAGATATACTGCAAAGTGTAAACAAGTTTCTAAAATATAGAAGAAGAAGTTTGCATTTTCTTTTAAGAATTTATGTTCTACTAGGAATGGTTTACCTAAAATAGTTAAAATTGCTCCAAAGAATATCAACATTAGTACACCTGTTGAAACCATGTTATCATTAAAGATTGACATAAATCCAGGTAAGTTAATATCTTCAATTTTCTTACTTCCTTGTCTTCCAGCTTTTTTATCTGCTTTTGCCATTTTTTCTGCTAAATATGTAAATAGAGCAACACCAAACATTTGTTGGTGAGCAATTGTAAATCCTGCACCATCTGTTAATTCTTGTGAATATTTAACAAGTAAGTTAGATCCAACAGCCCAATATAGTCCTAATAGAACTGCCATTACTATTAATAATTTAATATCATTTGTAATTAAACCAGGTAGTGCAAATAGTATTAACCAATAAGCAGTTGCTGCTTGTTGTAATTGAACATGACCTGTAGTAAATACTGATCTTAATTTTGTTATTTTAGACAATCTTACAAGGACAAGATTAGTTATAAAGGCTATAGCTAGAAGTAATACTACTCCAGAAAATCCTTTACCAAATACTTCATTAACCCCTGCTTCAACGGCATTTTGACCAAAATATGGATCTATAACAACAGCTTTTAGATCATATTTTTCTTTTAGTCCAACCAAAATAGGTCTAAAATTCTTAACTAATCCCCCAGAACCAACTGATAAAATAAAGTAACCGATAATAGCTTTTAATGTACCGCTTAAAATTTCATACCAAGGTTTTCTTAATAATAGATACCCAAGTAACACCATTAAACCTATAAAAAAGGCTGGCTTAGTTAAAATATTTTGTAGGAAAAATTCCCAAATTAAGACTACAAATTCCATATATACCTCCACTATATATCATATTTTTCAGATAATTTCTTTAACTGCTCTATATTATTTATTTTAAATAATTCTTCTTTTAATTCATCGTTTAATAAAACTTCCATCAATTTTTGTATATTTTCCACATGTATTTCTGGATCTTTTGAAGCTAGTGTAAAAAACATTGTAGCTTCATTTTCTTCATCAAATTTGACTGGTTTACTAAATTTTGTAAATGCAATTTTAGTACTAAAAACATTTTTACCTTGTTCTGTTGAATGTGGCATAGCAATCCCTGGTTCTATAACTATATATGCTCCATATTTTCTAACGCATTCAATTATTTCAGAACTATACTCATTACTAACAATCCCATTTTCTACTAATGCACTACAAGATTTATTAATCGCATCTTCCCAAGACGTTGCTTCATTATAGAATGCATAATTTTTATCTTTTATTATTTCTTTTAACATTTTCTCTCCTATAAAAAAATGGTTCATATTACACGCCAAAAGCTCGGCGTTGAATATAAACCGTTCTATAATACGTAAGTAAATAATTTTCTATTAAAGTTTACCTTGAAAATTAGAATTGTCAATAGAAAATAAAAATAACTAAATTTTTTTCATAAAAAAACTATTTAATTTTTCTACTATAAGTAACAAAATCTCAATAATAACTGAATTAGTATCATTTACAACTTAAATATTTGAAGTTATAATCCAAATTTCATTTTCTCCATTCCTCATTTTTATTTATAACCAACACTACAATATGTATAAATACATATATTACAATTATAGATAAATTAATGTAAAATAATCGTTTGTGTAAAACATGATTATACTATTTTACCCATCATAAATAACACTATAACAATTTCCACATAAATAGGAATACATAATAACCATGTATAAAAAAGTCCTCTTGCTATTTTTTTATTATTCTTAAACGATACTATCAAAAGCGGAAATATAACACCAAATACTACATATATGATTGAGTGCCATCTAATACCGTACATACTTTTCACTTCCTCTCATTAAAAGAGTACATCTAATATCTATTACCGTCAATATACATTAATCAGTTCTAAACTTTGTATTATTCATATATGTAGCAAATTCAAGATTTAATTTTTGAAAAATTTTTTCAGTTATTTTCTGCATTTTTTTCAATAAACTTTTCATCATTAGGATCTAACCATATATCAGGTTCTATACCTATTCCCTCTTATTTTTTATATAAAAAAAGACCAAACTACATTATATAATTTAGTCTTGTGTATAGTTTTAACATATACACTGGATACCAATCTCACCTATGCTTTGGTCTACCGATTAACTACAACGGTAACAAGTTTCGCTGCGTAACCTAAATTTCTAACCTCTGATTACACGGTCAATCATAATAACTGCCTAAGGACGAAGAGTTCTTGCATCTCCTGAGATTCTTTCTCATCTATATTGTATCATTTCGCCTAGTAAAATCAAGACTAACTTACTCTATTTTACATCTT
>CABURZ010000054.1 GCA_902494065.1 uncultured Sneathia sp. | reverse complement strand
TGTTTATACTAACTTTAATAGTTGCTATTTTTGTTTACTTTCTTTTTTTTATTCTATTATCATTGTTCTTAATTAAATACTGTTTTTTTCATATCTTATTTTACAGTACCTTATTTTCTACATAATCTGTTAAATATATTGTTTCCATATTACCTCTTTTTTTATTTTGTATGATTATTATATCTAAAAATATTATGAATTACAATAAAATTTACTGCTAATTTTTAGGATTGTGTAATATAGGTATAAATCAATAAATGTCTAAAAATTTTCAAAAAAGAATGAAATAATTTGTAAACTACAATAAATTATTGTATTAAAATTTTTAAAATATTTGAATGTATTCATAAAAATATACATGTTAACAAGGAATACCTTATTGAAATAGATCAAAAATTTGGAGATGGTGATTTAAGGTTATCTATGGATAGTGGATTTATGGCAATAAGTGAATATGTAGAAAAAAATAGAATTGAAGATAAAGGTAAATTATTTAAAAATTTAAGTGTAGTATTTAATGAAGCTGCACCATCATCGTTAGGAACTATAATTTCTATGTTTTTAATGGGTATGGCAAAAAATTTAAAAGGAAATATAAGTCCTACAAAAGAAGAGTATATTTTATCTCTAAAAGCAGGGTTAGAGCATTTAAAAACAAAGTTAGATACTAAAATAGGAGATAAAACTATATTTGATAGTTTAGAACCTGCAATAAATGTTTTATTTGAAACTTGTGATAAAGAAAAAGCATTTGAAGTAGCAAAAAGTGGTATGCAAGAAACTAAAAATATGATATCTAATCAAGGTCGTGCAAAATATCATGGAGAAAAAACAGTGGGACATATTGATGGTGGTGCATATGTAGGATATTTAGTATTTAAAGGTATTTATGAATATGATAAGTAAAACCGTACATTAGTAATGAAGTAGAAAAATAGATGGAAAAGAAAAAATATAATCTAGTATGCTTAAAAATCAAAGAGAAGCATATAAACTTATTGGTGATATCAAATTAGCTATTAATAAAAGATTGGAAATGCCACTTCCATTTGAGCCATATCATTCATGTAAGGTAGAATTAAAGTTAAAAATTTTTATATTTTCTATGTAGTTATGGAAAATACTATGGAAGTTCGTAGACTAATTTATTCTAAAAGAAATATAGATGAAATAAATACTAGAAATTTTTTAAAAAAAAACAATAAAAACGAAAGTCTAGCTCATCATATATTAAGGTTTTAAGCTTTTTTGTTTTGGAAAAAGTTATACCAATTCTTATATTTTTCCCAAATTCTAAACTTACATATTTTATATATTATTTGAAGGAATAATTAGAATTGTTTTTTTAGCGACTATATTGCTTTTTCATTAATTATGAAGTATTATTTATTATACTAAAGTATTTGTTTTTATTTGAAAGAAAGGTGTAAATGTGTATAAAATAGATAAAAAAAGAGCATTATATATTTTAAATAAAGAATATGAGAACACCATCTTTATATTAGCTAAAGGAGAAGGGTCGAAAATGACGTTTAGTCAAACGTTAGCTACTATTAATAATAGAAATGTAGATGCAAGACCTAGTGATGTAATGCTAGTAAAAGATATTCAGCGAGGTGTTAATTATGTCTTAAATTTACTAGATGCAGATGTTATGGAATTTAATAAAAATAATCTATTTTCTATAAACATGCTAGCAGCTAGAAATAGCAACTTTGATAATTTAGGTGGATTTAGAAAAGGGAATATTAAAATAGGCGGTGCAAAACATACGGGAACAAATCCATTTCAAATTGAGTTTGAATTTGATAATTTAAAATCTTGGTATGAAAAAGAAGAGCAAAATAATGGTCTAAAATATATCGAATTAGCTTTAAAGTTGTTTAAATATCAATTTTTTGGAGATGGAAATAAAAGAACTGCACAACTTATGATGAATGGGTTATTAGTAAAAAATGGTTATGCACCTTTTGTGGTTGATTTTTTAAATGAAAAAATAGCTGATGAGTTAGTTGAATATTATGATAATGATAATATTATTCCTTTATTTAAAACAATGCTAGAAGCTCAAAAACAAACTATGCTTTCTTATTGTTATCCAAATGAAGAAAATGTAAAAATAGAAGAAGAATTTAAGAGAGATTTGAAAATTATAGAAAATATATAAAATATAATAACAAGAAAAAGGTAATGTATTATGGCGTGGAAAAAAATTACAATAAATGATATTGCAAAGATGACGAATACATCAAAAACAACGGTATCATTTTATTTGAATAATAAATTTGATGGAATGTCTTTAAAAACAAAAGACAAGATAAAAAAAGCTATAGAAGAAACTGGGTATGTACCTAATTTGTTAGCTAGAAGCTTAAGTGTTAGTAAAACAAATTTGATAGGAGTAATAATAGGTGATATTACAAATGTTTTTTCAAACCAGCTTGTTAAAGGGATTGAAGCATGTACTAATAAATATAACTATCAAATAATAATAGGAAATAGCAATTATGATCATGAAAGAGAAAAAACTTTGGTTGAAAAATTTTTACAAATAGGGGTAGATGGATTTATAGTGCAACCAACTACAAAGTTTTCGCCGTTAATTGATAGAATAAAGCAGAGTGATAAATCATTAATATTTATTGATAGCAATTTAGAAAATGATGAAGTAGTATCTGTTAAATCGGATAACTATAACTCGGTGTATAATTGTATGGAAGAGATAATAAAAAATAGGAAGTATAATAAATATATAATTATAGGTGGAAAATCATCAGAATTAAGTACAAGAAAAGAAAGAGCACGAGGGTTTATAGAAAGTTTACAAAAATATGAATTAGAATTTAAGAATATTGAGGTAACAAATAATGCAAGTAAAGATGAAATTTTAGAAAAACTATTACCTAATATAGATATATTACATAAAACATTGATATTTGTACCTAATTGTTGGTTACTACCTGTAATTAATGAAGTATTAGATATTTATAGACATAAAATACCTGAAAATATAGGAGTTGTAGGGTTTGATAATACTGAATGGTGTAAATTTGTAAGTCCTAGAATTACAACTATAGTCCAACCAGCATATGATGAAGGATTCTTAGTTGCCGAAAATATAATAAAATTGATAGAAAATAAAGAAATTGAGGACAGAAAAATTACGTTGATGTGTGATGTTAGTTGGGAACAGTCCGTTAATTTATAAATTCTCGCATTTGTGAGAATTTTTTTATTAAAAAAAGCAAAAAATAATTTGACAAAATCGGTTTATCAAGTTACAATATACTAAATCGGTTTAGTAAGATAAAAATGAATAAATTCAAAGATTAAATTGTGAAAGGGGAAAAAATGAGAATAGCATTAATTAATGAGAATTCACAAGCAAGCAAAAATGCTTTGATATATGAACAGTTAGAAAAAGAGGCTAAAAAAGCAGGGCATACAGTTGATAATTATGGTATGTTTTCAAATGAAGATGAGCATCAATTAACGTATGTACAAAATGGATTACTAGCTTCAATTTTACTATCAACTAAAGCAGCAGACTTTATAGTAACAGGTTGTGGAACAGGACAAGGAGCTATGCTTGCATGTAATTCTTTTCCAAATGTAATTTGTGGTCATATTACTGATCCAACAGATGCATATATTTACACACAAGTAAATGATGGTAATGCAATAGCTATACCTTTTGCTCAAAATTTTGGTTGGGGAGCTGAAATTAATCTTAGCTATATTTTTGAAAAACTATTTTCAGAAGAATTTGGTGGAGGATATCCTAAAGAACGTGCAGTTCCAGAGAAAAGAAATAAGAAAATATTAGATGGTGTTAAAGAAATAACATATAAGCCATTGATACAAATATTAAAAGAAATAGATCAAGAATTTTTAAAAAGTACAATTGATTATAAAGAATTTAAGGAATTATTCTTTAAAAATAGTAAAGACGAAAAAGTTAATGCTTATTTAAAGAAAGTGTTAGGAATGGAGGAATAAGTGAGGGATATATTTTCACTAAAGGGTAAGGTCGCATTAATAACAGGAGCCTCATATGGTATAGGGTTTGAAATAGCCAAAGCATATTATTTAGCTGGTGCTAAAATAGTATTTAATGATATAAGCGAAGAGTTAGTAAAAAAAGGAATAGAAGAATTTAGTAAAGAAAATATAGAAGTTAGAGGTTATGTAGCAGATGTAACAAATGAAATAGAAGTTACTAATTTAATTGAAAAGATAAAAGAAGAAGTTGGAACTATAGATATTTTGGTTAATAATGCTGGGATAATAAAAAGAGAACCTATGATAGATATGAGTAAAGAAGATTTTAAAAAAGTAATAGATGTAGATTTAATAGGACCATTTATTATGTCAAAAGCTGTTATACCAGATATGATAAAAAAAGGACATGGTAAAATAATAAATATTTGTTCTATGATGTCTGAATTAGGTAGAGAAACTGTATCAGCTTATGCAGCAGCTAAAGGTGGATTAAAAATGCTAACTAGAAATATTTGTTCTGAATATGGAGGATATAATATTCAATGTAATGGTATAGGACCTGGATATATAGCAACACCACAAACAGCTCCACTAAGAGAAAAGCAAGCTAATGGGGAAAGACATCCTTTTGATTCCTTTATAATCTCTAAGACACCTGCTAGAAGATGGGGAGAAACTTCTGATTTAATAGGACCTGCAATATTTTTAGCAAGTGATGCATCTAATTTTGTAAATGGACATATATTGTATGTTGATGGTGGAATACTAGCTTATATAGGTAAAAAGCCAGAATAATAGGAGGAATAAAATATATGTATGGAGTTATAGTAACAGCACATGGCAATTTACCTACAGGGTTAAAGAGTGGATTAAAACTTGTAAATGGTGAAATGGAAAATGTAAGATACTGCGATTTTTTAGAAGAAAATACAAGTGATGATATAGCAAAAAAAATACAAGAAGCTTTAAATGAATTATTAACAAAATATGAGGGTGTCTTTATTTTAACTGATATTATGGGAGGAACACCATTTAATCAGTCTGTACTTTTAAGTCAAAACTTAAAAAATGTTAAAGTTTTAGGTGGAGTAAATTTTAGTATGCTATATAGTGCAGCTACATCTGAGGGTAATATGGAAGTAGTTTTAGCAGATATTATTTCAGACTCAAAAGAAGTTATAGGATATTTTGGACAAGATGACAATGTTTATCAAAATGAAGAAGACAATTTATTTTCTGATGGTATTTAGTAGGGGATTTTATGAGAAAAATTAATGTAGAGAAAATAGAAAATAAACAAATTTTTGAAGAAGTTACTTTATCTAAAGTTGAAGTAGAGAATGCTATAAAAAAAGTTATAGAACAAATAGATATAAATTTAGAATATTTTAAAAATAAATTTCCTGCTCCTGCAACTAAGGATAATATTTATCCCATAATAGATAATATAGAGTGGACAGATGGATTTTACACAGGAATGTTAAATTTAGCATATGAGTATACTAAAGATGAAAAATATAGAATATATGCTAATAAAAATGTAGAAAGTTTTTATAACCGTATTCAAAAAGAAATAGAAGTAGAACATCATGATTTAGGATTTTTGTACTCTCCATCATGTGTAGGGTATTATAAGCTGACAAAAGATGTATTAGCTAAAAATGCTGGTTTAATGGCAGCAGAAAAATTGATAAAAAGATATCAATCTCGTGGGAAATTTATACAAGCATGGGGACCACTAGATTCAAAAGAACATTATAGATTTATAATAGATTGTATGTTAAATATCCCTTTATTATACTGGGCAAGTAATGAAACAAATGACAAAAAGTATAAAGTAATAG
>CABURZ010000053.1 GCA_902494065.1 uncultured Sneathia sp. | reverse complement strand
GATAATTTCTTTTTTTTCATTTGAATTAATTTTAAATATTATATTACCTTCTGGTAAATACTCTTTAATTTCCATATCTCCCCCTTATATCTTTTATTATATTATCTATATTTTCATAATCTAAATTATATGTTATATAACCTTTATTTTTAAACCATGTAAATTGTCTTTTTGCATATCTTCTTGAATTTACTTTTATCTTTTCTATAGCATAAGACAAACTAACCTCACCTTTAAAATACATAAATAATTCTTTATATCCTATGCTTTTAACCTTATCCCCGTAAATTTTGTATATTTCTAAAGCTTCATTTACAAGTCCATTTTCTATCATTTTATCTACTCGTTTATTTATATTATCATATAGAACAGATCTATCTCTAGTTAAAAATATTTTTAAAAATTTTCTATCATTTCCTTTTATATTATTATACTCTATTCCTCTTTTTTCTATCTTTCGTATAACTCTCACTTTATTATGTACATCTATCTCATTTTTTTCATCTTCACTTAAAAGTTTCAACAATTCATCTATAGACATAGATTCTAACTTTTTCCTGTAATCCACATCAAAACTAGGCATCTGTGTTAAGCCATCTGTTATGGACTGTATATATAGCCCAGTTCCTCCAACAATTAAAAATGTTGTATCCTTATTATCATTTAATATTTTATTAGCTTCTTCGTAAAAATCACCAACACTGTATGTTTTGCTAGGATCTACAACATCTATTAAATAATGCTCTATACCTTGCATTTCTTCTTTCGTAATTTTAGCTGTACCTATATCAAGTTTTCTATAAACTTGTGATGCATCAGCTGATATTATTTTAGCATTAAGTTTTTTTGCTAATTTTATTGATAAATCTGTTTTACCAACACCCGTTGGTCCTGCAATTACAATAGCATTATACATATTCAAACTCATATCCTTCTATTATGATACTATCCCCTACTTTTACGCCTGCATCAACTAATTTTTGTTCCATTCCTATATGTCTCATAACTTGTAAAAATTGTATAATACCGTCTTCTCCAACAAACACATACTTATTTAACACGTTATCTACTATTTGTCCACTTACTTCATAAACATTTTCTTCTAATTTAGTAATTATCCAATCTTCTTTTCTCTTCAGTACTTCATTTAAAGATGTACTTAAATCTTGAACTTCTTCTAGTGGCTCAAACTTAGTTTCTTTTAATAATTTATATGCACTTTTAATTACTTCATCTATTCCTTCATTTGCTATAACAGACATTTTTAGCACTTTATGACCTATAAACTTTTCAAATTCTTCTATTTTTTTATCATCATATAGCATATCTATTTTGTTTAAAACTACAATTTGTGGCTTTTTAGCTAATTTTTCACTATAGTTTTCTAATTCCTTATTAATTTTAATAAAATCTTCTATAGAAGATCTTCCATCAATTTCAGAAATATCTACAATATGTATTATTACCTTACATCTTTCTATATGTCGCAAAAATTTATCTCCTAATCCTATACCAGTATGGGCTCCTTCGATAAGTCCTGGAATATCTGCTATTACAAAAGAATTATCTTCATCAACTTTAACTATACCTAATTTAGGTTTTAGTGTAGTAAAATGATAATTTGCAACCTTTGAATTTGCTCTTGATACTTTGTTTATAAACGAAGACTTACCTACACTAGGATAACCTACTAAAGCAACATCTGCTAACAATTTTAATTCTAGTTTAACCTTTAATTCTAAGCCAGGTTTACCGCTTTCTGATATTCTAGGTGCTTTTCTAACAGCAGTTTTAAAATGAACGTTACCACGTCCCCCATCTCCACCTTTTAAAAACACCACACTTTCATTAGGTTTACTCATATCTAATAATAACTTATTTGTTTCATAATCACGTATCATTGTTCCAACTGGTACATGGACTATAACATCATCACCATTTCTACCACTACACTTAGCTCCACTCCCACGTGTTCCATTTTTAGCTTCTATTCTTTTTATAGTTTTAAAATTTACTAAAGTATTCATATTGGGATCAGCTAAAATGATAATGCTTCCACCTTTTCCACCATCTCCGCCATCAGGTCCACCAAATTGAACAAATTTTTCTCTTCTAAATGTTGCTGCTCCATCTCCACCTGAGCCTGATTTAAGTGTTACAACGCTTTCATCTATAAACATTTTTTCCCTCTTTCAATCATTATTTTCATTAATAGTTTAGCATAAAAGCATCAAAAAAGATAGATATTTAATCTATCTTATTTTAATTATTTTGAACTGTAACACCTTCTGGTATTGATGCAAAAACTTTGTCAGTTACTTGAACAACTGTACCACCTAACACAAAAGATGCACCACTAATATAGTCTATTAATCTTTGACCTTCTTCTCTTGAAATATTTTCTAAACTAAATGTAACTATATTGTTGTTTTTTATCATTTCAGCGATTTTTCTTGAATCTTCATCATATGATTTAGGTTTTAAAATACTAACACCATTGTAGATGTAATTTGTATCAACTGTCTTATTTATTGATCTTTCTATAGTTTCATCTACTTCAGAATCATCACTGCTAAACCCTAGTAACTTTTTTAAGCTCATCTTTGTACCTCCACACTTATTTACTAAATTATATACTTTTTTATTATTTATTTCAACATTAAAATGTTTTAAATATGCGTTTTTTTAATTTTTATAACTTTACTAAATTGAATATATTTATTAAAAAGTGAAATAAGATAAAAAAAGTATTAACTTCTGCTTATGTAAAATAAGTTAAATATACATTCTGCTATTCTTCTTATAACTGGTACAGAAACAGAATTGCCTGCTTGCTTATATAAATGAGTATCCGAAATATTAAGTAATTTAAACGATTTAGGAAATCCCTGAAATCTAAAGCATTCTGTAGTCGTTAATTTTCTTATTCCTTTAGTGGTTAAAATAATAGGTACATTATGACCGCCTGTTCCCATATTCGCAGTTAATGTTGGGCAAACATTTGATTTATTTTCTCTAACATACTTTATTCTCCATTGGTATATAGTATCCTTGTTAGTAACATTTTTTTCTAATTCTTTAAAATGCTTAAATTTAGAAGAATTATAGAAATATTTATCACTAACATCTCTATCTATAATATCAGTCAACTTAGTTTCTAAATTTATTGGAGCTTTAAAATCAAATTTATTATATAACTCTTCATCTAAAAATCCTACTATGTATATTCTTTCTCTATTTTGCGGAATATTTCCGTATTGCATACTATTTAACACTTTATATTTAACAAAATATCCTAATTTTTGTAAACTACTTAAAATAGTTTCCATAGTATTGCCATTATCATGAGTTTCTAAATTTTTTACATTTTATAAAAATATTATTTTAGTTTTTTTTATTAAAAGAATTCTTTCTAATTCAAAAAATAAATTTCCTCTCCCTTTTCTATCATTGAATCCTTCTCTATATCCTGCTACCAAAAAGGCTTGACATGGAAATCCTGCCAACATAACATCAAAATCTGGTATTTCATTTGGCAAAACATCTCGTATATCTCTAAAATCAACATCTATTTTAAAATTTTATTTAAATGTAATTACAGCATTTGCATCATTTTCATTAGCATATATTGTATCGCAAAATTCTGAAAATCCTAAGTCTATTCCACCAACTCCAGCAAAAAAACTTGCACATTTTAATTTTTTCATTTTGCCCTCCGCTTATATCCATAATAAACATTATGAATTACAAAATATTTTTATAGATTTTTTGTAATTTAGTTTTAAATCTATTAGTAACTATTATACCTTGATTTTATTTAAAAAAATAATATAATTTATATGAGGTGGTTTATGAGAAAACTATGTATAATAACTGGTGCTACAAGTGGTATAGGATTAGAATTTGCTAAAATTTTTTCTTGTGAAGATATTGATCTTTTATTAATTTCAAACAATATAGATAATTTAGAAAAAACTAAATCAATGCTTAATAAAAATATAGCAAATATAGATATTTTAAAAATAAATTTATCTAGCGATTTTGATATAGAATTAATAAAAGAAAAAATTAAAGATAAAAAACTATTTTGTTTAATTAATAATGCTGGTTTTGGTGATTTAGGTAAATTTATAGATTGCGATATACAAAAAGCAGAAAATATGCAAAAGCTTAATATGTTAGCTCTAACTAAATTAAGCTACTTTTTCTTGAATGAAACTAAGGATACAAAGGAAAAAGCTTATTTACTAAATGTAGGATCAGTAGCAAGCTTTATGACAGGTCCACTTATGGCTGTCTACTATGCTACAAAAGCTTATGTGTTATCTTTTACTAGTGCCATACGTTATGAAAATGAAAATAAGAATATAAAAATATGTTGCTTATGTCCAGGTCCTACAAAAACAAATTTCACAAAAAATTTTATCAAAAAGCCTAAAATTTTTTCAAACTTTTTCGCAACATCTCCACAAGATGTAGCAATAACAGGTTATTATGGAATGCTAAAAGGAAAAGAAATAATAATACCAGGGATATTAAATTGTTTGATGATAAAGTTAATAAATTTCATACCCAAAAGCATAACAAAAGCAATTACATTTAAAATAATGAAGTTAAAATAAAGGGTCAGTACAAAGTGACTAATTTTTAATTAAATTTTTTTACTATGTTAAGCTTCTATTAAAAAAATCTCTCAAATTTTTGGGAGATTTTTTCTTTACTTTTGACTATCACTTTTTAAATTTGCAACAGCTCCTTTTTAAAATCTATATCCAAATTTCAACATCATTTGTACATCTGATGTGTTTGTTTCACTTGTAATATTTCCTGACGCATATTTAATCTTACCACCAATATATGTTACACCCAATTCAGCTAAAAATCTCTTGTATTCAACACCAGCTGCTGCACCTACATATACTCCACCTGTTGCTGTTGTTTTTAAACTTTCTATTGCTGATTTCCCAAAATTACTAAGAATTTGTAAAAATTTTGAATCTCCTTGTTTAAGATTTCCAAAATCCGCATTTAACCCTTTTACATTTACTGGTATAGCATATCCAAGATCTACTTTTGCATAAGGTATTAAATCTTTATGTAATCCTTTAAAATTGTATTTAGCTGTAAAATATATAGGAATAATATCATATTTAGGCTCTACTAAATCTAACTTTAATCCTGAACCTTCAGTAGTTATTTTCTTATAGAAAATTTCTCCCATGCTATCTTTATTTTCTATTTTTTTTACTTTTGAATCTAGCGATTCTTTACCTATTTTTGCAATATCTTTATTTGAAAGCTTTACTTCTCTTTTTGTATTATATATATATGAAATACCTACACCTAATTCTAAATTATTAGTTACATCTTTTGTAACTTCTAATGACACTGTACCATTTATCTTGTTTTTAGATTTTGACAATATATTTTCTTTAAATACTTCCATACCTTCTTTAATATTAGGAATATTTTCATCTGTAATATAGTCTTTGAAACTTCCTGTTTTCATATTACCGCTAAAAGCATTTACTATAGGTGAAACATTTTTAACAACTTCATTCCCAAAATCAACAACACTCTCTTTTAATTTATCACCATTTCCATAAACTATACCGCCTTTAACGTATAAGTTGTACCCCCCCCCAAGGGCAAATGAAGATACACTAGCTAATGTAGCAACTAACAACAATGTTTTTTTCATTTTCATTCCTCCAAATCACTAATTATATATTTCATATTATACCCTAATTAAAATTAAAAACAAGAGATTTTTTTACTTTTTTTATATTTTCCATCATTTTTAATTTATATCTCAATTTATTTTGTTTTTTTTCTTTATTTTTGTAAGTTTTTTTTTTTTTTTT
>CABURZ010000052.1 GCA_902494065.1 uncultured Sneathia sp. | reverse complement strand
TACTATCATCATTTTTTTAAATCCATACTTTTTTGTAAAAAAATTTGTAATAGGGAAAAATACTGCTGATGTTGCAAATAATATTGCAGATACAACTGTTACAAAGCTTGCATCTCTATTTAATATAAGGCTAACATAATACGCAAGGCTTCCACGTATTATATTAAATGCACTAAAAAAGAAAAATAATCCTAAAAAATATACTATTACTTCTCTATTGTATAATTGAATAATAGTTTTTCTAAAACTTGCAGCATGCGTAGTTTTACGCTTTTCACTAGTTAATTTATATTCACCTAAAAATATTGAGCAAAAGTATATACCTATTAATGATAATAATGAAAATAATATTATCATCATTCTAAATCCTTTTGTTACATCTGATGTGTAGTTTATAAATTTAGCTAAAATTAAACCAGAAAAAATTAAAGGAAGTGCTGTAAATATTAATCTAAAAATAGATTGTACTGTAGACAAGTTAATTCTTTCATCTTTATTATTTGCTAAATCTGGTATAAGTGAATTATATGGCCCTCCTACTAAAGTGTAAGCTATAAAATATATTGATCCTATTATAGAAAAATACATGAATTTAGCAAATACACTACTACCCATGGGATAAAAAAATAAAATCATTGATAATGCTAGTGGTATTCCACCTATTATCATAAAAAATGATCTTCTACCTAACTTAGATTTACTATGATCTGACATATATCCAACTACTGGATCACTTATTGCATCAACTAATCTCATAATAATAAAGCCTAAAACTATATATCTTGCAGGTAGTATAGGATTTAATCCCACATTTTGAGGTGGTAGATAAAAATATTTAAGCCACTGCACAAATAATTGATCTAACATAAAATATGAAACACCAATACCATAAACAATATACGTTTTCTTACTTAATTTATTCATATTTTCTCACTTTCTAAAAATTTATTTATTGTTTGTGTATACTCTTCCTTATATTCTAAATATATCCTTACATGCTGTCCTTTTCTAAAGGCTTTAAATCTTGTTAATTTTCTTTTTTCTTCATCCAATTTTTCATATTCTTTTTTTACAATAGAAAATGGCGTAACTCTATCCTTTTGTGACTGTATTATCAAAGTTGGAACTACACCTAATAGATATGATAACCTCATTTTTGATAAATTTTTATCTACAATTTTGTTTAACGACATAAATGCTGGTAATAATATTAACTTTGGTACCCTTTTATTAAATATTTTTGCATGATATGCTATTATTTCAATAATATTCGATACGGGACTATCTAGTATTATTTTGTCTATTTTAATATTTTCATTTTTTAAATTTTCGCAAAATAATTTTGCACAAGCTGCAACTCCCATTGCTCCTTGTGAAAATCCATATAGTATAAATTTGTCAAGACAATATTTTTCTTTTAACATTTTAAGCGTACTATATACATCCCTTGCAAAAAAATAACCAAATGCTGTTATAGCTTCATCTGATTTTCCAGAATTTCTTAGATCGGGTATAAAAATATTATATTTTTTATCTTTATCAATATCCAAAAAAATCTGCAAAAATTTTAAGCAAAATATTCTATTATTACCTCTACCATGTACTAAAATTATTGTCTTTTCAGGGGTTTCTGATCTTTTTATATACCAACCATAAAGATTTACACCATCTATAGATTTATAGCTAATTTCACTATATTGCATTCCAAAAACTATAGGTGAATATTTACCAGAAATTAACCTATTTTTACTTTTCATTACATCTTTTATTGATTGATCTATTGTTTTTTTTGGATATTTTAATATTTTATCTAGTATGTACATCTTCTCCACTTTCATAATAAATAGTATTTGTAAAATGATAAGAATCAAATAAGTAATTATATAATTCTCTAAATTTATTTTCTGTTGCATCTTTTATATTTTTAAAATTAACAATAGCTTTTTCTATGTTTTTAATATACTTAGCTCCTTTTGAATTAATTCCTATTACTTTTATATACTCAATTTCTTCTTCTTTATTAATATCATCAACCTTTATATCTATCACTATATTAAGCATAAGTCTTTTTATACGATTTATAGAAATATTTCTAGATGACATTAATTTTAAAAATGTATTATAATCTTTTGCTTTTTTTACTTCTTTTTTCAATTTATTTAAAATATCTTGATTTAAATCATATATATTTTCAATTTTTCTTGTTAAAATTATATATTTAAATAAGGAATATAGCTTATTTTCATAATTAATATTATATATATATTTACTATCATACGGTATATATGAACTAATATCCTCACCATTATATATTTTTTTTCTAATATTTGTAGCAGATGTAATATTTCCTATAACACTCTCTGAATTATATCCCACATCTTTTCTCTTAATTATTAAAGGTTTAAAATGAAGATTATATTTTTTTATAGCACGCAAGTATTCCATAGCTAATATATTATTTGACGTATATAAATAGCTTAAGTTTCCTAATGCTAATTCACAAGATTTATTATATGAAAAACCACTTTTTAAATGACCTAGCAAAATACTATTTTCTAACTTTCCCATAATTTTATAAATTTTATCAATATCATCTGTTTCTGCACCAAAAACTTGAGTATCTACCTTCAAAGTTTCTAAAATTCTACAAGCATATGTACAAAAGACTTCAGCATTTTGTATTGCATATTTAGTAGGTATTGAAACTACTATATCATAGCCCATTTTAAGTGCTATTTTAGCTTTATCTTTTTGATTTAATATACCTGCATCCCCTCTTTGTACAAAATCAGGAGATATTACTGCAATTTTTATATCTGCACTTATATTATCTAACTGATACTTATGTCCATAATGAAAAGGATTGAACTCTGCTATTACTCCACAAACTTTCATCTCTCACCTAAAAAACTTCTAACTCTATTTTATTTTTATATTTTTCACACACTCTTATAACCTTGTATGCCTTATTTTTAGTTAATCCCTTTACAGATTGTATTTCTTTAGGACTCGCATTTAATATTCCACTTACATCTGTAAATTCTTCTATAATATTTTCTATTTCTTTTTTAGTTAGACTTGAAATATTACTTAATAAACGATAACCCTTAGCAATAATTGGATCTTCTAATATTAATTTTTTCAAATCATATCCAAGTAGTTTTATAATATAATTATCTTCCGCAATATCAGGACTATCTATTTTCATTGCTTTTTCAAAAATTTTCTCAGCTTTTGAACATGTTTCAAGTGTGGCACTATAGTCTCTTATTAAATTTAAAAAATTATTTTTATGGCCTATCATAATTTCATTGTGCTGTAATTGTAAAGTTTTGCCTTCTGTTCCTAATTCTAATATATATTGATTTATTTTTTTATCCATATTAAACAGTAATATGAAAAATCTAATAACTCTTACAATATCTTCTAATGTAACTAAATTTTCATATTCTAAATGATTAATATTATTTAAATATCTATTTATTATACTTGAATATTTTTCTAGTGACATTATAGCTTGTGATGATTTTATCAGTAAATCTCCTATAGATTCTAGCGAATATTTGAAATTATTTTTAAATATTGTAACTTTATTACGTCGCTCAGATATGGTTATAACAATATTACCAGTTTGCATAGCCATTCTATGAGCCGTTCTGTGACGTGTTCCACTTTCATCAGTTTCTAATGTGTGATCTGGTTGTAATTGAAGATTTGCACCATAAATTTTGCTAACATCCTTTGAAACAATAACTGCTCCATCCATCTTAGCTAATTCATATACTTTTTGTGGTGAAAAATCAGTATCTAATGTAAATCCGCCTTCCATTAAATCCTTAATTTCGCTAGGATCACACAAAATTATTAGACCACCCAGTGATGCTTCTTGTATTCTATCAATAGCATTTCTTAATGGCTGACCTGGTGAAACTAATCCAAATATCTCTTTAAGTATATCGTCTCTATCATTTACTTCCATCAATTAATCCTTTCCACCAATTCACTGATATTATCAATAAAACTTAGTTTAATTTTAAATTTTTCCTTTTGAAGTTCTTCATATTGTACCTTTGGTATATATGCTCCGCTAAATCCTAATTTTTCTAATTCTTTAATTCTCTTTTTTATAAACGTTACTGCTCTAACTTCTCCTCTTAGTCCTAACTCTCCTAAAACTGCTATTTTACCACTAATAGGTATAGATTTTACAGAAGAAATTAATGATAGAATAACAGCTAAATCACTTGCTCTCTCTTTAATTTCAATTCCACCTGGAACATTTATATATACATCATTCATATTAAAATCCATATTCATGTTTTTAGACAAAATTGCAAGCAATATCTCTATTCTATTTTTGTCAATCCCTTGTATTATTCTTTTTGGATATCCGTATATAGCCTTTGTAACTAAACTTTGTATTTCAAATAGAACTACTCTACTTCCTTCAATACTAGGCATTATTATACTACCAACATTTTTTTCGCCTCTATCAGATACAAAAAACAGTGAAGGATTTTTTACTTCTTCTATACCACTATCGTTTATAACAAATATAGAAATTTCATTTGTAGATCCATATCTATTTTTAGTACTTCTAACTATTCTATAAATATTATTTTCATCACCTTCAAATGAAATTACACAATCAACCATATGCTCTAGTAATTTTGGACCTGCAAGTTTTCCATCTTTTGTTACATGACCTACTATAAATAGTGAAATTTCACTTTCTTTTGCTAGCTCTATTAATTTTAAAGTACATTCTCTTATTTGGCTAACACTAGATGGAATGGAATTAATGTTTTCTGAATAAATAGTTTGTATAGAATCTATTACTACTATCTTAGCATCTATTTTTTTTATAGCATCTATTATATATTCTAGCCTGGTGTCACTTAAAACATTTAATTTTTTTGAGAAAACTCCTATTCTATCTGCACGTTCTTTTATCTGTCGTAATGATTCTTCACCAGAAATATATAGTGTAGTATTTTTCGTAGAATATTTGTTTAATAAGCTTAATAAAAAAGTTGATTTACCTATACCTGGTTCTCCTGTAATTAATACCACTTCAGAAGTAGTTAGACCTCCACCTAAAACACGATCAAACTCTGTATACTCTGTTTTTAGTCTAAATTCCTTTTCTATTTTTATTTCATCTATACTTTCTACTTTTCTCGTTCTTTTGTCATCTATTATGACATCTTTCATAATTACTTCTTCTTCTATAGAACCCCATGCATTACAATTTGGGCATCTACCTACCCATTTTGCAGGTTTATATAAGCAATTTGTACAAATATAGCTAAGCTTATTTTTGGCCATTAATTTCATCAACCTTTTTTAATAATTTTTCTTTTACATAATCTGTCACAAAATGTGACAACTCTCCTTTGTGTTGTGCAACTTCTCTGACAACACTTGAGCTTAAATAAAGATATTTTCTTGAAGAATTTAAAAATATTGTTTCAAAATCAACTTTTGCTAATTGCTTGTTAGTTAAATCTAGTTGAACTTCATATTCATAATCTGACAGTGCTCGTAATCCTCTTAAAAGTACATCTACTTTTTCTTTTTCAATTAAATCTACTAGAAGTCCACCATATGATATTACTCTTATATTACAATTTTTAATATTTAATTCTGAAATACTATTTTTCAATAAATCAATACGTTCTTCTACACTAAACCATGAATCTGCTTTATTGGCATTATTAAGTACTGCAACAATTAATTCATTAGTTAATTTACTTGCCCTCATTATTATATCTAAATGTCCCTTTGTTACGGGGTTAAAACTCCCAGGGTATATCATTCTTTTAATCATTATTTTTCCTCATATCAATTAGTGCTTTTTGTGCAGCATGTTTTTCTGCTTCTTTTTTATTCTTTGC
>CABURZ010000051.1 GCA_902494065.1 uncultured Sneathia sp. | reverse complement strand
TGGATTTATCTAAGACAAATGAAAAAGAAGTTCAAGATGTTCTTAAACTTCTTAATAACAGACCAAGAAAATGCATTAACTATAAAACACCCCAAGAGTTATTTAATGAGTATTTATATGAATGTTGCACTTGATTTGACAAATTATCATAAAAAAAGTGCCAAATTTTAATTTGACACCTTTTTCTTTACTTTTGACTATCACTTTTTAAATTTGCAATAGCCCCTTTAATTTAAATGTGGTATAATTACATAAGGAGGAGTTATGGATATAAATAAGATTATTGAATTTAGGAAAAAATTGCATGAATATCCTGAAATAGCACATCATGAAGTTAAAACTCAAAAGTTTATAAAGGATTTTTTACGTGATAATACAAATGTAGAAATTGTTGAAGAAGATGGTTGGTTTTATGCAAAGATGAAAGGCTTAAATCCTAGTAAAACTATTGCAATAAGATCAGATCATGATGCTATTATGAACTCAAAATTAGAAATGTTTCATGGCTGTGGACATGATGGTCATACAGCTATTATGTGTGGGCTTATTCTAGCATTAGAAGAAGATATGCCAAATGATAATGTAATTTTTCTATTTCAACCAGCAGAAGAAAATGGTGGTGGTGCAAAGCTTTGTGATAAACTTTTTATAGATAACAATATTTCTGAAATATACGGATTACACAATATGCCAAATTTTGAAAAAGGAGTTGCATATTACAGAAAAGGTTGTATACAATGTGCTTCACTTGGAATGAGAATTAAAATAGATGGTATTCAAACTCATGCAAGTGAACCAGAAAAAGGCTTAAATCCTAGTTATGCAATTTCAAAAATTATTGGAAGACTAAAGCCTCTATCAGAATTTTATGGATTTGTAGGAAGAAAATTTGAAGATATAGAGTTTCAATCACTAGTTTTAGTAACAATAATTAATCTTTCCATGGGTAAGCTTAATTTTGGAGTTTCACCAAAAAGTGGAGAAATTTCATTTACAATACGTGCAGCATTTGATGCTGATATGCAAAAACTTTTGGATAAATTATATGAAATTTTAGGTGAAATAAAAAATGAAGGTTATAAATATATTATTGAAATATACGATGAATTTCCTGAAACAAATAATGACATTGAATTGTGTGAAAAAACTTTAAAAGTTTTAGATAAGTATGGTATTAAACACCGTGAAATGAGTGAGCCTATTAGAGCAAGTGAAGATTTTGGATATTACAAGAAATTTTGCCCTAGCCTATTTTTTATGCTAGGTACAGGTAGTGGTGCTAGTATACATAATGAAAATTATGTATTTAATGATGATGTTATTATGGATGGAATTAATTTATTTAAAAGTATAATAAAAGGATAAAAAAAAGCCACACAATGTGGCCTTTTTTTATCCTCTGTATAATTTAGCATAAACTCCGTTTTTTTCTAATAAATCTTGATGATTTCCACGCTCAATAATTTCTCCATTTTCAATAACCATTATTACATCCGAATTAATAATAGTTGATAATCTATGTGCTATTACAAATACAGTTTTACCATGCATTAGTTTATCCATACCATGGCCTACTATTTGTTCTGTAAGAGTGTCTATATTTGATGTAGCTTCATCTAGTATTAATATAGGCGTATTACGTAGTTTTGCACGAGCAAGGCAAATTAATTGTTTTTGTCCTTGAGAAAGTGATTCTACTGAAGAATCCAACATAGTATCGTATCCTTTGTCTAACTGTGATATGAAATGATCTGCTCCAACTTCAATACTAGCTTTTATAACATCTTCTCTTTTTATGCTATCATCGCAATAACGTATATTATTTAGTATAGTATCTGTAAATAGAACACTGTCTTGTAAAACTATAGTTATATTTTTTCTTAAATCATATTTATTTATTCTTCTAATATCTATTCCATCTAATAATATTTGTCCAGAATCTAATTCATAAAATCTTGTAATTAAATTTGTTATTGTAGTTTTACCACTACCAGTAGGACCTACTAGTGCTACTTTTTGACCATTTTTTGCATACATATTTATGTTTTTTAATATTTTTTTTCCAGGATCATATGAAAAATTCACATTTCTAAATTCAATATTTGATCTACATTCAACTTCTGTGCCATCTTCTAATATCCATTTGTTATCTTTTAAATAGACACGACCTTCATCAATTTCTGGGTTTTGATCTATAGCGTTAAATACTCTTTTAGCACCAGCTATTGCACGAGTAATAAAGGTTATTTCAAAAGCTAAGCTAAATATGGGAACTGATAAAGTTCTACATAATATTAAAAAGCTTCCTATAGTACCTATTGTGACATTTGAAATATTTGAATAAATTGCATATGTACCTATAATAGCTATTGTTACATACTGTACATAATTTATTGTCGCAATTATTGGAAAAATAGAATTTGAAAAAATGTTAGCTTTAACAGAACTTTTTAAGTAATTATTATTTATTTTATTAAACATTTTAAAATTTCTTTTTTCATAATTAAACAATTTTACTATGCTATGTCCTTTTACCATTTCTTCTATATATGCATTTATATCAGATATTCCAGATTGTTGTGTATCGTATAAATGTATGCTATATTTTCCAAATATATATGTAATTAGTAGGCAAATTACTAAAAATACTATAACTACAGTTGCTAATATAGGAGATAAATAAAACATAAATAAAATAGTTGCAATTATTTCAAGTATTGCAGTAGCATTGTAGAAAAATGAATATTCTACAAAATCATTTATTACTTCAATATCGTTTGTAAAATTACTCATAATTTTACCGTGTTCATTTGTATCAAAATATCTTATAGGTAAATTAACTAATTTATTCATTGCCTTTTTTCTTAAATTTAGTATTACTTTTTGAGAAAGCGGTATTGATAAAACTACATTTAATTGTGAAGATATTGCAGTAATTAAATATATTATTGCTAAAAATATTGTATATTTAATCAAAAGAGGTATATCTTTTGCAATTATAGCGGTATCTAAAATCTTTTTTATAAATCCTGTGGCATATATATTTAATAATTTAAATAGTATAGAGAAAAATAAAATTAAGCAAAACGTAACACGTGACTCATTATATATTAATTTTATAAGCCGTATAAATGTTTTAAAATTATTGTTCATCAAAGTTGCCACCACCTTTTTGTATTTCATAAAACTCTCTATAAATTTTTGAAATTTTTAATAAATTTTCGTGTGTATCAATATTTGTAATTTTACCATCTTCTATTACCATTATTTTATCACAGTTAATTATTGAAGATATTCTTTGGCTGATTATAATTTTGGTAGAATTTTTATAATTTTTATTTAAAAAATCCTTTATTTTTTTATCAGTTTTTGTATCAATAGCACTAGTAGAATCATCTAAAATTATTATTTTAGAATTTTTAAGTAAACTTCGTGCTATGTATAATCTTTGTTTTTGACCACCTGAAAAATTAGATCCAAGTTGTTCAACTTTATTATCTAAATTATCGATAAAATTATCTGCTTGTACACCTTTAATAGCTTCTAAAATTTCTGTATCAGTTAATTTTTCACTTGCCCAAAGCATGTTATTACGAACATTTGATTTAAATAAAGTATTTTTTTGCGATACTAGTGATACAATATTTCTTAAATATGAAATATCTATATTTTTTATGTTTTCATTTCCTATAAGAATCTTTCCAGAATTTACTTCATAGAGTCTTAGTAGTAGATGTACAAGACTTGTTTTACCACTACCAGTAGTACCTATAATTCCTAAACTTTCACCTTGTTTTAATTTGAAAGTTATATTATTTAAAACATTGTGTGTATTTGTATAGTTAAAACTTACATCTTTAAATTCTATGTCAAAGTTGTTTAAGTGTGTAATTGGATTTTTTTTGATTAAAATTTCATTTTTTTCATTAAATACTTCATTAATACGTCTAACAGCTTCTTTTGACATTGCAAATCCTGATAGTATAAACCCAAATTCAAGCAAATTTCCTAGAATTTGTGAAGAGTATGTTATTAAACTTAAAAATACACCTGTAGTTAAAGTATTGCTAATAACCATTTTACCACCAAAGTAAACGATTAGTATAATAGCAATGTAATTTAATAAACGTAATATAGAATAAAATGACATTATCATGGTATCAAGAAAAGTTTGTATTTTTGCTAAAATACTTGCAATATTAAAAAAGTTTTTTGTTTCTTTATTTATTGTGTTATATGTTTTTATTACCCTAATTCCTAGAAGATTTTCTTCAACATTTTGATTTAATTTGTCGTATTGCGTAAATAATTTTCTTAGTGGATTTAAAAGAGTTGATAATGCAAATGCTATCATAATTATCATTAAAGGTATTAAAACCCAAAATATAATTGAAAGTTTTGGTGACAGTCTATATATCATAATAAATGATAATAGTGTGATTATAGGACAACGTATAGCCATACGTACAGTCATTTGGTATGTGTCTTGTAATCTTTGTATATCTTTAGTCATTCTTGTTATAATACTTGGTACTCCAAATTTATCAATATTATTTGAAGAAAAATTTTGGATTTTTTTAAATAACTCTAGCCTAAGATTTGTAGCAAATCCATTGGAAGCTTTTATTGAAAAAATACTTGATAGTATTCCTAAAACTAGTGCACATAATGAAAGAAAGCAGAGTATGATTATTACTTTTTTGTTAATCCCATTATCTATTAATCTTGACATATATAAAGGAATTAATATTTCACAAATACTCTCAGTAAATACAAAAATTGGAGCAAAAATTGCAAAATATTTGTATTGTTTTGTATATTTTTTTATTAATTTAAGCATAAACACTCCTTTCTGTATATTAGATTTATCATAGCATAAACCAAAATTAAAGTAAATGAAAATTTGAATTAAAAAAAATATAGGGTATAATAAATTACAAACAAAAAATGAAGGTGGAAATATGAGAAAAAGATTAACAAGAAGTAGACGTGATAGAATAATTTTTGGAGTTTGCGGAGGTATTGCAAATTACTTTGATATAGATCCAGTAATAGTTAGAATAGTATTTATCTTATTTGGAGTAACATTATTTTTGTATATAATAATGGCAATAATTATACCAAATGAAGATGATATATATTAAAAAGTCAAGGCAACCCTTGACTTTTTTAAATTAGATATTCTATTAATGCAATGTATTCCCATATTAGAATTTCTACGTCTTTATAGAATAGATATAATATTTGTTTTTCTTCATTAGATAATTTAGCATCAGATTCATTTATTATTACATGGCACATAAGAGTCACAAGTTCTGCTAAATTAGATACTTTTATATCAGTTAAACCTAGTTGTTTTAGATAATCAAATGTAGTTTCTTCTATTTTTATAGTTTCTAGTAGTTCATATAAATGATTATATGAATTTAAACTAAGGAGTGTTTTAATAGTTAGGAAGTTGAAGTTTTGTGCTTCTTTACTTTCTTTATCTCCAGTAATTCTATAAATTAGTCCTTTGTATGGAAGATAAATAGTTTTAAATATAAATAGATAAGGTACTACTCTTAAATCTATAAATGTTTTAAATACAAAATTGATATTATTAACAATTTTATCAACTTGATCTGTAAATTCTATTACTGATTTATAGTTTAAATTAGAAGTTATATCATATATTTCAACTATTTTTTGACTTATAGGTGAGTTCATACCAAGTGAATGTATCACTTTATTTTTAAAATCTTTAAATTCTAATAATTTTTCATTTCTGATGAATGATTTTATTTTTTTAGGATTAGTCAATTTTTCTGTACCAAAATACAAATCAAAATAAAGATAGTTAAAGAAAACCATAACATATTCAGCAAAAGGAGGATTTGATTTAATATCTTTTATGATGTATTCATCAGTTGTACTTAAAATTTTATTAATTAAATCTTGTTTTTCATCGATATTTGCTTTATTCATAACAGATACTAAAGCATCAGAATAGGTATAAAAGCCTAGTGTCGTATCA
>CABURZ010000050.1 GCA_902494065.1 uncultured Sneathia sp. | reverse complement strand
TATTACTTGCATCATATACTCTAATATTCTCATATTGTTTATATAAATATTCTAATTGAATATTTCTTGCATTTATTCCAGTTATATAATAAATCATTTATATAGTCCTACAGTTTCTCTAACTATTTCCATTTTTGATTCAGCTAATTTACTAGCACGTGTTTTACCTTCTCTTAGTATTTCATGAACATAATCTAAGTTATTAGCTAATTTTTCTCTTTTTTCTCTTGCATCTCTAAAATATTCTATTATTTTTTCAAATAATTCTTTTTTTGCAGTACCATACCCATAGTTTCCTGCAATAAATTTTCTTTTCATTTCTTCTATTTCTTCTTTTGATGCAAATAGTTGATAAATTTTAGTAATGTTATTATCTGGATTTTTGCTTTCTTCTAAACTAGCACTATCAGTAACTATAGACATTACTTGCTTTTTTAATTCTTTTTCAGGTAAAAACATATTTATCATATTTCCATAAGATTTACTCATTTTTTCACCATCAATTCCTGCAACTACTGCAACATCTTCTAATATCAAGTCTTGTGGCAATTTAAATACTTCTTTTCCATATTGCTCATTAAATTTTATAGCTATATCTCTTGCAAATTCAACATGTTGTTTTTGGTCTTTTCCTACAGGTACGTAGTCTGTGTCATATAATAATATATCTGCTGCCATTAAAACAGGATATGTAAATAGTCCTGCATTTGCTTTCAATCCTTTATTTATTTTATCCTTATAAGCATGCCCTCGCTCAAGAAGTGCAACTGGTGTTACGTTATTTAGTATCCACATAAGCTCAGCATGTACTGGTACATCTGATTGTAAAAATATAGTTGATTTCTTAGGATCTAAACCTAATGCTAAATAATCTAATAATACATTTATTGTATTTTCTTTTAATTTTTGTGGATTGGGATTTGAAGTCAAAGCATGATAATCAGCTAAAAAATATAGTCCTTCATACTTATCTTGCAAATCTACAAATTGTTTTAATGCTCCAAAATAGTTACCTATATGTAGGATACCACTTGGTTGAATACCTGATAAACTTCTCATTATTTTCCTTTCATTAAAATACTCTTTTTAATTCTGGTTTATAGTATTTTGTTTCATTTTCTCTTACTTCATCTAAAGTATAGTCTTTCAAAATTTCACCATTTTCAAATACAGTTTCTAATATTGATAAAGGGTGATATGTTCCATTTTCAAGGTTAGAAATATTTACTGACTTATATTTTCCATCTTCTGTTAATATTAAATCTAATCTACCTTTTTTACTTACTTTTCCTCTATCTGTTACTGGATTTTTAAATACATCTATATATTTATCTCCAACTTTTACACAGCTACATTTCATAGCAAATTTATGAGTATCTCTATTTAAGCTTGAGTGTTCATTACCTTGTAGCAATGATCCACCACATCCAAGTGCTATGTTATCAGTAGAATATCCATTATTCATAGCAGCTTTTAAAATATCCCAAGTTGTATCTTCATGTACATTGTCCCCTTGTATAATAGCAGTATGATTTAATACTTTATAACCTTTGCTATTTATAGTAACTCCAAATGCATCTTCTAATTTTTCTAGTGCAAATATTACATTTGCCACTGCATCTCCACTATCAGGACGAACTACAACATTGTATTTTCTCTTTTGTATTTTTTCTTTTAAATCTTTACATATAATATTTTCAACTGCATTATAGAAATTATACGAATCGCATACTACAGATACAGGCGATTGTGAAAAAGAATCAATTATATGTTCCATTGCTTCTTTTTCATGTTCTCTTCCCCACGCTGTAATTGTACTATGTTCTGCAGCAGGTATACTAAATCCAGCACACTTTGAATGATAGTATTTTCTTCCTATCTCAAGTGCATTTATATTATCTGTTCCTAAAAAATTAGTTAAATGGGCTAATCCTCCAATACCAGCTGACTCTTCACTTGAAGCACCTCTATATCCAAAATCATGAAACTTGAATGGTAATTGTGCTTCTAATTGATCAGATGTCAATTCTAAAAAATGTGTTACTATTTGCTTAGTCTTAAATGAATATGTAGCAACAGTTGTTGGATACCATATTTTTAATATTAAGGGCTCAAGCCATGAAACTACCCATGGAGTTTTATCACATGTAGATTCTATTGTAACTAATACATTATGATTAGGTATTACTGCTCCCTCAGGAACTGCTCTAATTCTAAGTGGTAATTTACCACCTAATTCATTTACGATATAATCCCAGCCCTCACGCTCAAATGGAATTCCATGAAGTCCAAAAATTTCTTCTGCTTCATCAACCATTTCTTTTGTAACTTTTCTAGTCAAATACTTCTTTAAATAATATTGTAACCCAAAAAATTTTGTATAACCATATAAGCCACCCCTACTTTCAATGTAGCTATGCATATATGTCATATTTTGAGGATATTGTTTAGGATGTGTAACCTTATAAGTATCACAATCAAGTACTAAATTTTTGCTCATATCTTCCCCCTTATTTTTAAAAATGCTACAAAATTGTAGCATATATATCATTTAACTATTAACACTTTTGGTGGAAGTGACGAGAATTGAACTCGTGTCCAAAATAAGACTACATACTACTTTCTACAAGTTTAGGTAATTTATCTTTTTCATTTAAAGATGCTAAACTACCAAAAGTCTTTAAATTAGATTATTAAAGTCCCCTATAAGTATAATCATTATTACAGAGCAAGCTATTTAAATAACATTTATATTTCGTCAATAGCAAACAAAATACAAATGGCTGCAAAACTAAGCAGCTAATCTATAACTTTTTCCAGTTATTTAAAAAAAGATTTAAAGTATCGCTACTACTTGCTTATAATATGGTTCTTATCCTGTCGAAACCTGACACTCCCTTACACTGTGATTATATCAATTTTCATAGCTTATTTCAAGTTTTTTTGAATAATGTCTATTGATTTTTTTATATCTTTTTGCTTTAATGTTTCTCTTTTATCATAGTTCTTTTTACCTTTAGCTAATGCTATTTCTAGTTTAATATACTTTCCACTTGTATAAACTAACAAAGGCACTAAAGTTAATCCTTTTTCTTTAATTTTTTCAGCTATCTTATTTATTTCTTTTCTGTGCAATAATAATTTTCTAGTTCTAGTTTCATCAAGTTTGTTGTTTATATTTCCAAATTCATATGCTTTTATATGCATATTTAATATAACTATCTCATTTTTCATTAATTTTACATACGATTCTTTTATGCTTACTTTACCTGCACGTATTGATTTTACTTCATTACCAGCTAGTGATATTCCACATTCATATTTATCTAGTATAAAATAATCAAAATTGGCTTTTTTATTCTTTGCTATTATCATCTTTTTTCACCTTCTTTGCATAAATTTTACCCTTTTCAATATTTACAGCTATAATTTTAACTTTAATTTTATCTCCCATAGTTAAGCACTTAGCTTCTATTAATTCCACTTCAACATAATTATCTAATGTTACAAAAATTCTGTCATTAAAAATAGATGTTACAATAGCATTAAATTTATCTCCAATATAGTCTTGCATATATTCAGATATTTTTATATCTCTTGCTAAATATTCTAATTTTTGTGCTACTCTTTCATTATCAGATATTTTTTTGCATATTGAATTTAATTTTTTATCTATCCTTTCCCTTTTAAATTCTCCTATATATGTTTCAAGTGATAGTGATAATATCCTATGTACAACTAAATCTGCATATCGTCTTATAGGAGATGTAAAATGTAGATAATTAGATAAAGCTAGTCCAAAATGTCCTTTATTTTCTTTAGAATAAATAGCTTTTTTCATAGATCTTAAAATCAACTTATGTATAAAATATCCTAATTTAGTATTTCTAGTTAATTCTATAATTTTTTGTAATTTATCAATTAAATTTTCTGGATTTTTTACGCTATAGTTTATTTCTTTTAATTTTTCATTTAGTGTTTTCATTTCATCTAAATTTGGTCTTTCATGTATACGATAAATACATGAAAGATCGTTATAAAACATATAATTTGCAACCTGTTTGTTTGCTTCTATCATAAAATTTTCTATTAATACTTCAGCTTTATCTCTATTTCTTAAATGTATATCCTTTAGTTTTTTATTATCATCTATTTCAAGTTTTATTTCAGGTATTTCAAATTCTATATATCCCCTTTTTTTAGCTTTTTTTGATAACTTTTCCGATAATTCTTGCATATAAAATATCATTTCACTATATTCAAAAGTTTTAATATTTTTATTTAGTATTTCATTTACCCCATCATAATTTAGTTTATAATGACTAATTATTTTAGATTTAACTATATTACTATCAATTACATTTGCATTATTATCATATTTTATTAAAACACTTATAGTAAATTTTTGTTCATTAGGATTAAGTGAACATAAATCATTTGTCAATTTTTTAGGCAACATTGGTATAACTCTATCATATAAATAAACTGAATTAGATCTATTAAGTGCTTCTGCATCAATTAAACTTCCTTTTTTTACATATGCACTTACATCTGCTATTGATACTATAAGGTAATAACCATAATTAGTTTTTTCCAAATATACTGCATCATCCATATCTTTTGTATCTATACCGTCAATAGTGACATGCATATATTTAGTTAAATCAGATCTTTCACATTTTTTTACGGATACAGTATCTGCTTCATGTAAAATTTCTTTTGAAAATTTATGTGGTATTTTTTGTTCTTCTATTTTTGCACTCACTATATTTTCAGCATTATTACAATTACCATAATTTTTCACTATTTTAGCTTCTGGTTTTTTATCTACTTTACCCCAATCATATATTTGTACTTTTACAAGATCGTTATTTTTATGATGTCTTATATATTTTTTAGATATATATATATCTTTTTTTAAAATTTTATCAGTATTTACAAAAGCAAAAGAATTATTTTTTTCTAATTTGCCTACAAATTCATTTGAATTTCTTTTTATAATTTCAGTTATTACAGCATCACGATTTGAATTTAAATAAAATTTAACTATATCCAAATCTGCTACTGTTATGCTTTTTTTACTATCTACATAGTATTTTTCAAAATCATCTTCAACTTTTACAAATGCTAAATTTGAATTTATAACGGTTACTTTACCTATCATTTTATCACCATCAATGAATTTCTAAATTCTATTGCATTTGGATGTATTGGTCTTTTTTCATAAATCAAGTACTTTATTTTATAGTTTAACTCCTCTAGTATGCCATCATCTAAAGATTCATATACTTTATTTCTGATTTCATTAACATTTGGGTACATTCTACCTTCTTCAATAGCATCTGAAATATATACAACTTTTTCAACATCACTCATATGTGCCTTACCTATAGTATGATATTTTATTGCAGATATTAGTTCTTTATTCTCAATATTAAAAACTTTTTTTGCAAGTTTTGCTCCTGCAAATCCGTGTAAAATACTTTTATTTATCAATCCTTTTGCCTCTTTAATTTCATCTTCACTTAAAAGATTTATCATTTCATCCAAACTTAACTCTTTTGCAACATCATGTAATAATGCTGCTGTTATTGCTATAGTATTAACATTATGTAATTTACATAATTTTTCTGCCATTTTTTCTGTACGCAAACAATGCTCATATCTTTCTTGTGACAAATTAAGTTTTAAGTATTCTTTGTACATTTTATCACTTCCTTTTAAAATAACCCTACAAAAATATGCAGGGTTAAATATTTGTGTCTACTTGTATAATAACATTTCCTATGTTAGGAAAAGCAATTTTTAAAGTTTTTGTTATAGAGTCTTGCAAATTCTTTAAAGTAGTATTTGATAGTTTTTTAAATTCTTCGCTTAATTTTATAACAATATCTCCTGATTCTAAATTATATACAGCAAGTAATTTCATATCTTCATTAATAAATTTAGAATTTTCTAAAACTAATTTTACATATTCATCATAATCAATTAAATTTTTATTATTAACTGAAATTTCTCTTTCTTCTACTTTGTCATCACTAACATTATATATGTATATTTTTATTATACTTTTCTCTTCATTAGTTATACTTTGTTCTACACTTTCATGTTTTACTAATTGATTAGTATCTATATTTTTTTTGAATAAATTATACAATAATGCAACTATTATTAAAACAATTAATACAATACTTAATTTATATTTTTTCATAAAACACCTCAATAATGTTTTCTAATTGCATTTGCAATAGCATTTGCCGCATTTATTTGACCTTCTTCACTTGTATATCTTCTAACATCATTATAG
>CABURZ010000049.1 GCA_902494065.1 uncultured Sneathia sp. | reverse complement strand
CACTTTCGGGTATATGAACTTTGTTGGCTTTCATCATAGCATCATTTCCTACTAAAACTTCATACTTATCTGTCACAAGTTTTATTCCTTGACCTGCTATTTCATTTAATGATACCACTTTAATATCTTGCCCAAAAGTTGTATCTTTAATTTCTCCATTAACCTTAAATTCATGATTTTTACATAAATCTTCTTCTGAATGTCCAAAGTGATGTCTATATTCATCAACATACATTTTATCATCAGATTTTTCATTGTGTTCTTTTGGTTTATGGCAACAACCACAATGCTTACAGTAGCTTATAAATTCCATATAAAATTCATAATATTCTACTTTTGATAATCCATATTTTGCACGTATAAACTCAATAATACTTTTTGCAATAGGGTGCGTTGATATATTTTCTGCAATATATATATGCTCAAATATTTCATGCTCTGTTAGCTTTCTAACATTATCATAATATTCATTTACTTCAGATACATGGAATTTACCTTCTGTTAACGTTCCTGTTTTATCCAAAAATACAGTATCAACATTTTCAATAGTATCAAAAATATCTATTGCCTTAACTAATACACCTTTTTTAGCTAATGCTCCTACTCCTGTAAAATATGTTAATGGTATACTTAGAACTAATGCACATGGACATGATATTACAAGCAATACTATACTGCTGTAAATAGATTTTTCAAATGTTATGCTTTGTGTAAATAGTGGCGGTAAAACTGCAACTAAAATTGCTAAAGTTATTATACTTGGAGTATACCAATTTGAAAACGTTGTAATAAATTTATCTGCCTTTGTTTTCTTATGCATAGAACTTTCTATTAATTCAACCAACTTAAACATAGAAGAGTTTTCATATTTATTAGTTACTTTTAGAATTATAATAGAATTCATATTAATCGATCCTGCATAAACGCTTTCACCAACATTAATATGTTTAGGCATACTTTCTCCAGTTAATGCTGATAAATTAAATTCCCCACTTCCCTTTACAATTATTCCGTCTAATGGAACTTTTTCTCCTGGTTTAACTAAAATATAGCTTCCCTCTCTGACGTCTTCTATTTTTACTTTTTCATATTTTTCATTTTCATCTAAAACTACATTAGCCGTATTTTCTTTCAACTCCAATAAATTTTTTATATCTTTTCTTGAATTTATTATAGCTACATTTTGAAAATATTCTCCTATAGCATAAAATAGCATTACCCCACAAGCTTCTTCAAATGATCCTATAGTAAATGCTGCTATTGTAGATATACTCATTAAAACTTTTTCATCAAAAAAATCTTTATTTACAATACACTTATATGCACCTATTAATATATGTAAACCTATTACTACATACGATATTATATATAAAGGTACAAAAAATAAGTATAAATCTCTATCTGCTCTACCGTACTTTTGAAATAACTCTACTATAAAAGCGACAGAAAACAAAATAAATGAAATTATTATAAGCATCTTTTCCGTGTCTAAACTTGCAAGCTCGTGTTCTGCATCTACGTCTGCTTTACTTTTATTTGCTTCTAAAATTTCAACTTCAGGTTCTATTTTGTTTATTAATTCTTTTACTTTTTCTAAATTGCTTGTTTGTATTAACATTGTTTTAGTTGCAAAACTTATACTTACTTGTTCTACATACTCTTCCTTTAACAACGCTTTTTCTAGCTTTAGCCCACAATCTGCACAATCAAGCCCTTCTAGTCTGTATTTTTCCATAAATTACTTTGACCCCCAAACTATTTTTACACTAAATTATACTATATAAAAAAAAAGAAGTCAAAACTTCTAAACCCTATTCTGCTTCTTTTTCTTCTTTAGCATCTGCTAAAATTTTTCTTCCTCTATATAGCCCAGTTTCTAAGTTTACTCTATGTGGTCTTCTAACTGATCCATCTGCTTCAACTATAAATGAAGGTGCTGATATCCCATCATGTGATCTTCTCATATTTCTCTTTGCGCTAGAGGTTCTCTTCTTTGGTACTGCCATTTGAAGACACTCTCCTTTCATCTTTTACATCGACATTAGGATTATACACGATTAGTGTATATTTGTCAAGATGTGTAGTGATCATAGTGATCATTTAAAATTTAATTCCTATATTAGTTGAAAGCTTAAAATCACCACTATTTATGTATATAGTTTTGTTTTGAGGGCTTCTTGTGCCTGATTCAGAATAATTTACTATAATTGCTCCACCATTATATGTCCCTCCAACTTCTAAAAATACATTTTTATACTCAACCCCAGCAAAAAGTCCAGCATATATTCCATTTTTTGAAGTAACTTTCATATCATCAAATTTCTTTTTAATTTTGTCAAAACTACTTTTTAAATCTTTTCCATTATATTGTTTATTCTTATTTCCTTCAACTATATATTCAAATTTTGGCTTTTTTACACCTATATTAAACGAATATCCTAAATCAACTTTTACATATGGTCTTAATTCTTTTGAGTTATCTTTAAATTTATACTTCAATGTTGCATAAATAGGTATTGAATTATATATTGATGATGTAATAGAAAATCCAAATTTGTCTAATTCTTTTATTTTTTGAGCATCATCATCTTGTGAATTTCTAGGATAATCTTCCTTATTTACACTATATGTAAATGGTGCATTATGTATAAATTTTCCACCTACACCTATTTCTATATTTTTTGTTAAATTTTTAGTAATTTCTAATTTAACATTAAAATTACTTTTATCAAAATGATTATCTTTTTTCTTATTTGCAACTTCAACAAACTTTTTAAAATCATCTTGGTTTTTAATTTGGTTTAGATGACCATTATCATTAAAAAAATTAAATCCTCCTCCTAAATATACATTGTATTCTTTAGAAAACGCTACGATTGAAAAGCTTAATATAAGTGCTAACAAAATTTTTCTCACTACTACCTCCTAATAAATTTTTTAAGGAATTATAACATACATTATATTTTGTGTAAAGTAAAATTTACTAAAATTATGATTTTAAGATATTTTTAATTTCTTCAATAGCTTTATTTAATGCACTATTATAATCATAATTTGGTGCTATTTTTTCTATCTTATCTAGTTTTGCTTGTTTTTCTTTATCAAATGAAAAGGGTAAATACTTTTCTTTTTGTTCATCGTAAGACTTTATTGTTTGTACTTTTTCAAGTATTTTCGTTCCTATATAATAACTATTATCATATCGTGAAAAATATGTTTTTAATATGACTTTTTCTTCTTTACATAATGTATCATATTCTACAAGTAATGCTCCATTATCACTAGATATTATTCCTAAGTGCATAATTTCATTTTCGTTATTTTGGATTAAAAAGTAATTTATGTCTATACCTCTTTTAGAATCTTTTTCTACTAAAATTCCTTTTTCTAAATTCTTCATAAAATATTCAAATGTATTTATTCTTCTTTCTACACTATATCTTTGATTTTTATATTTTGATGTATCTCTGCTTTCTACCATATCTAATATTTTTTGATCTGATAAATTATATCTTTTCATAATTCTCAAACATTCATATCCTTTTAGTTTCTTTTCCCCCATATATTGCAATCCTAATAAATGTGGTATTACATACTTATTAAACATTATTTCAAAATTTTTACTTTCTGTTTCTATTAATAAATTAATATTATATTTACCAAAATCTCTTAATATTGCTTGTGTTTTATATGTTTTATTTTCCATTTTTACTTTTCCTTTCCTATTTTTTCGTATAAAAAAAAACCAAACTATATTATATAATTTAGCCTTGTGTAGTTTTCACATATTTTCGCTGGATACCAATCTCTCCTATGCTTTGGTCTACCGATTAACTACAACGGTAACAAGTTTCGCTAGTCCTATTATTTCTAACCCCATAGGCTAGGGACAAAGAGTTCTTGCATCTCCTGAACTTCTCTCTCACTTATATTATATTCATTTTAACTAGTAAAATCAATACTAATTATATGGCTAATTTTACCACTTTTTATATCTGTACTTAATATATTTTTGTCTTAATTTTACTTTTTTAATTAATTTGAAAATTTAAAAAAATTTGTAGTAAATGTATATGTACTTACAAGAAAATCCTTTTCTTATTTAATTTATACAATTAAAAAGCCCACAGATTTCTCCGCAGGCTATATTTATTTAACATCATTTCCATAATAAGCATCTTTTCCATGTTTTCTGTTGTAATGCTTATCTTGTATACATTTTGGTGCTTCTAAAACATCTTTATTAATTAATTCAGTAAGTAATGCCATTTTTGCAACTTCTTCTAACACTACAGCGTTATATACTGCCTTTTTAGCATTTTCTCCCCAAGCAAATGAGCCATGATTTTTACATAAAATAGCTGGTGTTGCCATATAGTCTATTTTACTAAAAGTTTCTATAATAACTTTCCCTGTATTTTTTTCATATGCCTCATTTATTTCTTGTTCTGTTAAATTTCTACTGCATGGAATATCACCATAAATACTATCTGCATGCGTTGTTCCATAACAAGGTATACTTCTTCCTGCTTGTGCAAAACTTGTAGCCCATGTAGAGTGTGTATGAACTATACCTCCTATTTTAGAAAACGCTTTATACAATTCTACATGTGTTGGGGTATCAGACGATGGTTTATAGTGTCCTTCTACAACATTACCTTCAAGATCTACTACAACCATATCATCTGGAGTTAATTTATCATAATCAACACCACTAGGTTTAATTACAAACAATCCCTTTTCTCTATCAATTTCAGATACATTACCCCATGTGAATTTAACTAAATTATATTTTGGTAAATCCATATTAGCTTCATATACTCTTTTTTTTAATTCTTCTAACATTCGTTTTCCTTTTCTATTTCATCTAGCATAGTTCTAAAAGTTTTAACGGCAAAATTAAGGTCTACTCTAAAATCTTCTGCTCCAACATACCATAATTCGGTTACAAATCTTCTAACGCCTATAGACCACATTTGTCTTAAACATTCTTTAAAATTAACATGACCTTGCAAAAATGGAATTTCTCTATAATGACCTGGCAAACTTTCCTTTATATGTGCAGCTACCGTTAAATTCTCTCCCATTTTTATATCATCTAAAACATTTTTCCCATAAATTAAAGATGAATTTTTAATATTCCCCAAATCTGGATATATTTTCAAAAATGGAGAATTAATATACTCAACTACTTTTCTAGCTTTTTCAACCGTATTCATAAATGGTGTTTCCATTGTTTCAAAAGCCAACATCACACCATATTTGCTTGCAATTTCAACTGCACTAGCTAAATTTTTTAAAAAATATTCTTTTGTTTTTTCATTACCTTTTTCATAGTAGACATCATAACCTGCTAACTGTATAATTCTTATACCTAAATTATCAGCTAACTTTATGGCTTTTTCTATAATTTCCATACTTTTTCTACGTATATTTTCATCTTCTGAACCCATAGGATATTTTCTTTGCCCTGATAGTGCCATACTTCTAATATTTAGTCCAGTTTTTCTCATAGCAATTACAACTTCATCAATTTGTTCTTTAGTCCAATCCAACCTTTGTAATTTTTCTGGTGTTTCATCTACACTTAATTCCAAATAATCATATCCTATTTTTTTTGCTTCTTCTAGCTTTTGTTCTATAGTTAAACTATTAGGTAATGCTTTTTCATATACACCTAATACATACTTTTTCATTTTCTCTCCTATAATATTTGTAAGAATGGTAAATCTGGTTCTATTTCAAAGGCATCTTCAAAGCCTCTTTCATACATATATTCCATATCATCTTTATTATCTGGATATATAAACTTACCACCAGGTTGCCAAATATATGGTTTAAATTTATATTTCATTCTATCTTTTCTCATATTCCATAATACTTGAATTTCTCTTGTATCTGCCATAAAGTTTGTCCATATATCATGGTGTATAGGTATTATTACATTTGTATCTAAACTTTCAGCAACTCTTAATACATCTGAAGCAGTTAACTTATCTGTCATACCACGTGGATTTTCTCCAAATCCAACAAATGCGACATCTATCTTATTATCTTTTGCATGTTTAACATAATAATTTGAATAATGCGAATCTCCTGCATGATAAATATTTCCAGCTGGTGTTTTAACTAAATAATTTACTGCCATATCATTCATATCAGGAGGTAATTTACCTTTTAATACAACGTCTTCACTAACTGTCAATAACATAGTTCTATCAAATGACTCTAACATAACAATTTCCATATCTTTTATTTTAACAGTATCCCCTGGTTTAACGGTAACAATTCTATCTTCAGGAACTCCCCATTTTCTCCATAAATCTGCACAACTCTTAGGCCCTATAAATTTAGCTTCAGGGCAATTTTGTGTAATAGCTGCTGCAACATTTACGTCTATATGATCGCTATGACTGTGAGTTGCAAGTATTGCATCTATTTTTGTTATTTTAAATGGATCTATTAAACATGGTGTATTTCTTAAATTTGGTTGTAATTTAACACATCCCACTGCTCTTTGATGTTGATGTTTTTCTTTCATAAACTTATTCTTTTTTGTTCTTTTACCTGTTGATAACCATAAATCAATACAAATATTTGCATCTCCTTCTGTTTTTATCCAAGTCCCCATGTTTCCAAGCCACCACATAGCAACTTTACCTTTTTCTACTACTTCTTCATCAATTTCTTCATTTAACCAAGTTCCCCATTCTGGAAACGTATTTAATATCCAACTTTCTCTTGTTATTTCATTTACTTTTGACATTGTATCACTCCTAACACGTATTTTTTAGAACGGTTTATTATTTATTTACTTACTTACACCTATATTATATTTCAAATTAATTTTTATAGAAGTCCAATTTATTAATAGTGAAGTGTTCATGATTGGGATAAACAAAAAGGACTACCTCAGCAGTCCTTATTTATTATATATTTAAATATGTTTATTAAGTCTTCGTTGGTTATAAGAGAATTT
>CABURZ010000048.1 GCA_902494065.1 uncultured Sneathia sp. | reverse complement strand
TTATATGACGGAGTAGCACAATTATTAGATTATTTAGTAAAAGAGGGCAAAATATTAGCTATAATAACTAATAAAGATTCAAAAGCAACAAGTGAGCATGTAAAAACTATTTTATCTAAGTGGAAATTCAAATATGTATTTGGCAACCCAGAGGATAAGTCATATCCAGCTAAACCTAATCCATATGCTATAGAAAAAATAATAGAAGATGGATATAAGAGAAGTGAAATAGTTCATATAGGTGATATGATAGTTGATATAAATATGGCAAAAAATGCAAATATAAAAGAAATTCATTGCAAATATGGATATGGTAAAGATATTTTAAATGAGATATCTGTAGATAATGCTAGAGATATTATAGGGATAATTAAATGATAAAATATTGCATAAAAAAATTTAATGATTACTATTTTTCTAAAATAGATGAAAATTTAGAAAAAGAAGCTATAAGCCTTATGTGCGAACAAGAAAAAGAAATATATTTTTCTATGGACTATTACGATAGATGGCATGGATTAAAAGTATATAGTGAGTTTAAAAATATAACATCGGATAAAACTTATTTGAAATTTTCTATACTACATGATTGTGGCAAGGAAAAAGCAACATTTTTTATAAGAGTTTTACATAAATTAGGTTTTTCTACTAAAATAAAAAGACATGCAGAATTAGGAGCATTAAAATTAAAAAATATAGATAAAAAAGTTTCAGAGTTAATTTTACATCATCATGATAAAAATACCAAAGGATTGCTTAAAATATTTCAAGACATTGATGACAGGAGCTAAAATGTATAAGGTAGAAGAAAAATATTTAGGAAATAGAGTAGATAAAGTTTTGTGTGAAGTTTTAAATATTTCAAGAAATAGGATACAAAATTCTACGATTTTAGTTAATGGTAAAGTTAGTAGAGTATCATACAAGGTACAAATCGATGATGAAATTGACTGTATATTTGAAGATAAAAAAGAAATTGACTTAGAAGCTAAAAATATACCTCTTGAAATTGTGTATGAAGACCAATATTTAGCTATTATAAACAAGCCATATAATATGGTTGTACACCCAAGTGAAAGTTTTTCTGGAGTAACTTTAGTAAATGCACTAAAGTATAATATAAAGGATTTGTCTAGTATAGATACTTTACGTCCTGGTATAGTTCATAGATTAGATAAAGATACAAGTGGACTTATGATAATAGCTAAAACAAATGAAGCTCATGAAAAATTAATTGATATGTTTAAAAATCATGAAATAGAAAAAACATATCTTGCAATATTAAAAGGTAAATTTAATAAAACTAGTATTAGAGTACAAAACTATATAGGTCGTGATAAAAAGGATAGAAAAAAATATAGTACTAATACTACTAGTGGGAAATTAGCTATAAGTATATTTGATTTATTAGAGCAAAATGAAAAATATAGTTTAGTTAGTGTAAAAATATTAACAGGTAGAACTCATCAAATAAGGGTACATGCAAAAGGTTTAGGTTATCCTATTTTAGGTGATCATATATATGGTAGAATGGATAGCTTTAAAAGGCAACAATTACATGCATATAGATTAGAGTTTATTCATCCTATCACACATAAAAAAATGGATATAAAAATTAATTTACCTTGTGATATGAAAAATAATTTAGAAAAAATAGGACTTGATAGTAATGTTAGAATATAGTGATGTTATAGGAGTAGATGAAGCAGGAAGAGGACCACTATTTGGACCTGTAGTTGCTGCTTGTGTATATATTAAAGACTTAAATGATGAAATTTTTGAAAAAGTTAATGATTCTAAAAAATTAACTGAGAAAAAAAGAGAATTGATATATGATATAATAACTAAATCAGATAAGATTGTCTATGCAGTAGGAGTAGCTAGTAGTGATGAAATTGATAAATTAAATATTTTAAATGCAACATTTTTAGCTATGAGAAGAGCATTAGAAAAGCTAGATATTTCTGGTAAATTAACGTTAGTAGATGGAAATCAATTAATAAGAGGCTATAAAGGAGAACAACAATTTTTAATTAAGGGAGATTCAAAAAATTTAGCTATAGCACTAGCTTCTATAATAGCTAAAGTGTATAGGGATCATATGCTTTATGAATATGATAAAAAATATGCAAATTATGGATTAGCTAAGCATAAAGGATATGGTACAAAAGATCATATTGAAGCTATAAAAGAATTTGGTATATTGCCTGAGCATAGAAAAACTTTTCTAAAAAAAATATTAGGAAGTGATTAATTTGAGATTATGTAGATGTGAAAAGTGTCATAATACTGAATATGAAATAAAAAGCGTGTGGCTAGCTACAAAAGATGTAAATGTTTCTATAAAAAATTTACTACCTAGATCAGAACTGTTTTATATTAAAATTTGTAAAAATTGTGGGCATACTGAAATTTATTGTGCAAAATTAGTAAGTAACGAATTTGAAAAAGACAAATTATAACGTAACTATTTTGTTACGTTATTTTTAAAAGGGGTGCGGATGAAAAAATTAAAAGAATACGGTAAATTTTCAAATGATATTGTTATATATTTTTTAAGCTTTTTGAAAGTTTCAATTTTTGTTATTAAGACTTTAATGTTTATGTTTATAATAAACAATTTACTTAAAAAAGATTTTAAAGGGTTACTAATAACTATAGGTATAGAATTTTTAATAGGACTCATTTCTAGTACAGTGGACTATATTTATTTTACATTAAGAGAAAAGTATGCAGAACTTTTTAAACTTGATATTATTAAAGAATTAAGTTATAGACTTACATTACAGTCTAATAAAGATTTGCAGGATAGGGAAAAATATATTTCATGGTTTGTAACAGATATGAATACTTTAAAAAATTCATATTTTATCACTAAATTTCAAATTGCTATTTGTCTATTAACAATAATTTTTTCTTCATCAATGTTACTTTGGTTTAATAAATATATATTTTTATTTAACATTATGGGGACAATATTAATGTTTTTAATTTCTAATATACTAACTAGTAAAATAGAAAATGTTGAGTATGTCATATCACGTGCAAAAGAGAAAAATACTGAATATATTGTAAATTTGTATTCTAATGTGTATGAATGATTTAGAAGATGTAATAACTAATTATGTTACGGGGATATATAATTTAACAGAATGTATTTTTCTTATGATATTTTCTTCGATTAGTTTATTATACTTTAATTATATAGTATTTTTAACGTGTATAGCAGTATCAATTTTTTCATATTATGTACCACAATTATTTGTTAAAAAGTTAAATATAAATCAAAAAGAAATAAATAATGCACAATCTTTTTATTTAAAGAAAATAAAAAATTTGTTTGGGGGATTAATGATATTTGTATATGCAAATAAGAAAAAATCTTTTTCAAATGCATTAACTTTTGAGAGTATAAATTTAAAAGATGAATATCTTAAAACATATGATTTTAAAAGATATTTTCTATCATTAAAAGACTTTATTTCTAAGTTATCAAATACTATTTTATTTGGAACTGTGTACATATTAATATATTTTGGAGTATTAAGTTTTGGTGTAATATTTGCAGTAATGGACGTTTTTACAAATTTTAATCAATCTATAGTAGAAATTTCTTCACTTATAGCAAATATTAAAGTGGGTAGAAAAATTTTAGATAAATTTGATAGAGAAATTGTAACTAATGATGAAAATATGGAAATAATAGGTGATATTAAAGAAATTTCAATACAAGATTGTAATATAAATTTTGAAAAAAATAAAAAATATTTAGTAGTAGGAAAAAGTGGAAGTGGTAAATCTACATTAATTAAAAGGATTTTGGGGCTTGTAAATTATGGAGGTTTAATAACTATAAATAAAAAAGATATAAAAAATATTTGTATGAAAAAAATTTATGATAAAATAGAATATATAGATGACGAGAATAAGTTACTTTATGCGAATATTTACGATAACATTAGTCTATTTTCAAAATGTGATAAAGATAAAATTGATAAAATTTTAAGTATGTTGAATTTAGAAAATATAAAAAAAGATGAGATATTAAAAAATACTAATTTATCTGTTGGAGAAATTCAGAGAATAAATTTGGCTAGAATTATGTATGATGAAAAAGACATTTTAATACTAGATGAAGCATTAGCTAATATAGATAGTAAAAATGCAAGTATAGTAAATAAGTATTTAAATGAGACAGAAAATACTTTAATATATATAACTCATCATATGAATGATGATATTAATTTTGATTGTAGAATAGAGTTGTAGGAGATTAAAAATAAGGAGGAATTTTTATGTCTTCAATTACAATTAGATTAAATCCTAAAGAAAAAAAATATATACAAAATTATGCTAAAATGAATAATAAAACAGTTTCAGAATTTGTTAGAGAAAATTTATTAGAAAAATTAGAAGATGAATATGATTTAATAGAATTAGAAAAAGCAATTAAAGAATTTGAAAAAGATAAAACTATATACACACCAGAAGAAGCTTGGGGAATTTTAGGTATATAAAGTATGTTATTATTAGATTTTTTTAAATTCATATTTTTTGATAAACATGAATATGAAATAGGAAGCGAAAAATATATACAAGTAGAAAAGAGGGCACATTTTTATTCATTTAGAAATGTGTATTTTTCTATGTACTATAATGATTACTATCGTGATATGATATATGAACTAAAATATAGACGTAAAAAATATGTAGCAGTTGCAATATATAATATAGTAAAAGAATATATTGAGTATATTATAGAGTTTAATAAGATAGAATATATTATTTGTGTTCCTATAAGTTCTAAGCGAAAAAAAGAACGTGGGTTTAATCAAGTAGAAGAAATATTTAAAGATAAAAAAGATAAATTTTTAAAAATAAGAAAAGTTAAAGATACTAAAAAGATGTCAAAATTACATGAAAATCATATGAAAAATTTAAATATAAAAAATAGTTTTGATGTTAGCAATTTAAATTTGGATAATAAGACTGTACTAATAGTAGATGATATTATAACCACAGGAGCAACTGTAAAAGAGATAGAAAACGCAATAAAGCGAGAATATAAAAATGTTACAGTATATATTTATGCAGTAGCTGTATCAAAAAAATTTTAATATATGATGTAATTACAATGTATTACATTTTAGAGGGGATATTTATGAGTATTATTTCTATTTTAAAAGAATATATTGAAGATAGAATTGATTATGAAATAGCAGTAAAAGCATCAGAAGAATTTGAGAAGAATCCCATAACATTTACTGTCGAAGAAGTTATGGAAGAATTATTATAAATATAGTTAGTTAATCTAGCTATTTTTTTATATAAAAAACTTTAAAAAAATATGTAATTATAGTACAATAGTGATAGCATATTTTAAAAGAAAGGGGATGTTAGTATGAATGAAATTTACGAGTATATAAAACGTGATGCAGCATTTAATCATGCTTTAACATTATTAAATTGGGATTTAGAAACGGAAGCTCCAAAATTAGCTATAGAAGGAATAAGTAGAACTATAGAAACATTAACTAGTTTGCAATATGAAAATTTTGTTAATGAAGACTTTAAAAACTTACTTTATTCACAAGATGAATCAAAATTAAATGAAATAGACAGAAAAGTTGTTCAAAAATTAAAAAAAGATGTTTTTGAAAAAATGAGTAAAATTCCAAAAGATGAATATGCTAATTATTGTTCCCTTGTATCAAAAGCAACTTCTGCATGGGAAGAAGCAAAAAACAAAAAGGATTATTCAATATTTAAGCCGTATTTAAAAAAATTGATAGAAACTAATAAAAAATTTATAACTTATAGAGGATACAAAAATCATCCATATGATGTATTGATAGATGATTTTGAAACAGGTCTTACTGTAGAAAAGTTAGATGTATTTTTTAATTTATTAAAGACAGAATTAACACCTTTAATATTAAAAATTAAAGAAGCAAAAAAAGAAAAATTAGAAGATATAAAGAAAAGATTTTATTCATTAACTTTTTCTGTTGAAGAACAAAAAGAAATTTCAAAAGAAATATCAACTATCATGGGATTTGATTACAAAAAAGGGGTTATAAAAGAAAGTGAACACCCTTTTACAACTAATATGAATAATAAAGATGTAAGAATTACTACACACTATTACTTAGAGGATGTTTTGTCTAGCATATATTCTACAGTTCATGAAACAGGACATGCTATATATGAGCAACAAATAGATGATAAATACAATGATAGTATGATTTTAGCTGGTGGTTCAACTATGGGTATACATGAAGCACAATCAAGATTTTATGAAAATGTTATAGGTAAGATGAAAGAATTCACTGATCTTATCTATACATTACTAGAAAAACATAAAAAATTAAATATAACACGGGATGAGTTCTATATTCTAGTAAATGAAGTTAAAGATCAATATATAAGAACAGAGGCTGATGAACTAACTTATCCTATACATGTTCTAATTAGATATGAAGTAGAAAAATATATATTCTCTAGTGTTAATGGTGAAGTTGATGTAGATAAAATAGAAGAATTATGGAATGACTTATATGAAAAATATTTAGGTTTAAGACCAAAAGATGCAAAAGAAGGAATATTGCAAGACTCACATTGGGCAGGAGGAGCATTTGGGTATTTTCCATCATATGCTATAGGAAGTGCATACGCTTCACAAATGTACGAGGCTTTAATAAAAAAAGTTGATGTAGAAAAAGCTATAAAAGAAAAAGAATTTAGCAAAATAAATGAATTTTTAAAAGAAGGTATACATCAATATGGAAATTCAAAAAAACCTAGTGAGTTAATAATGTCATGTTGTGGTGAAGAATTTAAACCAGAATACTATATTACATATTTAAAAAATAAATTTTCAAAAATACAATTTTAGAGGAGTTATAATGGATGATAAAATAATAAAGAACCTTGAAATAAAAGGGTTTGCAAGAGAAATAATAGAATTTATAGATGATAGTCCAAGCCCATATCATGCAGTACAAAATTCATCTAGTA
>CABURZ010000047.1 GCA_902494065.1 uncultured Sneathia sp. | reverse complement strand
TTTAATAGAAGGTAAGGCTATGAGATTGCATCCTCTAGTTTGTGCAGCATTTAATGCCGATTTTGATGGTGACCAAATGGCTGTTCACTTGGTATTATCACCAGAATCACAAATGGAAGCAAAATTATTGATGTTATCAACAAATAACCTATTATCACCATCAAGTGGAAAACCTATAGCTGTACCATCACAAGATATGGTTATGGGATGCTATTATATGACAACAACAAGAAAAGGTGAAAAGGGAGAAGGCTTATTATTCTCAAATAAAAACCAACTTATTACAGCATACCAAAATGGTAAAATAGGAACACATGCTGTTGTAAAAGTAAGAATAAATGGAGAGTTAGTTGATACAACACCAGGAAGATTAATGTTTTCAACAATGTTACCTCAAGAAGTTAGAAATTATACATTAACATATGGTAAAAAACAAATAGCTAATTTAATATCAGAGTTATATAAGAAATTTGGACCACAAAAAACTGCTGAATTGTTGGATAAAATTAAAGAATTTGGATACCACTATGGTACATTAGCTGGTGTTACTGTAAGTGTTGAAGACTTAGAAATACCTTCTACAAAGAAGAATCTATTAGAAGAAGCAGACAAAAAAGTATTAGAAGTTGATGAAGAATATAGACAAGGTAAAATTATTAACGATGAAAGATACAGAAGAACTGTTGAAATTTGGTCTGGTGTAACAGAACAAGTTACAAAAGATATGATGGATAATCTAGATGAATTTAACCCAGTATATATGATGGCAACTTCAGGAGCCAGAGGTAGTATTGCACAAATGAGACAATTAGCAGGAATGCGTGGACTTATGGCAGATACACAAGGAAGAATTATGGAAAAACCTATAAGGGTTAATTTTAGAGAAGGACTTAGTGTATTAGACTTTTTCATGTCATCACATGGTGCGAGAAAAGGATCTTCAGATAGAGCTTTAAGAACTGCCGATTCAGGATATTTAACTAGAAGACTAGTAGATATATCACATGAAGTTATAATTAAAAAAGATGATTGTGGTTGCAAGGGAGAAGGAATTTTAGTTTCAAGCTTGGTTGATGCAGGGGAAGTTATAGAACCATTATCAGAAAGAATTTATGGTAGAAGATTAGCAAGAGATTTAGTGTTTGACGGTGAAGTTATTGCAAAATACAATACTATGGTTACAGATGAACTAAATGATAAAATTAAAGAATTAGGTATTACTGAAGTAATGGTAAGAAGTCCACTAACTTGTAAATTGGAAAATAAAGGTGTATGTAGAAAATGTTATGGTATAGATTTATCTAACCATAAAGAAATCTTAAATGGTGAAGCAGTTGGTGTTATAGCAGCTCAATCAATAGGAGAACCTGGTACACAACTTACAATGCGTACTTTCCATACAGGAGGGGTTGCACAAGCAGCCGCTGTTCAATCAAATTATAAGGCAATAGACGGTGGAAAAATTAAGTATATAGATTTAGAGTTAATTACAGATGAATCTGGTAGAGAAATAGTTGCAACACAAACAGCAAAGGCAATAGTTGGAAAACACAGATATGAAATACCTAGTGGGGCAACTCTTAACTTTAAAAATGGAGAAAAGGTTAAAAAAGGTGAAATTATAGTAGAATTTGATCCATTCCAAACTCCTATAATTGCTACAAAAACAGGTAAAATTGAATACAGAGATATATATATTAAAGAAAATGTAGATATTAAGTATAATGTTGTGGAAAAATTAGCTATAAAACCTAGTGAAAATAACGAAATAAATCCAAGAGCTATAATATTTGATGAAAAAACAAATAAAAAAATTGCAGAATATAGTATACCGTATGGAGCATATTTAATGTATTCTGAAAAAGATCATGTTAATTCAGGAGATATAATAGCAAAAATTGTTAAAACTGATGAAGGAACTAAGGATATTACAGGAGGTCTACCTCGTGTTCAAGAATTATTTGAAGCAAGAAACCCTAAAGGTAAGGCACTTTTATCAGATGTTGCAGGGCGTGTAATATTTAAGGAAGATTCAAAGAATAAACGTGGAGCTAGAAATATATCAATAGTTGATCCAGAAAGTGGAGAAGAAATTAAGCAATACACAATACAAGGTGGAGAACGTTTAGTTGTAACAAATGAAATGTTAATTGAAAAAGGAGCTAAAATAACAGATGGTCCTATATCACCACACGATATGTTAAGAGTAAAAGGAGAAGTTGCAGCACAACAATTTATTCTAGAATCAGTACAAGGTGTTTATAGAGGACAAGGTGTTACAGTTAATGACAAACATATAGAAATTATTGTTAAACAAATGTTCCAAAAAGTTAAGATTATTGATAGTGGATCTACATTATTCTTAGAAGAAGAATTAGTTGACAAAAAATTAATAGAAAAAATTAATAGAAAAAAAGTTGAGGAAGGTAAGAAACCTGCTCAATATGAGCCTATTATTCAAGGTATAACAAAGGCTGCTGTAAATACAGAAAGCTTTATATCAGCATCTTCATTCCAAGAAACAACAAAAGTTTTAGCAAATGCAGCTATTGAAGGTAAATTAGATAGACTTGAAGGATTAAAAGAAAATGTAATAATAGGTAAAAAAATACCGGGTGGAACAGGATTTAAGGATTATGCAGATTTAAAAATCACTGAATTAGAAGAAATAAGTGAAGAAGAAGTATAATTTAGGAGAAACATGCAAGGTAAAATATTTGTAGTATCAGGGCCTTCGGGCTCTGGTAAATCTACTATTACAAAAAAAGTTAGAGATTTATTAAATATACCTTTATCGATTTCAGCAACAAGTAGAAAAGCTAGAGTTGGTGAAGTTGATGGTAAGGATTATTATTTTTTAGATGAAAAAGAATTTTTAGAAAAAATTGAACATAATGAATTTTTTGAATATGCAAAAGTTCATAATAATTATTATGGAACGCTACTTTCTGTTGTTGATAAAACAATAAAAAAAGGTCAAAATATTATTTTAGAAATAGATGTTCAAGGAGCACTTATTGCTAAAAGCAAAAGACCAGACGTAGTATTAGTATTTTGTAAAACAGAAAATGAAAAAACATTGGAAAAAAGACTTAGAAACAGAAAAACAGATAGTGATGAGGTTATAAGGCTTAGATTAGAAAATGCAAAAAAAGAAATGACATATGAAAAAAAATATGATTATGTAATAGTAAACAAAGAATTAGATGTTGCGATACAACAACTTATAAATATAATAAAGGAAGAAACTAAAGATGAAAAAACCAAAAATAACAGTTGATGAATTAGTAACTAAATTTCCAAATAAATATGAATTGGCAATAGCTTGTGGTAAAATAGCAAGAAAAAAGTTGCAAAATGGGGTTTCAAAATCAAAAGTTATGGATATAGTATTTGAAGAAGTAATGGAAGATAAAATTAAAATTGAAGAAAATTAGAAATTATCGTTGACAAATATAAATATCAAATTATACTATAGCATGAGGAAGAGTAATGATTAATGAAAAAGATAAAAATTTATTGTTGTCAAAAATAGATATTGTTGCACTTATATCTGAGTATGTTAATTTAAAAAAAACAGGGTCTGGATTTAAGGGTTTATCACCATTTAAAGAAGAAAAAACGCCTTCTTTTATGGTAAGTCCAGCAAAAGGAATTTTTAAAGACTTTAGTTCAGGTATAGGTGGAGATGCTATTAAATTCTATATGTTAATGCATAATCTAGATTATGTTAGTGCTATGGAAGAATTGGCTAAAAAATACAATGTTGAAATAAAGATTAATCATAGAAAAGAAGACTATAATACCAAGTATTATAAACTCATGTCTGATGTATTACAAGACTATAAACAAAATCTGTATACTTCAAAAGAAGCGTTAAATTACTTAGAAAATAGAGGGTATACACTTAGTGATATAAAAAAATTTAACCTTGGATATGCCTTAAATAAGTGGGATAGTGAATATTTAAAGTATAAAGATAGCGATAAACTAAAAGAATTAGTAGAATTAGGTATAATAACTAATTCTAATGATAGATATTTTGATTTTTTTAAGAATAGAATAATATTTCCTATTACTAATATTAAAGGAGATATAATTAGCTTTGGTGGTAGAGATATTTCAGGAAGTAAAGATGTAGCTAAATATATCAACTCAAAAGAATCTAGAATATTTAGAAAAAGTAATGAGCTTTTTGGAATATTTGATGGTGGTAATAAAATAAAAGAATATAATTCATGTATTTTAGTTGAGGGATATTTTGATGTTTTAGCACTACATAAAAATAATATTCAAAATGCAATTGCAAGTTTAGGAACATCATTAACTTTAGCACAGGCAGAATATATAAGGAAATTTACAAATAATATTGTACTTGCATATGATAATGATAGTGCAGGATTGAATGCAAAAATACGTGCAATACAAATTTTAAATAAATATGGATTTAATATTAAAGTTATGGACTATTCTAACATAGGAAAAGATCCAGATGAAATATTGTATACTTATGGGAAAGATAAATTTGTAGAAGAATTAGGAAAATCCATTGATGCATTTGATTTTTTATACAAATATTATTTGAAAAGTAATGATATTACAAAACTTGGTGCAAAAATGAAGTTAATTTCTGATATGGATGAATATTTTTCATCACTAACTAACATGATATATTATGAAGAATTTGCAAAAAGATTTGCAGAAAAATTGGATATATCGCTAAATGCACTGAAATCAAATTTAAGTAAGGCAAAAACAAAAAGGAAGATAAATAGTACAAAACTTAATACAAATACAAAAAGAAAGAGTATTACAAGAAAAGAAAGTTTAGAAGAACAAACTATAATATATTTAATAAAACACAAAAATAAATGGACTTTATTTCAAAATTTCACTTTTGAAAACTTAAATTTTGAAAATATATTGAATAAGATAGAAAATAATGAGCTATTTGACGATGAAGAAAAAGAGTTAATTTTTCATCTTAATACTAAATATGAAAATTTTGATACGGATAATTATACTTTACTATATAGAGAATGGGTTATAGATTATATAAAAAATTCAAGAGAAATGATAGTTGATTATCTTGGGGGATATGATACTATGGGAGAAGAAGACTACGCTATGTACATGACTTTTTTAAAGCGTGTTAAGGAAATTGAAAAAAGCGTGGATTTACCAAAGATAAAAGAAGTATATTACGATTATATGGAATATGAAAAGGGGAAATTACATGCTTTTAGAAAAGGGGAAGAAAACGAATAGTTTAAAAGAAGATATATCAAGGATTTTAAAAGAAGCCCGTGATAAAAAAGAAATAAATAAAACTAAAGTAAAAAATCTTCTTATTGATAGAATTTCAGAGGAGAAAATATCACAAATTATTGATAAATTGAGAAATGAAGGTATTGCTATAGTAGCTGATATAGATTCAAATATACCATATGAAAAAATTAATGATGAAGAAGTTCAAAAGATGTTGAATGATGACATTATGAAATTTACTGAATATATGGATGTAGATGAACCTATAAAAATGTATTTGCGTGAAATAGGTCAAATTCCACTACTTACTCATGATGAAGAAATTTCTTTGGCACAAAAAGTTGTTAAGGGAGATAGTTTAGCAAAACAAAAACTTATAGAATCTAATTTAAGATTAGTTGTAAGTATAGCTAAAAAGCATACAAATAGAGGGCTTAAACTTTTAGATTTGATTCAAGAAGGTAACATGGGTCTTATGAAAGCTGTTGAAAAATTTGAATATGAAAAAGGATTTAAATTTTCAACATATGCAACATGGTGGATAAGACAAGCTATAACAAGAGCTATAGCAGATCAGGGTAGAACTATTAGAATACCTGTTCATATGATAGAAACAATAAATAAGATAAAAAAAGAAAGTCGTCTTATATTACAAGAAACAGGTCGTGAGCCAACACCAGATGAATTAGCAAAAAGTTTAGATATACCATTAGATAAGGTAAAAAGTATTTTAGAAATGAACCAAGATCCTATTTCACTTGAAACACCTGTTGGTAGTGAAGAAGATAGTGAATTAGGAGATTTCGTTGAGGATGATAAATTTTTAAATCCTTACGATGCTACATCAAGAGTGCTATTGCGTGAAAAATTAGAACATATTTTAAAAGATGCTTTAAATGAAAGAGAAGAACAAGTTTTAAGACACAGATTTGGATTAGATGATGGAGCACCTAAAACTTTAGAAGAAGTTGGTAAAATATTTAACGTTACAAGAGAACGTATAAGACAAATTGAAGTTAAGGCAATTAATAAGCTAAAAAGCAAAAAATATACAAGCAATTTAGAAAATTATAGAAATTAGGAGGCATTTAAAATGGCTAATTTAATTCCAAAGGCCGTAGGACCTTATTCACCATATAGAGTAGTGGGAGATTATATTTTTGTTTCAGGACAAATAGGTTTAAATCCAGAAACAAATGAGTTGGTAGAAGGTGTTGAAGCACAAGCTAAGCAATCTTTAACTAATATTAAAAATATCTTAAAAACAGAAGGGTTAGATATGAGTAATGTTATAAAAACAACAGTTTTATTAGCTGATATAAAGAGCTTTGTACCAGTTAATGAAATATATGCAACATTCTTTACTGAACCTTATCCTGCAAGATCAGCATTTGCAGTTAAAGATTTACCTAAGGGAGCTTTGGTTGAAATTGAAGTTATAGCACATAAATAAAGAAGTATTATAATTAATTTTAAGCACGAACTAAAAATTCGTGCTTTTTTGGTTAAAAAAGTGGAGGAACATTTTTATCATTGCCCACCTTATTTACAAAGTACCTAAATATATTGCTAACAATACTAATATACATAAAGGTTTATAGTAACTGAAGTTATAGTGATAAAATTGTGAATATTAACGAAATATAAACAAGAGAAAATTAAAATATAAAATAAAATGTATTTGAAGTAAAAAAATGAATAAAATTTTAAGAGGTATGAAGTTTTAAAGCAAAATTTACATAAAAAAATTTTAAAACAAATTAAAAAAGAATAAATAATAAATTAGAAAGTACATTGAAAAATTCGGGGGGGGGGGGGG
>CABURZ010000046.1 GCA_902494065.1 uncultured Sneathia sp. | reverse complement strand
TCTTCATCATTTAATTGATCTGCCTTATTGATTATAAGTATACAGGGCTTATTAACTTTTTGTATATTTTCCATTACAAATTTATCACCTGTACCTATTTCTTTTGTACCATCAATTAAAAATAGTATCAAATCTGCTTCACTTAATGTATTTAGTGCTACAGTTGTCATGTATTCACCTAATAGATGTTGAGGCTTATGAATTCCTGGTGTATCAAAGAAAATATATTGATTTTCTCCTATGTTAGCTATTCCTCTGATTTGATCTCTTGTTGTTCCAGCCTTATCACTAGTTATTGCTAATTTTTCATCAATCAATTTATTCATAAGCGTTGATTTACCTACATTAGGTCTTCCAACTATTGCTATAAAACCTGATTTCATGTATTACTCCTAATATTGAAAATTATTTATGCTCTCATATTCTAATGGTGCAGTACCAGCTTTAAATAATGCAGGTGTCGCATTTACACCATCAACATCAAGCATTCCATTTATAGAATCTATCGTATACTGTTCTAATTTACCGCTTAATAATCCATCTATGATGTAATCAAAATTTCCGACATTATAGTTTGGTAAATTAATAACTGCTTGCATATAGTTTTTCCAAATTGGTATAGCTGCAGTTGAACCAGACATTCCACGTCCCATACTCTTATTGTCATCATTACCTACATATACTACTGTTGTAAGTGTAGGAGTGTAACCAGTAAACCACGCAGATACATAATCACTAGTTGTACCCGTTTTACCAGCTACTGGTATAAATTTACCGTTTTTAACTAATTTTGCACCTTGCCCTGTTCCATGCTCCACAACTTGTTGTAACATAAATGTTATCAATGCTACGTCAGTTGGTTCATAAATTTTTGTTTTTTCTGTATTTGCTTCATAAATTACTTCACCATATCTATTTTCTATTTTGTATATAAATTGTGGCTCTATTTTATAACCTCCATTTGATAAACTTGCATAGAATTTTGCCATATCTAATGGAGTAAGTGTAATAGAACCTAATGCTAATGTTAAATCGTTAGGAAAATTTTCATCACTTGCTCCTGTTGCTACCCACGCTTTTTTAGCCATTTCTATACCTGCTAAATCTAATACTTTTACAGCTGCAATGTTATTAGAAACTTCTAAAGCTTTTATCATTGTTAAATTTGATCTATATTTCCAGTCATAGTTTTTAGGAGTCCATTTTCCAAAAGTAGTTGGTGAATCTTCTAAAACAGTATTCATAGGAATACCTTTTTGTATAGCTGCAAGGTATTCTAATGGTTTAAATGAAGATCCAGGTTGACGTTTTGCATAAATTGCTCTATTAAAATCACCTTTAACGTAATTTTTACCTCCAACCATAGCTTTTACAAAACCATTAGTTGAATCTATAGAAAGCAATGCACCCTGTAAATCTTTTCTATTTTTTAAATTAGAATTTGTTTCAAATGCCTTGTATGCTGCTTTTTGCATATTAATATCTATAGTTGAATATATTTTATAGCCATTAAATAGTGACTTAATATCATCATTTTCTATATGTAAAATTCTTTTCATTTCTTCTAAAACTATAGTCGTAACCTCAGGAGAAACATTTGAATTAGATATTTCTTGTGTTTCTGTTTTTTCTTCCATTTCTTTAGCTGTTATAAACTTTATTTTTTCAGATCTTGCTTTGTCATATTCGTCTTTGGTAATAAATCCACCAGAGTACATTGAATCTAAAACTATTTTTTGTCTATCTAGTGCATTTTCTAATTTTGAATATTTTGAAGGTGATTTTGGAATACTTGCTAATATAGCTGCTTGTGCTATAGTTAAATCTTTAGGTAATACTCCAAAATATTTTAATGATCCATTTTTTATACCATATGCTCCTCTTCCAAAATTAATGGTATTTAAATAATTTTGTAATATTTCATCTTTCGTATATATTCTTTCCATTTCTATCGCAAGTATTGCTTCAGTTATTTTTCTTTTAAATGTACGTTCTGAAGATAAAAATGCATTTTTAACTAATTGTTGTGTTATTGTACTTCCACCTTGACGACCTGTCTTTGTAACATTTAATAATACTGCTTTAAATGATCTTATAACATCTATTCCATGGTGTTTTCTAAATCTTTTATCTTCTACAGCAATAAATGCATTCTGTACCATTTTAGGAACTTCATTTATTGATATAGGATCTCTATTTTCTATGGCTAAAACATCAATTTGTTTACCATTAATGTCATAGATTATAGATGGTTTTAGTGGCTCATAATTTTCTAACATTTCCACAGGGTATTCTTTTTTTACTTCATATACTGTATAGGCTAAAAATATGAAAATAAATGCAAAGATTGCTAAAAAAGAATACTTAATTATTTTTTTCATTTCTTTCATTCTCCTTTTTTATCTTTAATTGACCACATGCTGCAGCTATGTCTTGACCTTTAGTATCTCTTAATGTTACGTTTAGCTTATTATTCTTTAAAGAATTAAAGAATTTTATTTGATCATTTCTACTAGGTGTTTTGTAATTTTTGCCTATAACTGGATTATATGGTATCAAATTTATATGTGTATTAAATGGTTTAACAAAATTAATTAATGCTTTTCTATCATCATAACTCATATTCAATTCATCAATCAATATATATTCAAATGTTATTCTATTTTTAGTCTTTTTTTGATAATATTCTAGGGCATCTTTTAATTTTTCAAGACTATATCTTCTATTAATAGGCATCAATTTATCACGTGTTTCTTGTATAGCTGAATGTAATGATATTGCAAGATGAACTTGCTTTTCATCATTTGCTAATTTTTTAATTTCTTCTATCAAGCCTGATGTTGAAATTGTAAAATTTCTCTTTGAAATATTTTGCCCTTTTTCGCTATTTATTACATTTATTGATTTTATAACATTATCGTAGTTTAGAAAAGGCTCTCCCATACCCATATAAACTAAATTAGATATTTTTTGATTTTTTAATTTTAACTCTTTTTGTATGATATAGAATTGCATTATTATTTCCGAAGCCTCTAAATTTTTTTCAAATTTCATTGTACCTCTAACACAAAAGTCACATCTTAATGGACAACCTATATGTGATGAAACACACAGTGTTTTTCTATTATTGTGAGTTAATAAAACTGATTCTAGTAAAAATTTGCCATTTAAAGAAAAAAGATATTTCTCACTCTGCTTATCTTTTGAAACTAAAGACGTTACTTTTTTAAAATTTGGTATAAAGAATATCTCCGCTAGCTTCTCTCTTGTTTCCTTTTTTATGTTATTAAATTCATTAAAATCAAATATCAATCTATTATGTATAAAATCATATACTTGATTTGCTATAAATTCTTTTATATTATTTTCTCTAAATACTTTCTTTAATTCTTCTATATCTAAACTAATTATGTCTAATTTTTCCATTTATACTCCCTATAGCAAAAATAAGTAATCAAAAGCCTTTTTTGATAAATCTAAAAATTGTAATAATTCAGAATAAGTAAATGTATCATGTTCACCAGTACCTTGAACTTCGATAAATTCATTTTTGTTATTCATTACAACATTCATGTCAACATCCGCCATACAATCTTCTGAATAATCTAAATCAAGCATAATTTCACCCTTAACTTTACCTACACTTATTGCAGCAACTTTTGAAATTAATGGATTTTGAGTTAAAATACCTGATTTTAATAATTTAGTTATAGCTAATTCTACTGCTATATATCCTCCAGTTATAGATGCAGTTCTAGTCCCACCATCTGCCTGAATTACATCACAATCAACTGTTATAGTTCTCTCTCCTAATTTATCTAAATCTATACAAGCTCTAAGTGATCTACCTATCAATCTTTGTATTTCAACAGATCTTCCACTTTGTTTACCTGTTTGAGACTCACGCTTATTTCTTGTATTAGTTGCTCTGGGTAGCATTGCATATTCAGCAGTTATCCATCCTTGACCTTTTCCTCTTAAAAATGGAGGAACTTTGTCCTCTATAGTAGCATTACATATTACTCTAGTATTCCCAAACTCTATTAATACTGACCCTTCAGCATGCATGGTAAAATTTTCTGTAACTTTTATTTCTCTTAATTCGTCGTTTTTTCTATTATTTGATCTCATTATTTTAATCCTCTTTTTTTAAATAATTATACCATATTTACTACCTTATTAGCAAATTTAGTAAAATCAAAGAAAAGTCTATAATTTATCAAAGATTATTCTAAGAAATATAGGTTATACTATACTAAATAGAAAATTTGGAGGTAAATATGTTTAAAAAAGCACTATTAATACTATCAATAATTTTTTCAATAAATATTTCTTTTTCTAATACAGCAGATGATATTAGAAAACAGATTTCTGACTATGCTATGAAATATATTGATACTCCATACAGATGGGGAAGTAACGGTCCTAAAAACTTTGACTGTTCAGGTTTTGTAAACTATATATATCAAAATACAGCTAATATTGATTTACCGAGAGTATCTTCTGATATATCAAAAGTTGGTAATACAAAAACTAAAAACTTACAAGTTGGCGACCTAGTATTTTTCAAAACAACAAAAAAAGATAGAATATCACATGTAGGAATATATATAGGAAATGGGAAATTTATACATGCATCATCAGGTCAAAAGAAAGTTGTTGTTTCAACATTAAAAGAAGGTTATTACAAAAAAGCTTTTAGATGGGCTACTAGCGTGTTAGACTAAAAAATAGCTAAATAATTAGCTATTTTTTTAATCTTTTTATTATTTTTCTTAAATGTGGATACGATTTCAATAATCTTTTATACTTTCTATTTAGCCTTTTTTCAATTAGTATTTTAAGTGTATTTATTTCTTTATCTAATTTTAATAGTATATTAATATCTTTTTTAAATGATATTAATTTTAAAATTGTAAATACATAATCAACAAATACTATAAATATTACAATATATATAGCAAAACTAAATGCATTCAATACATTTACTAAATCTTTTATTATCGGTTGCACTACATACATTAATATTAAAGATGCTATTCCCCAAAGCAAAGAAAATTTAAGACATACATAACCTAAAATATTAAATTTTTCCAAACTATAGTCCCACCACTTTAATTTAAATATTTTCTCTAAAACGTAACCTGTTAAAAATTCTATTAATGTGGTTATAACTACTGCGACTATATAAAGTAATAGTGGTCGTTTAATATATTTGGTTAATAACATTATTTCAAAAACAGCACCAAAACCATATATAGGACAATATGGTCCGTTTAAAAAACCACGATTTATAAATCCTTTATGATTTAAAAATTGATAGATAACCTCTATTAACCAACCTAATATAGAATAAATAAAAAGATACCACAAATATTCATGAATCATGTTAAACCTTTCTTATAATCACCTTATTTAAAAAGCCTAATTTTTTAATATTTTTACCATTTTTACCTATTAATTTTGATTTATCAACTGTATAAACAAATGTATATCTTATAGATTTTTCATAATACAATATATTTTCATTATCACTTTCAAATCTTTTTAAAATTAAATCTTTTAATTCTTGTTTTAAAAAGACTCTATCTAATGTTAAATATTTTCCATCCAATTCTTTAAAAGAATTATTTAGTATATAAGCACTCATTATTCTTACCTGATGTGGCAGAAAACTATCACCTACAAATATTAATTTATTAGCTTCATAATTAATATTTATTGTTCTAGTTGTTTCTTTTAAAAGCTTACCTTTTTTAGTTGTAAATTTTTTGTAATCCTTTGTTCCACTCAAATCAATGCATAACTTTTTTATTTTTTCTTCATTATTTAATGTTTTTTCTATGGGATACTCAAAAATGTATTTTCTTTTTTCAATTAAATCTGGTATTTGCAAAAATGGAATAACTTTTTCTATTTTTAAAATATTTTCATATTTTAATAATTTTGATATATCATTCTCAAGTGTCATAAGATAAACTATATTTTCGTTCGCACTTACCTTACTATCAGTTCTTCCTGCTTGCTGTAATCCTTTATATATTGAAATACCTTCGGTAATTAATATTTTTTTTAATTCACCTTTTACACTTAAACAATTTTTATTTTCATCAAAACTGTCATAAGATTTTCCATCATATTTAATGTATATTAAAAATCCATTTAAATTTGTTTTTTCTAATCTTCTATCCATCATTTTATAAATACACAAAGCCATATACAATCATTGCTAGTTGATTTTACTCTATGCAATACTCCTCTTTTTATATATTCAAATTTGTCTTTATCTAAGTGTATCTCCTTATCGCTATATTCTAAAACTGCACTGCCATTTAAAAGATAAACTAGCTCATCTTCATTTTGAACCATCCAATCTGTAGTGGCATTATTTGAATAAATTCTTTCTATTCTTACTTCCTTATTATATAGCAAATTAACTATTTCGCTCACTTTGTATCTCCTTAATTATATTCCAAATTGCTATTTTATCATCTATTAATCCTGATTTTAATTTAGATTCTAATTCATTACACTTTTTTAGAATATGTAAACACTTAGTTTTATCAAATAGAAGATTTTTGTATTTTAAATATACGACATAATAATTAATCTTAAATAAATTTTCGTATTGCTTATATTCTTCTTTAAATTCATTATAATTTTTACTAAGTTTTAAAATATTCAATTTATGAAAAATTTCAAAGTCTTTGTAAATTGAGTATAATAATTGCATATAATATTCTCTTGGTATTTTTTCAAAATCAATCTTATTATTATATATATCAGATAAATATTCATTAACTTTTTTATCCTGATTTTCTAGCATTAAACCATATATTTTGTCTATAGAAAAATCTTTATTTACAACAGTTTTATATTTAAAAACTTCGTTTTTTACATGATTATAGTCAGTACCTATAATATCTAATATCTTTTTTGCATCAACTTTAGTTATTTTTAATTCACTTTTAACGTATTCTATCACATTAGATTCGGCATCTTCTATATTAATAATTTCAGCACCTATTTTTTTAAAAGCGTTAATATGTGGATTTTTTCCCTTATACTCGCAGTAATAATCTATTACTATACTTTTGTTAACATCCTTATGAACTGACAAATATTCTAAAAGATCATTAAAATTTTTTAATTTTTCACATCTTTTCAGTACTATTAAATCATTTGTTAAAAATATAGATACATTACTAATATCCGTATAAAAACTATTCAATTCAT
>CABURZ010000045.1 GCA_902494065.1 uncultured Sneathia sp. | reverse complement strand
TTCACGTCTAGTACCACTTTTAATAATATCTATTGCAGGGAATAATCTTAATTGTTGTAGTGTTCTATCTAATATTATTTCCATATTAGCTGTACCCTTAAATTCTTCAAATATTACATCATCCATACGGCTACCAGTTTCAATTAAAGCAGTTGCTATTATTGTTAAACTTCCTCCGTTTCTAATATTTCTTGCAGCACCTAAGAATTTTTTAGGCATGTATAGTGCTTTTGGATCTATACCACCACTTATTATTTTACCACTAGATGGTATTACAATATTATATGATCTTGCAAGTCTAGTTAAACTATCCATAAGTATAAGTATATTTTTACCTTTTTCAACTTCTATTTTAGCAGCTTCTAGAACTTTTTCTGTGACTCTTATATGTATAGTTGGATCTTCATCAAATGTTGCTGAATAAACTTCAGCTTCCTTAACATTTTCTTTTATATCAGTAACTTCTTCGGGACGTTCATCTATTAATAGTATCCAAACATCTATATCTTTATTATATTTTATTATATCATTTGCTAAAGTTGTAAGTAGTACAGTTTTTCCACCTTTAGGGGGGGCAACTATTAATCCTCTTTGTCCTTTACCTATAGGGGTTATTATATCAATAAGCCTAGATGAAATATCACCTTCACCAAGATTAATTTTTTCATTTGCATAAGCAGGTGTAAGTTCGTCAAATACAGGTCTATTTAAAGCTTTATCTATAGTGTCGCTGTTTATAAATTCAATTTTAATAAGACCGTAATTTTTTTCAGTACCTATAGGAACCCTTACCTCACCGCATATAACGTCACCTTGTCTTAGAGCAATTTTTTTTATTTGTGATATTGAAACATATACATCTGCATTAATAGTAGTGTTTCTTAAAAATCCATAACCATCATTTAAGATGTCTAGAGTACCAAATGTATAAATTTTACCTTGTTCTTCAGCTAATTTTATGCAAAGATGGTTTATTAAATCTTCTCTAATCATTGACTTATAATTATCAATATCATGTTCTTTAGCTAATTCTCTAAGCTTTGTAGTTTTATATTTTAATAATTCATTCAATTTATTTCACCTTCTTTTCAACTTGTCCATATAGAGTCCATGTATTAGTGTGTTCTATTCTAACATTTACAAAATGCCCTTTTAATAATATTTTATCTGTTTTTGGGAAGAGTACGATTTTGTGTGTAGAAGTTCTTCCATATAGCATATCCTTATTTTTTTTACTTTCACCTTCAATTAACACTTTAACTAGTTTTCCTATATATTTTTGACTTAAGTTATATGCAATTTTATCTTGTAAACGCATTAAAGTTTGTAATCTTTTATTTTTAGTTTCTTCATCTATTTGGTTTTCATAATTATTTGCAGGAGTATTTTTTCTCTTTGAATACATGAACATAAAAGCATTTTCAAATCCTATTTTTTCTACTACTTCAAGTGTTTCATTAAAGTCTTCTTCAGTTTCACCAGGGAAACCTACTATTATATCAGTGGTTAATGCAATGTCAGGAATTTCTTTTTTTATTTTTAAAGCTAAGTCTAAATATTGTTCTTTAGTATATCCTCTTTTCATTTTTTTTAAAATTTTTGTTGAACCCGATTGTAGAGGAAGATGTAGCATTCTAGATATTTTTGGATTTTCTTTTATTACTTTAATTACATCATCATTAAAGTCTTTAGGGTGAGGAGAAATATATTTTATCCAATAATCACCCTCTAAATTAGCACTTTCTTTCAGTAAATTAGCAAAAGTAGTTCTTTCATCTTTTCTCAAATCATTACCATACGAATTTACATTTTGTCCAAGAAATAGTATTTCTTTAAATCCTTTTTTTACATATCTTTTTACATCATCTAATATTTCGTTAAGAGGAACAGAACGCTCTTTACCTCTAACGTGAGGAACTATACAAAATGTACAATAGTTATTGCAACCGTAGCTTATGGCAATAGAAGCTGAAATGTCATTTCCAAAATCAGCATCAACTCTTTTAGGTAATACATCTTTGTTATTTACCATAACAAAATTACTAATTTCTTTTTTTACAATACCATCTATTATATCAGGCAACATCGCAATATTTTGATTACCTAAAACTATGTCTACATATGGAGTACGTTTTATAAAGTTTTCTTTTTCTTCTTGAGCAAGACAACCAGTAACTCCTATTATAAAATCATTTTTTATTTCTTTTAATTCTTTTAGACGACCTAGTTCACTATACACTTTTACAGCAGCACCTTCCCGTACGGTGCAAGTATTTATTAAAACAAGGTCAGCATCATGATAGTTATCTACTATTTCATACCCAATATTTTTTAACATATTTGACATTTTAGCACTTTCATTATAGTTCATTTGACAACCATAGGTTATAATATGGGCTTTTCTCATAATATTCCTTTCTATTTGTGAAATCCTAAATCAGCTGGATTTATGTCGCCAGAAATTTTATGTATGCGTCCACCATTTGATTTAAAAAGTTCATAAAGTTTATTTGTTTTATGGATAAGATCTATTGTGTCATTATTTATATTTTCAGGATTATATCTTAAATTTAGCCAATAATCAATTACAAGTTTACTATCACCGCAAATATCTTTTACATCATATTTCAATGCATATTTTAATGCTAAGTATGCACCAGTTAATTCTCCAAAATTATTTGTTCTATCAGATCTTACAAGATAATTTCCCCATTCATTTATTAAATTATTAGGCATAACTTTATTTAAAATTGAATTTTTATTTACATCTGTCACTCTAACTTCAACACCTATACCACGACCAGTACCAGCATCAAAGTATATTGCATTTTTAATTAAATTTTTATTATCATCAGATTTAAATCCAGAATCTATCCATTCTTGTGCAAGTTTTTCAGTTTTAAATTTTTTAAATTTTGCATTTTTATTATTTACAATACTAGAGCACTTGTCCCATGAATCAACAATTCCAGTTTCTTTAGTTTCTACTAAATAATACGCATAAAACATTTTGGCTCCTATTTAACATCGATTAAATTGTAATTTCCAGCAGATTTTATAACAGATTTTAAATTTTCTATAGAAATGGCAGAGTTCAATTCAATTTCTATTTGATTTGTTTCAAGATTTATTATTACACTTTCAATTTCAGGAAGACTGAACAAATTTTTTGAAATTTTTTCTGCACAGTCGTCACAAGTCATTCCTGTAACATGTAGTATTTTTTTCATATTATTATTTCCTCCTTTATCCTTGTAAATTATATCATAAATAGAATTAAAAAAGTAGTAAAAAATATATAAATATGATAGAATAAATATAGTAAGCCCTCATATTTGCAGTAAAAGAGGGGTTTATATGAAGTTAAGTGAAAAATATTTAGAATGCGGTATTAAAGGCGTAAATGAGCAAGAATTACTAGAAGTGTTACTGTATTGTTCAGGTTATAATATGTGCCTAAAATCAAAAGCTAAAAATCTGATAAATAAATATGGTAATTTAAAGACAATTTTATCACAAGATGATAAAGTATTATTAAAAAATGGAGAAATAAATACCAAGTTTTTGATAATAAAAAAATTAATAAATGAATTTTTTTATGAAGATTATCTTAAAAGACTAAGAAAATTTGGACCTATATTATCAAATTCAAGCTTAGTTATAGAGTTTTTAAAACAGCAATTTGCATATGAATTAAAAGAAAAGTTTGGAGTATTATTTTTAAATACTAATTATGAGTTTATAAAATATGAAAGTTTTTCTTTTGGTACTATAGACAAGACTATTATATTCATTCGTGAAGTTACAGAAAAAGTTTTGCTATGTAATGCTAAGAATATAATAATAGTTCATAACCATCCATCAGGTGTGATGATACCATCGGATGATGATATAAGAATTACAAGAAAATTGAAAGAAGGACTTTTGCTATTAGAAATAAATTTAGTCGACCATATATTAATAACACATATGGGATATTTTAGTTTTATGGAAAAAGGAGTATTATGAAAGTATTAAATATCAGATTTAGAAAAACTAAAAAAGTGTATCCTTTTGTTGTGCAAGATGATGAAAATTACAAAAAAGGAGATTTTGTTATAGTTGAAACTATAAGAGGAGACCAAATAGGAATGGTAATAAGTAAGTCTGAAATTATGCAAAATAACGAAAGTGATACAGGGGAAGATATAAAAATAAGGGAAGTTAAAAGAAAATTAAATGAAAAAGAAATAGCAACCTTGGATGAATTAGATAGAAAAGCGGATCTTGCATATTTTAAATGTAAAAAAATTGTTAAAGAAGTTTTACCTGCCATGAATCTTGTAATAGGTGAATATACTTTTGGAGAGGAAAAACTTATTTTCTATTTTACGGCAGAAGAACGTTTAGACTTTAGGGAATTAGTAAGAGAAGTTAATAAAGCATTTAATAGAAGAGTGGAGTTTTATCAAATTAAACAAAATGATGAAGGTAGAATACTAAATGCATTTGGAAGATACGGTAAGGAATTGTATTGGTAGTATGATAGAAAATATTGATGGTTATTATATAAATTTAGATAGAAAAAATTTTAATATTACAAGTGATGCTATAAATTTGTTTGAATTTATGATAAAAGATGATATATCAAATGGAGATATACTTGAAATAGGACCTGGTAGTGGATATATTTGTTTAAAATTATATAAATATAATAAAAATATTACAGCAGTCGAAATACAAAAGGATGTGTATACTTCGTTAAAAGACAATTTAAATAATAATAATAATAATAGAGTACATATAAAACTATTGAATGAAGATATAAAAAAACATGTAGGAAAATATAAATATATAGTTACAAATCCACCATATTATAAACTGAATAGCGGAAAATATCCTATAGAAGAAATTAAGAAGTATTCAAAATTTGAGTTTTATTTGAATCTAGAAGATTTATGTAAAAATTTAAATAGATTATTATTAGATGAAACTTCCGTGTTCTATATTGTATATCCATTAAACAGAAAAGAAGAAGTAAAATTTGAATTAAAAAAGAATAATTTGCATATTATACGTGAGAAAATTATAGGTTCTCTATACTATGTTTCAGGATCAAAAACTTTTAGCTAAAAACTAAAAGTTTTTTTAATTAAATAAAAAATAAAATGTGTAGTAGTAATAAAATGTATTACTAGATAAAAATAAAAATTAAGTTTTTAAATAATTAATGAAAAAAATTTAAAAATTTTCTAGTATTTTTCTTAAAATAAAATATAATAGTGTTATCAGCAAATATGGGGGAGAAAAATGGGAAAAAATATACAGACAAATAGAACTATTTTATTTGAATCTATTAATAAAGATAAACTAGATCTTTTAACAATTATAGGAGAAGTTGATCTACAAAATAGCTTAAGTGATGACAAAATTGAAGAAATTAATAGGCATTTATTAGTTGAAAGTTTTGAAGATTTTTTAAAAAAATTTGATCCAACTATATATAGTTATTTTGATTCACAGCAAAATAAAATATGTTATTCACTAGAAAAAAATGAAAATATACCTAAGGAAACAGTAACAGAGATTAAATTAAATAAAGAAAACACATTTTTTAAAATGTTACTGTCATTAATGGATTCAAGAAGGAATAATAACGTAAAAATAGTTAATTTTAATTATGAAGATATTTTAGAGTTATTATCACCTAAAAGAGTCATAGATAATTTAAAGCAGACAAGAAAAGAGATAAATTATTTATTTTCAAAATATGAAAAATTAGATGATAAAAATCCAGAAAAAAAAGAATTAGGTGACAAATTAAATTATTGCTTTTTAGAAGCATCAAAAAATTATAATAATGTACTAGCAATGTTACCATTAGCAATTGAAGATATTGAAGTAAAGCTATCTTTGAATACGAGTGGTTCTAGTCTTAATAGATTAGAAATGATAAAACCAGCCCTTATATACATAGGAGAAACTGGAAGTTTAGAAATTGCAGAAGTTAATACAGATATTAGCATATTACAAATCGAAGAAAATCACAATACCGAAAAATTATCACAAATATTTAAAGATGACTACAATGAAAATACAACAATAAAAAGTGAGTATGTTTCTAATTTAGTTGCAAGATCATATGTTCCAAATAAAATTATAGAAAAAATTGATATAGAAAAAGAAATATTTAATTATAATTCATATTTAGAACTATACAAGAATTCACAAGAATCATTTATTGAAATTTCAAAAGAATTAATAAAAAAAGTGTTAGGAGTAAAGATATATTTTGATCAATATGATACAAAAGCAAATCAGATGAATCCTAAACTATTAATTACAAATTTTAAGTTGGATCTTTTGGCTAATCCTAAGAAGAAAGAGGCATTAAGTGTATTTTTCAATACTGTAAATAATAAAAATGATTTTACAAATACTATTTGGTTTGGAATACTACCAAATGTAAATTATGAAATGCAGTTGGAAGATAAAACAGTAAAGAAAAGATTTATAGGTACAGAAATTGATGAATTTAATGGGAAAAATAAATTTTCTAATTTAATAAATTTATCGGACCTACTAGAAAAGTATAAGATACAATTATTTTTTAATTTTCATGCAAGTGATAAAACTGATTTTAAAACGTTGTCAATTAATGGTATAGAAGATTACAAAGAAAAAACAAAATCGCTAGAAAATAAGACATATTCAGAATATTTAATACCTGTCATACCAAATTTTACAATAATTCCAAAAAATAGATCAAAAGTATTAGTCGGTAAGACTAAAGGTGATATGGAAGAAGAGTTGTACTACTATATAAATGGTCTATATCTAGATTCAAGCTATGTAGCAGCTGGATTGATATCTGCTTATCAATGTCCAGGATATTTGAAAGATAGGTTTAAAAATGTAAATTTATCTACACCAGGAGTAAGGATAAATATAGAATCAGATGAAAATAGTTTTGAGATTAAAACTACTATGCCAAAAGAAATATCAGGTTATACAACAGATGTAAAAAATCAAATAAATGAGGAGAATTATGGATTTATATTTGCAAGTGAAAATGCTATATATAAAGGACGAGGTATTGAAAATATTACGGTTTATAAGGCAAGAAGCTTATATAACAATAATGGATATAATTATGAACCTATTTATAAAACATTAACAAGTAGCTATATAGAAAGAATAATGCGTTATGAAACAACAGATTTTAAAGAAGATAGAATAAACTATTTTTTCAGTGCAAGCCCTAATAGTACAAAATCAATATGGGAAAAAGATAGTTAATATGTTAATGCAATTTTACGAGCAGAAGATGATTTAACT
>CABURZ010000044.1 GCA_902494065.1 uncultured Sneathia sp. | reverse complement strand
TTTTGTAAAGTTTTTTAATTCGCTACTATACAAAAGTTATTTAATACGATATTATATAAATAAAAAGGTGTTGTATTTTCACCTATAGAACATGTTTATGTTAAAGCTGATGCAAAAAAACAATTAAACAACGTTAAACTTTACGGAGATTTAGATTTTAGATACCACTTTAATGAAAATGATATTAATTTTACTGATTATTTAACAGAAGAAGGCGATGTATTTAAAACATATATCTGCGGAGGAAAAGTTGCAGTTCATCACTTATATCAAGGATACAGATTAGGTGCATTATATAGCAAAGATAACTTTGAACTAGATTCTAATTTATTTGTTCAACATGTATTTAAAGATGAAATAAATGGTAATAATAAAAAGAAAAAAATGAAGAAGGTAAATCAGTTGGTGATAAGAATAGTAATGTCTTAAATAACAGACCTAAAGAAGAAGTTTTATTTGGTACAAAATTAAGTGCAAATGCAATATTTGGATTAAGATATGAAAAAGCTGTTTACTACACAGATTTAGAATCAACTAAAATAGAAGTTGAAAAAAATTACTATGGATATGCAGGTTTGAAATTAGGTGCTAAATATGATGTAAATGTAACAGATAAATTTACACTAACACCAGAATTGAATACATCTGTTTCATTTGATAGAATAAACTTTAAGAAGAATTATGAAAGAATATATCACAACTTAACTGGTGAAACTGCTGATAAAACAGCTGTTGATGAACAAAGAAATTTACTTCTATTATCTATAGAACCTAAATTAGGTGCAACATACAAAGCAACAGATAAATTAACTATTTCTGGAAATGTTTCAGCTAAAGTTGAATTTAGTAATAGAAAGTACAGTGGTAATAAATACAAAGGTGTATGGGGTGAAATAGGTACAGATCCTATAAAAACTTTCAAATTTAATTCAGTAACACCAAGAGTAGAATTAAACCTTAAATACACATGGTAAGAAAGTGAGGGAGACCTCACTTTTTTCTTTTTCAAAATTTGAAAAGTTTTTTCAAAAAACATAGTATTTAATGAAAAAGAGGATATAATGTTAATGAAAGGAGGAAGCTATGGTTGATCTAAATAGTTTATCTACTGAAGAAAACAACTTAAATAGTAAGGATATAGAGCTTATGTCTAGTATAGATATAGTTAAAAGAATAAATTCTGAAGACAAAAAAGTTGCTTATTGTGTTGAAAAAGTTATAGATAAAATTTCTGCACTAATAGACGCAATCCTTTCTAGATATACTGAAAAGACTAGAATAATATATATAGGTTCAGGGACATCTGGTAGATTGGGTATATTAGACGCATCTGAGTGTCCACCAACTTATGGAGTTGGTTATGACAAATTTCAAGGATTAATATCAGGAGGTAATACTGCTATATTTAAAGCAGTAGAAAATGCTGAAGACAGCTATACATTAGGTGAAGAAGATTTAAAGTCTATAGGGTTAAATTCTTGCGATGTAGTGATAGGATTGACTGCATCTGGTAGAACACCTTATGTAATAGGAGCTATTAAATATGCAAATTCTGTGGGAGCGTTGACTGGTAGTATAACTTGTTCATCAGGTTCAGAGTTGTCAAAATATAGTAAATTTCCTATAGAGGTTATAGTAGGACCTGAAATTGTAACAGGATCTACTAGAATGAAAGCTGGAACAGCTCAAAAAATGATTTTAAATATGATATCTAGTACTATAATGATAAAACAAGGTAAAGTTTATTCAGGGTACATGGTAGATGTTAAAACAAGTAATGAAAAATTAATTGAGAGATCTAAACGTATTATTCAAAATACAACAGGCTGTGACTATGATACCGCAAGTAAATATTTAGCACTATCTGGTTTGGAAACAAAATTAGCTATAGTTATGTGTTTAACAAAGCTTGATAAAGATAGAGCAGTAGAAGAATTAAAAAAATATGATAATAATATTGCGAGGCTAATGCATGAGTTTATTAATAAAAATGAGGGAAAGTAAAAATTTTACTGAAAACGAAAGTATAGTTGCAAAATATATATTTGAAAATTACACAAAAGCATCTAAAATGACAGTAGAAAATATATCACACAATACTTTTACAAGTATTGCAACTGTTACTAGAATGTGTAAAAAATTAGGTTTAAAAGGTTTTAGTGAATTTAAAATAAAGTTAATTGAAGAGATAGTATCACTTAAAAAAGATAATTTTGTATTCAATAGTGTGGATATAAACAAGGATACAGATACTAAAAATATTATAGAAAAGTTGAATGACTTAAGTATTGAATCACTTAAAGAAACTAAATTATTGCAAAATGCTGAAATTATAGAAAATATTTCTAATTTAATAAAGGAAAAATTAGTTATAGATTTTTATGGCATGGGAGCTTCGTTTATAGTATGTCTTGATGCACAGTATAAATTTATGAGGGTAGGTAAAATAGCTACAGCCTTTGAAGCCACTGATAGACAGTATGTTCAAGCTGTTAATAGTGATAAAAATCATCTAGCAATTTTAATTTCATATTCTGGTATGACACCTGAGATTATTAAAATAGCGGAAGTCTTGAGCAAAAAAGGTATAGATACTGTATCTATAACTAGATATAGTGATAACAAAGTTGCTAGTTTGTGTAAATATAATCTATACGTTACCTCAAAAGAAGGTTTGAAAAGAAGTGCTGCTATTTATTCTAGAATATCAATGTTAAATACAATAGATGTACTTTATTTAAAGTTTTCAAATGATAATTATGATATAGTAAGTAAAAAAGTTGTAGAAAATAGTATAGAAAAGGAGAAATGATTATGGACTACAAAAAAATAGCTAAAGATGTCTTTGACATTTTAGGTGGAAGTGAAAATATTTTGTCAAATGCAGTTTGTATGACAAGATTAAGGGTAACTTTAAAAGACTCTGAAATTGATTTGAAAAAGTTGAAAAATGTTGAGGGTGTTTTAGGAGTTAAAGAAGGTAAAAATTTACAAATTGTATTTGGACCAGGTAAAGTTAATTTAGTTGGGGAAGAATTTTCTAAATTAACTAAACTTGAATTAGGTCAAGTAGACGTTGAAGAATTAGCAAAAGTCAACAAACAAGAAAATAAGGAAAAACATAATGGTGTTGTACAAAGATTTTTACAAAAAATAGCTAATATCTTTGTTCCATTATTGCCAGGTATAATTTCAGCTGGATTAATTATGGGGTTATGCAATGTAATTAATGTTAGTACAAAAGGTGCATTTGCACAAAGTTGGTGGTTTTTAGCTATACAAAGTTTAGGATTCTGTATGTTTGGATATTTGGCTATATTTGTTGGTATGAATTCTTGCCGTGAATTTGGTGGAAGCTATATACTAGGTGGAGTTATAGGTGGTATATTTGTTGCAAGTAAAGGATTACCTTTGATGAAAGAAGGAGTTATTTTACCTATTACTTCTAAGCCTTATGCACCAGGTATGGGAGGACTTATTGCATCATTAATTATGGGTATAATTGTTGCAAAATTAGAAAAAAAGGTTCGTAAATTTGTGCCTACAATGCTAGATACATTCTTTACACCAATAATTACATTGATAATAAGCGTATTTATAGCTGTTTTAATTATACAACCTATAGGTACAGGAGTAACAAATGGAATTTTTGGATTATTAGACTTTATTTATACTAAATTAGGATTTGTTGGAGGATATATTTTATCAGCAAGCTTTTTACCATTAGTTGTTGTTGGATTACACCAAGCATTAACACCTATACATGTATTGTTGAATAATCCAGATGGACCAACACATGGTATAAATTACTTATTGCCAATATTAATGATGGCAGGTGGAGGACAAGTAGGTGCAGGATTTGCAATTTACTTGAAAACAAAGAATGAAAAATTAAAAAGATTAACAAGAGATGCATTACCTGTAGGAATATTAGGTATAGGAGAACCTTTAATGTATGCAGTTACATTACCATTAGGTAAACCGTTTATTACAGCATGTCTTGGTTCAGGATTTGGTGGACTTTTAGCATCAATATTTCATTTAGGTACAATTAGTGTTGGAGTTTCAGGGTTATTTGGATTATTGATTGTTGTTCCTGGAACATGGATATATTTCATAATATCAATGGTTGGAGCATATATAGGAGGATTTGTATTAACTTATCTATTTGGAGTAAATGAAGAAAGAATAGAGGAAATATATGGTGAGTAATTTTGAATTTGGGATTTCTATATATTTATCTAATGGTATAGAAAAAAATTCAAAATATTTAGAAAATGCAAAAAAATTTAATTCTTCTTTTGCTTTTACAACTATAAATATGCCAGAAGAAAATGATGATTTAAAAAAAGATATAAATGACACGGTGGAGTTATGTAAAAATTTGGGTATAAAATTAATAGTTGATATAAACAAAAAAAGCCAAAAATACATAAAAAATTATGAGAACGTGTATTATAGAATAGATGATGGGTTAACTAATAATGAAATAATAGAATTAGCTAAAAAATATTTTGTAGTTTTAAATAGTACTACATTAGATGAAAGTGATTTAGAATATTTTAAAAATAAAAGAGTAGATTTTTCAAGACTTTATAGTCTACATAATTATTATCCTAAAGTATATACGGGTGTATCGTTAGAATTTGCTAAAAAAAGGAATGAATTATATAAAAAATATGGTCTTAAGACTATGGCTTTTATACCAGGGGATGTTAAAAGAGAACCATTGTATAAAGGACTTCCTACAGTAGAAAAACATAGAAATATAGATATCATACAATCTATACTAGAACTTTTAAGTATAGATACAGATGTAATTATGTTAGGTGATATAGATTTATCAAAAGATAATTGGGAGAGATTAAATTATTTATTGAATGGTATAGTACCTATTAGAATTGATAGAGATATATTACAAAATAAGGTATTTGAAAATAGAAGAGATTATTCTAGTTTTGTAGTACGCGATACTAAAAGAAATACTTTTTTAGATATAAAACCCATAAAAAGTAAAATCTCTAGAGGAGATATATTAGTAACAGATAGTACAGGTGGAAGATATTTTGGGGATCTTGAAATAGCATTGAAAGATTTAGAAAACATGAATGATGGAAGATGTGTAGTTGCGAGTGTTAAAGATTATGATATCCCACTTTTAGATTATTTATCAATAGTCCGTAAATATGTGTTTATTTATAGTAACCTATAAAATTGAATAATATATGTAAAAAAATGCAAAAATATATACCATATTTTCTCTTTAAATTTCCAAGATAAAGTGAGAAAATGAAAGTATAAATAATTTGTAATGGATTTATGTGTATTAGAGAAAATATGCTAGCTTGAATAAAGTTGGCATATTTTGTTTTATTTTCTAAAAAAGTTAAAATATAGCCTCTAAAAAGTAATTCTTCAAAAATAGGACCTATAAAAAGTATATAAATTATAGGTAAATCTTTTATTAAATTATTAGAATGAGTAATATACTCTTTATTGTTTATATGTTTTAATGTAAATAGAACTATGAAAGAGAAAATAGTAGTAATTATGATATGTTTTTTCATTTTATCAACTCCTAAGTAGAGTATACTGTATTTTTTGTGTTAACACAACAAAAAAATATTAGGTTTGCACCTAATATTATTTTTTGTCTTTTTTATCACTATTTACTACATTTTTTAGATTAGTTCTATGTAATCTTGCGGTGAATTTAAATTCTGCCATGTCGGGTAAACCAGATTTTTTGTCATTAAATGGTTCGCCTATGTATAAGAAAGTAAATTTACCATTTTTTTCTTTATATAGTACAGATGGATCATATGGACTATAAACTTCTCTACTTATAACTTCGTAGTCAACATCTTCAATTCCTATTAAGTTTTTATCTAGTTTTGGGAATACATGTGAATGTAGATATCCATAAGTTGAATGATAGAATGTTCCTTTTTTCATAGGATTTTTGTAGTATAAATCCATCATGGTAACATTAGCTTTAATTGTAATGTCTCCATTTTTATGTTTTATAACTTCAAAATTGTTATTTCTATCATTGTAACCATATTTAGTTTTGTCTATAAATATTCTTCCCCAACCCCAAACGTATAATACATCTCTATTTGAGTCTTTAGATTTAGCAATTATAACCTTCAATGGAAGATATTTTTTTGACTTATAAGTAATGTATGCTTTTTCAGTTCCTTTTACAAATTCAGGTCTTTTAAAATGTCCATGTGAAAAGCTTGTTGTAAAAATTGTTAAAAATGAAACTAAAAGTATTAGTACTTTTTTCATGTTTTTTCTCCTTTAATTTTAGATGTTTTAATTATACACTACATAATTACAGTATTCAATGGTGTATATTTGGGTATTTTTTTATATATCTTTTTCATCTCTTTATAATCTAAGATAGAAAAAAATAAAAATTTTCAGTTATTTTTTATTTCTATCATTCAAAATATTAATGTAATCATAAATAAAATTAATGATTAAAAATTTTTTGATGTGTTTTAACGTCAATATATAAATAGTGTGTAGCAAATATATAAAAGTTATTAAATTTAATAAAAATTTTATAAAAAAATTAAACGTTTTTTTAGACTTGTATTAATTTTTTATTTTATATATAATTATCGTATATTTAAATTAAAGGGCAATCATAAATAAAATTTATGATTAGAAAGGAAAAGCATGAAGAATATTTCTAAGTTTCTTATTAAACGGATTTTTGCAAGTATAGTAACACTACTTTTAATTATAACTATTACATTTGTGTTACTACACCAATTACCAGGAGATCCGTTTCAAGGTGAAAAAGCAATTCCACCACAAATAAAAGCAAATTTAATGGCTAAATATGATTTAGATAAACCACTGACAACTCAATATGCAACTTATTTAAAGCAATTAACTAAGGGTGATCTTGGATTATCTATGAAAGAACGTGGTAGAAGTGTAAATTCAGTTATTAAAGCAGGATTTCCTGTTTCAGCAGATTTAGGATTAAGAGCTATACTTTTTGGATTAATAGTCGGTATCCCATTAGGTATATTTTCAGCACTATTTAGAAATAAATTAATTGATAGATTTTCTATGATAATAGCTGTAATAGGAATATCTGTACCAAGCTTTATTATAGCAGGTATATTACAGTTGTATGCAGTCGATGTACATAAAGGAATACTGATTGATAAATTACATTTACCTTTGGGAAGAATCTTACTTACAGGTTGGGATAGCCCAGCTAAAAAGATTTTACCAGTTTTAGCACTAGGATTAGTAATCGTAGCTGAAATAGCAAGACTTATGAGAAGTAAAATGATAGAAATAATGGAGCAAGATTATATAAAATTAGCTATAGCTAAGGGAGTGAGTCCACTTAGAATAGTAGTTACACATGCACTACGTAATGCGATGTTACCTATTATTACAATAATATCGCCTACAATAGCAGGAGTTCTAACAGGATCATTTGTAATAGAAACAATGTTTGGAATACCAGGTCTTGGAAAATACTATATTGGAAGCATTATTGACAG
>CABURZ010000043.1 GCA_902494065.1 uncultured Sneathia sp. | reverse complement strand
TGGTATACTTATTCATATGGGGGACTCCTTTGTATAGTTGTTGGTTTTTTTATTATACAATATTTTGTGGAAGTCTTCCTTTTTTTTATTTCATTTCTTGCCCACCTTATTTACAAAGTACCTATATTTAAAAAAATGAGCTAGACAAAGTCTAACTCACTTTTTGCTTTTTAATTCCGCTATCCTAAACTTACAATAATCTTCAAAAGATATTTCTTCACAACCACAAATTATACCCTTTTCATTTTGATATTCTTCTAAAAGTTTTTTTCCTAATTCACTATCTTTCATAAAAATTCTTTTCCCTTATATTAAATTTACTTACCACTTTATTAGTCTGTATTTTTGAATTATTTGAAATAAATAAAACTTTATTATAGATATAAAAAGCGATAAAAACTAAAGTTAGTATCTCAACTAATGTCATTAAAAAATATTTTCTTCTCATTATTTACCTTTTTTCTCTTTGAATTTTTTAAATACGTCAACACATTCATTTACAATTTGTTCATATGTTTTACCTTCTGTATCAACACTATCTAATACCTCAACACTAATTTTCTTAGGTCTTGGAAATTTATCAAATCTTGAATATGCTTCATAAGCACCATCGATTCCTATACATTGTATATTAACATTTAATTCCTTTGCAATAATTGCAAAAACTTTTTTAAATTCTGCTATTTTACCATCTTTTGTACGAGAACCCTCAGGGAATATGAAAATATTCTTATTTTGCTTTAATACATTTGCCATTTGCTCTATACTGTTTTTTATATCTTTATCTATATTAACAGTTATTACATTTGTATGTTTACCTACAAATTTCATAAATGATGAATTAAAGTATTTTTCTAATGCATAAAAATATGTTTTTTTCAAAATATGGTTAGGTATAGCATTAATCAATATGGGTGCATCAACAAAACTTTCGTGATTTGCAATAAATATTGTAGGTACATCTAAAATTTTATCTGTTCCTTTTACGCTCAATCTAAAGTATATTTTAAATAGCAACCATAAAAATGGTTTCACAAATATAGGTGCTATACTTTCATGTAATTTTTTTATAGGTGCTTTTGTTATTATACCTGATAAATTTATAGCTTGTTCACTAAATTTAGTTGAATATTCTTGTATATATTTTGATAGTAATCTTAGGTTATGATGTTTAGATAAAATTTCTTCATCCATCTTTACTCCAAAACTATTTTCTATATATGATAACATTTCCATTTGATCTAGTGAATCTAGTCCTATTTCAATTTCAAAGTTTTCATCGGGTCCTACTTGTGTACCTTTTAATTTAGTAATATATTCTTTCATAACCTTATATTCTAATGTATCAGGCTCATTTTCAATTTTTATTTTTTCTTTTCTACCTTCATATAACTCAGGCAACATAAATCTTCTTAATTTACCTACTCTTGTTTTAGGTAATTCTTGTTCTATCAATTTATAGTCTAATATTTTTTCATAATTATGAGCATCTTTATTATATATTTGTATAACATCTCTAATAAATGTAGTTATATTAGCAACATTTGCTTTAGGAACAATTAGTGCACATAATTTATCATTTTTACCAAATATACCTATTTCTTCTATTAAATCTCCCGACAATTTAGTAATTCTCATTTCAATCTTTTCAGGATCTATATTTTTACCATTTGATAAAACTATCATAGCATTTGCTCTACCTATAATTGTTATGTATCCATCATCACTTATACTAGCTAGATCACCAGTTCTAAACCATCCATCTTCTGTAAATACTTCTTTAGTTTTTTCAGGCTTATTATAGTAACCCTTCATTACCATAGGTCCTTTAACACATAATTCTCCATCAATCAATTTAATTTGAGCATTGACTACTGTTTTACCTACTGTACCTATTCTATAATTTGGATAAACACTTCCTGCTATAACTGGTGCTGTTTCTGATAATCCGTATCCTTCACAGTATGAAAATCCTAATATTTCAAAAAATTCTATCATTTCTGGATCAGATTTTGCACCACCTGCTATTATAGTTCTTAAATGTCCTCCAAATGTATCATGAACTTTTTTGAATATAAACCTAGAAAACTTTTTATTTCTAACTCTTTTAGCTATTTTAAACATAAGTTTTGCTATAAAACTTGCTTGAATTTTATCATTAACTGATTTATAGAATAATTTAAATACTCTTGGAACACCTACAAACATAGTTATTCTATTTTCAGCAAATTTCTTTAAAATTTCTTGACTTGTAAGCTTTTCAACTAAAACAACAGATTTCATATTTTCATAATAATATTCATAAAGACATGTACCCATCAATGGTAATATATGGTGATATGGTAATATAGAAATAATTTGTTCATCTTCTTTTACTATATTGAACCCTTGTATAGCCTTTATTTCACCTATAAGATTGTTATAAGTTAACATTATACCTTTTGCATTACCTGTTGTACCAGAAGTATATATCATAACTGCAACATCATCACCTAATGGTGTTTTTAATTCAACATCATCATCTATAATTTCTAAGTTAACTTCATCTAAATTATATATTTTAAGATTTTTACCTAAATCTTTAGTCGCATTAATTACCGTATCTATTGTGGTATTCGTTACAATAATTGCATCTGGATCACAGTCATTTATGAAGTATTGTAATTCTTTTTCATTACTCATAAAATCTAATGCTACAGGTATAGCACCTCTATCCCAAATTGCAAAAAAACTAAATATCCATTCTTTTCTATTTTCTGCGACTATTAAAACATGCTTTTCTTTTGTAATATCATTTATAGTATTACGTGAAATATATTTAACGTATCCTACAAAATCGTTAAACGTAATATGTGTACCATCAAAATCTACTATAGCTAATTTATCCGATTTTTTTAAAAACATACTTACCCCCTTTTGTACTTTAACTAATTATACAACATTTTTATTAATTTAACAATCAAAAATAACTTGCGTTATTTGAAGGATAAAAAAAAGGGACGCAAAGCGTCCATTCTCATAGTCAATTCATTAAAGTAGCACGCTACTTTACCAACCAAAATTATCTTCTTATAATTTCTAACTTAACTCTAGTTAGACCTCTGTTTATACTCTCGATTGATTCGAATGCTGCTTTTGATAAGTCAATAACTCTACCTTTTTTAAAAGGGCCTCTGTCATTAATTCTTACAATTACTGATTTACCATTAGATTGATTTGTAACTCTAACAATTGTTCCAAACGGTAATGATCTGTGAGCAGCTGTTAATAAATTTGTGTTAAATACTTCCCCATTTGATGTTCTTCTGCCGTTCCACTTTTCACCATAATATGAAGCAGTACCTGCTTGATAATGTGTAAAATTTCTTGAAACATCAGTATCAACATTATTAGGTTGGTCTTTTTTTAATTCCTCTAAGGATTTAAAAACCTCATCGTCAATATATGTTTTTTGTATAATTTCTTTGATTATATCGGCTTTGACGTTTGATGATTGACTACTTCCCTTATTTTTTGCATAACTTATAGTTGTAAACATAGTTGTAAACAATGCAAGAAATATAGTAAGTAATTTCTTCATTTACACCTCCTTATTGTGGTTAAAGTATAGCACTTTTTAATTTTCATGTCAAATTAAGCACTATAAACCCTAATAAACAATGAATTACTCATCGATTATGATGTCGAAATATTTGCTAACAAATATTTGATCATCAATTCTTTTTGCACATTTATATTGTACCACATTATTTAGAAAAAAGAATATACGTACTATCCCATTATCAATGTTATCTAAATATATTTGATCTATATCAATTTGATTTTCATCTTTTTCTAAAAAAATTTTTGGTAAATAAATTGTATTATAAAAACTATCATTTGTATCTAAATTATTTATTGTTATATTTATTTTTAATGCTACAGATAATCTATCTATATATCCAAACACTTTATTTTTTGAGTTAACTATTGAAACATATTCATTTTTAAAATCATCAGCTAAAACTTCTAAGTTTTTCTTTTCTACTTTTACATCATTTATACAATTAATTTTAGCTAATTCTAAATCTTCAACATACTTTTCCGTAGTAGCTATTAAATTTGAGTAATTATCCCTATTATCACAGCTAAATTTTATTATTTTACCTGGTATAAACTCTTTTAATAAATTATAAAATAAAGGACTTTTAACAAGTTTCCCCACTAATTTTACTCCCTTATAATTTGATAGCAAATCTAAAATTTTATACTTTTTAAAAAATTTATTTAAAAAGTTATATATTTTAAAACTCAAAAACATTTCAATTTCGTTTTTATTTACATAAATATTGTACTTTTCGATATAAAAGTCAGCAAAACTTGCATCATCACAATATTTTTCAAAAATTTCTTGACACTTAAAAAACAGAAAATAATAATTTTTTTTAATTTCTAAATAAACATCATTTCTTTCATGTTCATATTCACGGTAGTTTATACTAAATATTTTTTCAGCATCTGCATCTAAATTTTGAATATCATCCTTTATTTTTAAATACTCATTTGAATTTATTTTTTCCATAAGTTCACTAAAACTAATTAAGTTAAATTCTAATTTAGATATTTTTATCTTCAACAATATCATTAAACTTTGAATTATTGAATAATAATTAAGCTTATGACTTAAAAAATTTATTACTGTATTTATTCTTATATCATAGTTAATATCTTTTTCTCTCACAGTAAAACTGTTTGTGGATATATTAAAATTATCATATTCTGAACATATTATTAAATATTTATCGCTTTCAAAATTAGATAACAAATTTTTTTGAACTGCTGAATAATTAATTATAAAAGGTATATTTATATGTTTAAAATATTCTCTTTTTACATTTATTCCTATCGTATATAGTCCCAAAAATTTTTCGCATGAATTACTTATAACCTCAGAAAATAGATAATCCAAAAATATATCTACCAATTCTTTTTTTAATATTCTCTTATTATTTGAATAATCATCATAAATTTTTATCTCTTCATTAGGTTTTTGAAAAAATTCAACTATATCACAAAAAAAGCTACCATAAAAAATATAGTCTTTTTGAATAATAGTTTTCTTTGCATCCTCAAAAAAATCAATATATATGTGATCATCTGCAATTTTTCTTATATACATTGCAAATTCATATGAAAAATATTTAGATATCAATTTATTTTCAATAAATAGTACAGGAAAATATTTATTGCTTTCACACAATTTTTTTATCTTAAACTCGCATATTTTCACACAATAACATAATAATTTTTTAGGAATATAGTTTAATTTTTTATTCTTGTATGCTTGCTTTAAAAAAATAGAAACATTACTTTCAAAAAATAGAAATTTTGCATTTTCAAAAAAATCTATATCAAAATTAAATCTATCCACATAATTAGAACTAAAAAAATATTTTTCATACATTTCGCTTTCAAAACTATCATCATGAATTACACTAAAAATAGCATATATATAGTTATTCGTACCTGCCAACAAGATAAAACTTGTATCTATATTTAATTGTTTATTTATTAAAATATAGTATGCTTCCTTTTTATTTATTTTTTTATTCTCATATATTATCATACTATGAGGAACTTCAATATCTATAGAACTTTTAAAAACTTCAGTTATATTTTCATCTATAATTTTTTGTATGCATAAAAACCCATTAATATCTTTTGAAATTATCTGCTCATAAAATTTATTTTCTCTATATTTTAATATTAAATCTATCAGTTCTTTCTTTTTCATATCATGAGTATATATATTTAATAATTTTTCTTCTAGAGCTATTTTATATAACGCGTCATAACTCTTTAAAAGAAGCTCCTCTTTTGTATAATAACTCATATTTTATTTCACCTATTTTTTTTATATAGCTATTAATATCATTATTTTCAATTTCACAGTCTATGTTTATCATTTTACTAATTATATTACTTAATGCACTTATATCATTTAACAAATTTTTTTCATTTAGATTAGTTGATAATGCAAAATCTATCAAATATACATCTTTTTTTTCGCTAATTATTATATTACACATTCTCAAATCATTATGTACTATATTATTCATATGTAGTAATTTAACAATATTTACTATTTTGCATACTATCATAATCTTATCTTCCATAGTAAGAAAAGGTAGTTTTATTGTTGATAATACCCTACCTTCAATTTTTTCAAAATATAACTTTGTTGTATTTAAGTTTTTTTCTACTGCAATTAAATTTGGAATATATGATATACCTAATTTTTGTAACTTTTCATTAAACAAAATTTCGTTTTCGACTATTTGGTCTATAAAATTAAATCTATGTTCGTACTTTTTTATAATATAATTTTCATATTCAACTATATTAGAAATTTTTAATATATAGTTATCACTTACTATTTCCATATTCTTTTCCAAAAACTTTCTTTATTGTTTTTTCTTATAGCATACGATAATTTTTTCTTTAATTTTTCTACAACATCGCCTGTATAAGAAATTTCTTTGCAAAAATCTAATGCTCTATTATATTCAATAATGGCATCGTTATATTTGTCTTCATTAATATATGAATCACCTTTTTTTATACATAAATTTATACTTCGCATTATACGATTTTTTCTATCTCCTACAGATAAATCCTTTCTATTGTTTTTTGCATATATGCGTTTATATTCCGTGTGCATTAAATTTTTCATTTTTCTAATATGTCTATTATTCACTTCAAGCTCTTTTTCTAGGCGTAGCTTAGCAAATATTTTATTAGCTTCCAACATGCATTCAATAGAATTTTTATAATTTTTATTTTCGGCATAAGAGTATGCCTCTTCTCTTAATGAGATTGCTCTAGTTTTATCCATATTATTATTAGCCTCAAGGCTAGATATTTTTTCACTAATATTTTTTATATTCAATTCATCATTTAATGCTTCATAATTTTTACGTAATTCAAGGTAAATTTTCATTACTTTAGATGTATCTTTACTCATTTGTAACTCTGATTCTATTATCATTAAATTTATTTTTTCTCTTATTTTATCTAGTAACTCGTCACACTTTTTTATTTTTTCATTTATTTCATCTTGATTTTTATTATGTTTTTTGTATATTTCAAGTATTTTTATATATAGATCTTTTGAACTTTGAATTTTGTAGTCTTCATACAGTTTTTCTGCATTAATTTCTAATTCTGCTACATTTTCAAGCTCTTCTATCATAAAAATATTGTTTCTAGCTTCTTTTTTTATTTCATCTAAATTTAAAATAGTTGTATTAGCATCTATTATTGCTTTATATAGTTCTTTTGCTAGACTAAAATTGTTTTTTATAACACAAGTTTTTGCTAATTTCATTTTATCTTTAATTTCTTTTAAAATCTGCACATCTTGTCTTAATAATTTTAATCTAGCAATATTATTTCTATATGATATCTCATTTTTTTTAGGTATAATTAAAAATCTCTTACTTTCAATTTCATCGTATATTTTTTCTAAATTAGAAATTTCAATATTTATATTTTGGACTTCCAAATGTTTTATATAAACTGTTAGATCATTATTTATTTTTGATATGTTTTTATTGTATTTTTTTATTTTAAATGTGTTTATACAAATATTAATGATTAAGAAAAGAAGAATGAAAATGACTAAAAGGATTTT
>CABURZ010000042.1 GCA_902494065.1 uncultured Sneathia sp. | reverse complement strand
TTTAAATGCAAATTTAAATTTTACACATTTAAATATTGTGGGAATACATGTACATGTACAATCGCAAATATTAAATCCAGATATTTTGGCAAGATACTATTATAACTGCTTTAATTTAGCAAATAAGATAGGTTTAAAATATGATATTAAGTTTATAAATTTTGGTAGTGGAATAGGAACTTTGTATAATAAAGATAAATTAAAAGAGTTTGATTTTACTCCTATAAAAAAAGTGATTGAAGATATCTCTGGTAGAATATCTGCTAAGTTATATATAGAAACAGGAAGATATGTTGTGTGCAATTCAGGGACTTTTTATACACCAGTTGTTGATAAAAAAGTTTCAGTTGATAAAACGTATGTAGTAGTTAAAAGTGGTATAAATGGATTTTTAAGACCAGGTATGGCAGTATTGTTAAATAATCCAGAAAAAGGGTATGAACCATTTTATACTATGCAAAATCAAAGCCAGTTTGACGTATTAAATGACGCTACAGAAAAAGAAAAAGTTGATATAGTTGGTTCATTATGTACAGCATTAGATGTATTAGCTAAAGATATATCAATAAAAAAAGCAGAAATTAGGGATATTATATCAATTTCTAATGCAGGAAGTTATGCATATTCATTAACGCCATTAAAATTTGCAAGTCATGATTTACCTAAAGAATTTTTGAAATAAACTATATAAGGGGCTGTGGGTTTGTCAAGTAAATTGTGTAAATTTTTTTAATTTTATATAAATTTTATTTTAGTGAGACTATAAAGTAATGTATAAAAAAATTATAGTCTCGCTATTTTTAATATTTCTCATATTTTGATAGTGTATATAATTATGATGGGAAGTTAGGAGCATACTTATCTAAAAATGGAGAAAAATTAGATGTATACTTATGGGCACCTAGTGCAAATAAAGTAAAACTTTTAGTATATGATAAAGATGATCAAGACAAGCTTTTAGATACAATAGAACTTTTAAAAGATAAAAAAGGAGTTTGGAAGAAGACTATATATGCAAAAGGTGCAATCAAAAATTTTAATAAAAAAGAAGATGCAATAATTTATGAAGTGCATGTAAGAGATTTTACATCAGATAAAAATTTAAAGTTAAAAGCACCATTTGGAACATTTAAAGCATTTATAGAAAAACTAGACTATATTAAATCATTAGGTATAACACATATACAATTATTGCCTATACTTAGTTACTATAACATAGATGAATCTAGAAGAAATGAGACATCATATAATTATTTGGGAAAATCACCTAACTATAATTGGGGATATGATCCACAAAGTTATTTTGCATTAAGTGGTATGTATTCAACTGATCCAAGTGATGCAACAAAAGTTATAGCAGAGTTTAAAGAATTAGTTTCTGAAATACATAAAAGAGGTATGGGAGTAATTTTAGATGTTGTGTATAATAATAGTGCAAAATTAAATATATTTGAAGATATAGAACCAGAATATTATCACTTTATGGATGCAGAAAATAGAGCTAAAACAAATTTTGGTGGTGGAAGGTTAGCTAGTACACACTACATGACAAAAAGATTTATGTTAGATTCAATTAAATATTTAATGAATGAATATAAGATAGATGGATTTAGGTTTGATATGATGGAAGATCATGATGCTAAAACTATGCAATTAATAGCTGATGAAGCAAAAAAAATTAATAAAAATGTTATTCTTCTTGGTGAAGGTTGGAAAACTTAAGAAGGCGATGATTTTATGAAAGTTAAGCCTTCAGATCAAGATTGGATGAAAGATACAAATTCTGTTTCTGTATTTTCTGATGACATTAGAAATGTTATGAAATCAGGATTCCCAAAAATGCGATAATTTTAGTAGATCAATTGAATTCTGGAATAAAAGCATTAAAGAATCCTAAAGGTGTTATAATAAAAGATAATAAGGTAATTTTATCTCCATTAATAGCAGCGGTGTTAAAAGTTAAATAAATATGTAAAAAGTTTCAGATATTATGTGTCTGAACTTTTTATTTAACACAAAATGTGGTATAATTATTAAAATAAACATTTTTGAAAGAGTGGAATATTTGTGAGAAGACATGTAAGAAAAAAATACATTTTAACTATCTTAGCTATAATACTAGTTATAATATTTAGAAATAAAATAATTAATATATATAGCCTTTTTAAAGGTTCAGTTAATTTTAAAATGGTTGAATACAAGGCAAATATATATAAAAAAGCCATAGATTTTAGAGAAAAAGTTGAAATTGTTTCTAATGGAGATAAATGTTTAGAAAATATTAAAGATCTACAAATAAAATTACAAAAAGGTGCATTAGATTCTGAAAAAATAAAAAACTTACAAAATGAAAATGAAAATTTAAGAAGAACGCTAGATTTAGCACAAAAATTACAATATGAAACTATAGCAGCAGATGTAATATTAAGTGACGTTAAAGATGATGGAATTATATATATATCAAAAGGATCTTCTAAAGGAATAAAGTTAAATCAAGTTGTTATATACAATGGAATTATGATAGGAAAAATAACAAAGGTTGCAAAAGATTACTCAGAAGTAACGTTATTAACAAGCAAAAATTCTAAAATAGGAGTTGTTGTTAATAATGATTATATAGGAATATTGCGTGGAAATGGTAATGGAACATTTTCTATTAAAAATTTTAATTCTGATATAGATATAAATAAAAATAATATATTTGAACTTAAAACATCAGGTTTAAGTGACTATATCATTCAAGATATACCGTTAGGTACATATGTTGTTAAAAATAAGCATCAATTTTTACAAACTAAGGAATTAAACTTTTCGCCAAGTTATGATTATGCTAATGTAAAAATTGTATTAATAGTTAAGGAAGTAAAATAATGAAAAAAGGGTTAAGTATTTTAATTTTATCTACTATAAGTTTTTCAAATTTTTTAAATTCTAGTTTTAGTGCAAAAATTTATGAGAAAAGTAGAACACAGACAAAAGAATATAATCTTAAATACACACCAGATAAAATTAGAGTTGAAGTAGAATTTCCTAAAACAAATAAAGGAGAAATATATACTTATGAAAATGGTAAGAAGCATATATACTATCCTAGATTAAATCAAACAGTGGAACAAAGTATTTCAAATTCAGATAATGATATATTTAAGCTATTAGAAGAAATGAAAAAAATAACTAAAACAAGTAAAGTTGGAAATAAGCTATATATAGTGAAAAACAAAAAAATTGTGAATATAAAATCTATGAATTATGATGCAAAAATTAAATATATAGGAGATAAACCAAGCTATATATTAGTTGAAACTTCTAGTGAAAAAGTAGAGTTTATATGGAAATATTAAAAGACTATGCTTTAGTATTAAATAGAAAATACTATAATGATTCTAATATATTAGTAACATTATTTACAAAAAAACATGGTAAAATAATGGTATTAGCATATGGTATAAGAAAAAGTAAAAAAAAGGAAATATATAGTTTAGGTCCTACAAATTATATAGAAGTTGAAATAAATAAAAAATTAAATGATATGAGTTTAGCCGAACATAGACTAATAAAAGTATTTAAAACATTTCATCAAAATATACACAAATTAGAATTATCTTTATACATTGTCTATGTTTTAGATAAAATATTAGCATACAATCAAGAAGAAAAAGAATTATATGAAATTATATTAAAAATTTATGAATACTTGGACAGTGTAGATAGTGACAGTATTACAAATGAATATATTTTTAAATTTGTTGCAAGATTTTTAAAAAGGATAATTATAGAATTAGGAATATATTCAGATGAATTAGACAAGAAAAACTTAAATACACAAAGAGAAGTTGAAAAATATGAAAGATATATTTGTACATATTTTAATATACAAATGGACTATAATAAAATAATAAGGAGTGACTTTTGATGAAAAAAGTAGTTGATTATTTAAAACTTGACACGGTAAGTATTGATTTAAAGTCAAGAGATAAAAAAGCAGTTATTAAGGAAGTATTTGAAAATATTGCAGTTTGTGAAGAAGTTTTAGATAAAAATAAATGTTATGAAGATTTGTTAGAAAGAGAAAAGTTGGGTAGTACTGGAATAGGTGAAGGATTTGCAATACCACATGCAAAGACAAATGGAGTAAAAGAGTTAATTTTAACTGTTGGTATAAGTAAGAACCCTATTGACTATGAATCTGTAGATGGTAAAAAAGTGAATATATTCTTTATGTTTTTATCACCTAATGAATTATCACAAGAATATTTAATACTTTTAGCTAAAATTTCAAGATTTATACGTCAAGATGATTTTAAATCAAAACTTTTAAGTGCAACTTCAAAAAATGAAATTTATGAAATATTAAGCTCAAGGGAAGAATAGAAATGAGATGTATTTTTTGTAAGCACGAAGATACTGGAGTTGTTGATTCAAGATTAATGGAAAATAACAAAATCAAAAGACGTAGAGAGTGTAGATTTTGTAAAAAAAGATTTAATACATATGAAGAAGTAGAATTTCAACCTATTATGGTTATAAAAAAAGATAATAATACGGCACCATTTAATAAGGAAAAAATATACAATAGTATAACAAGAGCACTACTTAAAAGAAAATATGATCCAGACGTTATAACAGCTATGGTAGATGATATAGAAGCTGAAATCAGAGAAAAATATAGTAAAGGGATAGAAACTACTAAAATAGGAGAATTAATACTATCTAGACTTTTAAAGTTTGATGAAGTAGCTTATGTTAGGTTTGCATCAGTATATAATAAGTTTGACAACTTGGATAGTTTTATTGAAATAATAAATAAAATCAAAAAAGAAAAGGAAGAATAAATTGAAAAGATCAAATAGAGTAATATTAATTTTTTTATTTATAATATTCTTTGCGGTTTTTTTGTTACTTCCCATAGTAAAAAGACATGGATTAATAAAAAAAGAATTAGAAAAAACAAAAACACTTGAAAAAGAAATAGAAGAACAAAAAAAGAAAAAGGAAGCATTAGAAAAGGATATTAAAGAAAATTTAAAAACAGAGAATATTGAAAAAGTTGCTAGAAATCAGTTAAATATGTCTAGTAAAGATGAGAGAATATATAAATTTGTAGATGATACAAAAGGAGAAAAAAAAGATGGAGCAAGTAAGTGAAATTTTAAAAAAAATTTCAGAAATTAAAGTAGATATAACACAAAAAAAGTATACATTCAGGTTGTCTATGCTATATTGTGTTAAAGCTTTTTTATTCTTAGCAATTATTGTTGCAATATTTTTTATGCAAATACATAAATTTGCTAAACAAAATTTATTACAAAAAGCAATATGGGTTATACTTCTTTTATATATAATATTTTATTTATACAGACTTTTTAAGTATAAGATAAGAATAGAAAATGATATTTTATACTATGAAAAAAGTAATATAGATCTTAAAAAAGTAAATAAAATTCAACTTATGAGAACAAGAGTTGGAGGCAGTAAATATGACAATTGTCTAGCTTTATACACAGACGATAAAGTTAGATATATAGTAAGACTTAATATAAGCAATAAATATCTATTTATTGCATTAGTATCTAGAATAGCAAAAGTAAAGGTAGAAGCATAATGACAGAATTATTTATAGCATATAGACATATAAGGGAGCGTAAATTTCAAACTATTATCTCTATAATCGCAGTTAGCCTATCACTAATTGTGTTTATTGTTTCCATGACTATATCTAATGGTTTAAAAGAAAATATGATAAATTCTCTATTAACATTAAGTCCACATATTAGTGTGAGTTATACTCCTAAAGAAGAAGGGGACTATAAGAAAGTAATAGAGAAAATGAATGAAATAGGAGTTAAAACAACAGTAGCTAATCTATATGTTCAAGGATTTATAAAAGCAAATAATAAAAGCTATATGCCAATTATTCGTGCTACACAGATTAATAAATTAGATGTAAATTTGATAGATAAAAAAGAATACAAGGGATTAGATTACGCATATATAGGTAAAGAATTAGCACAAATAATGAACTTAAAAATAGGTGATAACTTTAATGTATTATCGCTTAATGGGAGAGAAATAAGCGTTAAAATAAGTGGTATATTTAAAACTGGTTATCTTGCATATGATAGTAATTTAGTTTTAATTCCATTAGAGTTAGGTCAAATTTTGGAAGAGTCTGGAGATAATATTAATAGTCTTGATATTAGGGTACATAAACCCAGCGATATTAAATCCTTAAATGAATTAAAAAATAGAATTAATTCTATTAATAATGATATACAAGCAAAAACATGGGCGGATGAAAATGAAAACTTATTAGCAGCAGTTCATTTTGAAGAATTTATTTTAATTTTGATACTTAGTATGCTATTTTTAATATCAAGTTTTGTTGTGATGATAATTTTAAATATTCTTGTAAGAGAAAAAACAAGTGATATAGGTATACTTAAAGCGTGTGGATATACAAGATCTAAGATACTTCGTATTTTTATCTCTGAGGGATTGATTTTAGGTATAAGTGGTATAATTATATCCATAATTTTATCACCTATAGTATTAAAGGTTATACAAATAGTATCACAAAAATATTTGGTGCAAACTTACTATATTTCAAAATTACCTATAAAAATGAATTTAATAGAAAATATAGTAATATATTCTGTTTCATTTGTACTGATACTATTATCGTCATATCTTCCAGCTAAAAAAGCTGCTAAATTAGATGTTACGGAGGCTATAAAGTTTAACTTATGAGTGTATTAAAAATTGAAAATTTGACAAAAACATATAAGACAAAAGTGGAAGAAATAAATATATTAAAAGACGTAAATTTTACTGTTGAAAAAGGAGATTTAATTGCTATACAGGGAAAATCTGGAAGTGGGAAAACAACTTTTTTAAATTTAATAGGTTTACTAGATACAAAATATGAAGGTAAAATTGAATTTGAAAATGTAAATCCAAAAGATAATATTGAAATTATTAGAGCTAAAAATATAGGATTTGTATTTCAGTTTCACTATTTATTGCCTGAATTTAGTGCCCTAGAAAATGTAATGCTTCCTGCATTAGCAATTAATAAAAAAAGTAAATTAGATATACAAAATAGAGCAAAAGAATTACTTAAATTAGTTGGATTAGCTGATAGGATGAATTTTTTTCCTAGCGAATTGTCGGGTGGGCAAAAACAACGTGTTGCTATAGCTCGTGCATTAATAAATAGTCCATCAATAATTTTAGCAGATGAACCAACTGGAAATTTAGATGAAGAAAATAGTTTAATGATTAATAAATTATTTGAAAAATTAAATAAGGAAAAAGCACAAACAATAATAATAGTCACGCATAGTCAAGAATTAGCTAGTATTGCTAAAAAAATATATTTTTTGCATGATAAAAAACTTAGTTGTAAAAATTTTTAAATGGAGATATAATATAATAGAAGCAATGAAAGGAAGTGTTACTATGAATATTATAGTAAGTGGTCAACATCTAAAATTAACAGATGCTTTAAGAGAATATGCAATTATGAAATGTAGAAAGGTAGAAAAGTACTTAGAAAATGTATCAGAATTAAAATTAACATTATCAGTAGAAAACACTAAGTCAAAAGGACCAGTTCACAAAGCTAGTGCAGTATTATATGCTTCAGGGAAAACAATAAATGTTGAAAGTGAAGATACAAGTCTTTATTCAGCATTAGATGAATTGGTAGACATTTTATCAAGACAAGCTAGAAAATATAAAGAAATGATGAAAGATAAAAAATAGTAATAAAAGGGACTGTTGCAAAGTGACTAATTTTTAATTAAATTTTTTTACTATGTTAAGCTTCTATGGGTTTGTCAAGTAAATTGTGTAAATTTTTTTAATTTTATATAAATTTTATTTTAGTGAGACTATAAAGTGATGTATA
>CABURZ010000041.1 GCA_902494065.1 uncultured Sneathia sp. | reverse complement strand
TCTGTTCGTAGTTTTTTTATATGATAACGAACTCCATCAAAAGAAATATTTAAATGTTCAGAAATTTGTCGTGCCGTAATATTAGGATTAGCTCTCATCAACTTAATAATTTTAGCTGAAACAGAAATTTCTTGGGTAGTTTTATTCTTTAAATCTTTCAAAAATTCTTTATTTATCCGCATAACTGCATTAGTTTAGTTATCTTATTCATTATTTGGAAAAAACATTAATTTAGGAGATTCATTCTCTAAAAAGTGAATCTTTTGCACGTCTTATCCCCGACCCATAAGACTCTATCAAATTTAATGAGAAGAACATATCCTTAAGTTCCTTATTAAGATATTGTCTTCTGCCAAACCTTCTTTCTAGATTAAGAGATTTAATCGTTATAGGCGGTAATGGCCTATTATGATTTATAAAAGAAATCCTATCTTTATAAATATAAATTCCTACATATTCCTGTGTATCATACTCTTTGTGTAAAATAGCATTGGTTGCCAATTCTTCAAATGCAGTAAGCGGATAATTATAAACAATCTTATGCTCAATTTTATTTGCACTCCTAATAGGATACGATGCCATAATGTTATCTTCAAAATATTTACTGACTTGTTTTACCTGTATCCACACTGGTCCATCAAATCTCTTAGACTCCATTTTATCTGTTCCATCTATTTCCCTTATAATTTCAACATGTGCATTTGGTATAAATTTATTTGATTTTTCCGCAAACATAAGAATAGCAAAATTTTTTGCTCTATAGCCACCATACTCACTTTCACACACAAGTCCCATACTCTTAGCCATATCAAGTTTAGTCATTTCTATTACGTCTTTCTTTGCTCCTGTCTGAAGAAGATATTCTTTCATATATTCATAACTCAAATCATCTATAGTAGCAGTTTCATTTAAATTTGAGCTATAAGAAAATCCTGAAAATTTTTTCAAAAGTTCGAATTCTTCTAATGGATTTGGAAGTCTTGAATCTCTACCTACTCTGATATACCTTCCTGACTTTAGCATAATCCCTTTCTGCCTTTTCACTTGTTTGAAACGGACCTTGAAATCTGCTTTCTATTGCAACTACAATATAATATTCATCATCTATTTTATCTATAATAATGTTATAATAAATTTTAGGATGAATATTTGACAAAAGCGATTTTAATTCATTTTCAATATATTCTAAATTTGCTTCCTTTATACCTGTAATCGGTCTTTTAGGAATTGCTTTTTCACATTTTTCTTTATCATTTACTTCTTCAATGCCAATGAATAATAATCAAACTTCATTATTCATATAATTATTTGCAAAGGCACAATCAGTTTTCAAAATTTTATCTTTAAAATTTATCGATTTTTTATATTCAATAAAACTACTCTCTACATGTTGATTTTCAAGAATGTTATGAGCCATTCTTTTTATATCTGAGAGTTGCATAATATCGTACCTCCAAACTTATAAACTAATCTATCAATTTTATAGCTTTTTCAATCCTTAAATTCAATCAATATAGCCTTTGCATTCTCGCTATATTTTTTAATTTCTACACCTGCATTTTTTAATATTATTGTAGATGCTTTTGTTAGTTCATGATGCATATGCTTATCTGAAAAATATATTACTTTTGATATACCTGATTGAACTATTGCCTTTGCACATTCATTACATGGATAATGAGTAACATATATAGTACTTCCACTTAATTGTAATATACTATTTAATATTGCATTCAATTCTGCATGAACAACATATGGATATTTTGTATTTAAAATATCTTCACTAGTTTTACCCCAAGATAACTCATCATCACTACTTCCCTTTGGAAATCCATTGTAACCTATACCTATAATTTTTTTATCACGAACTATACAAGCTCCAACTTGTGTTACTGGATCTTTACTTCTTTTCCCAGATAAAAATGCTATACCCATAAAATATTCATCCCATGAAATATATCCCATTCTCTTATCCATCATTTCACCTCACTAATAATAACCCCATTTTTGTATTTAGTATTAATTACATCACCTTTTTGTATATTTTCATCTTTAATTAACTTACCATTAAATGTAGTTATACTAAATCCTCTATCTAATATATTATCTATACTATACGTTTTTAAATTTAAAGCTATATTTTTTAGACTATTTTTTCTGTCATCTAGCTTTCTTTCAACTAAATCATTGATATTTTTAGTGATGTATAATAACTTTTCTTTTTTTGTTGATATATCTAAATTAGATTTTATAACTCTATTTAATTCTATCTTCTTATCATCTATCATTTGATATTTTTGCAATATTGTATTCTCATAAAATTTCGCTAAATAATAGTTAGTTTTTAAATTTTCTAGCTTTGTTTTCATAATTTCAACTTTTTGCATAAGTAGTTTTGATAATTTATTACTTTGATCATTTAAATAACTGTCTATATCACATCTATTCTTTACAACACAATGAGGTGCATGTGTTGGTGTAGATGCTCTCATATCAGCTACTAAATCTGACAAAAGATTATCTGCTTCATGTCCAACAGCAGAGATTATAGGAATATCTGAATTATGAATAGCTTCAATAACTTCTCTTTCGTTAAAGGCCCATAAATCTTCTATGCTTCCTCCACCTCTACCTATTATCAAGCATTCAATTTTTAATTCATCATGAGCATAAAAAAACTCTATACCTTTTGCTATGCTTTTACTTGCATCTTTTCCTTGAACTTTAGCAGGATACAAGTAAATCATTACATTTTTATCTCTATTATGTGTATTTTTAATAATATCACGTATAGCATCACCTGTATCAGAAGTCACAACACCTATACGTCTTGGAACTTTAGGTAAGCTTTTTTTTAGGGTTTCATCAAAATATCCTTTTTGTTGATACTCTTTTTTTAATAATTCTAATTTTTGATACAGATCTCCTATAATATCAGTTTTTTCTATACGTCTTGTTACAATTTGTATGCTTGCATCAAGAGCGTATATATTTATAGACCCATATACTTTTACTTTATCTCCCTCTTTTAAATTCCTTGGTATTTCGTTATATCCATAATTAAATGCAGCACATCTTATACTACCCATATTATCTTTTAAAGTCATGTACATATGTTTTATTTGATATTTAATATTAGAAACTTCTCCCTCAACACAAATAAATCTAAAAAATTCATTGCTTTCTACATAATTTTTTAATATTGCATTTAATTTACCTACTGTATATATTTCCATCACATTATCTCCACTAACAGTTTCTTTAATTCTGTAATTTTATCTCTAATTTCTATTGCATTTTCAAAATCTAACTCTTTAGAATATTCCTTCATAACAATTTCAAGTTCAGATATTTTTTTTGTGATATCTTCTACACTATTAAACTCTAATAACTTGTTTTCTACCTCAACTTCTTTTTCCTTATTAAGTAAATCTATTTCGCTATTAGACGTATTTTTAGGAATTATTCCATTAACTTCGTTATATTTTTTTTGATATTCACGTCTTCTATTAACTTCGCTAACAGCCTCTTTAATAGAATCAGTCATTACATCAGCATAAAGTATGGCTCTACCTTTCACATTTCTTGCAGCTCTACCCATAGTTTGAATTAAAGATCTTCTAGAACGTAAAAAACCTTCTTTATCAGCTTCTAATATAGCTACCAAACCTATTTCAGGTATATCTAGTCCTTCACGTAAAAGATTTATACCCACTAAAACATCAAACTCTCTATTTCTTAGTCCACGTATAATCTCAATACGCTCTATTGCATCTATTTCAGAGTGCAAATATTTAACACGAATTCCATATTCTTCATAATATGAGCTTAACTCTTCTGCCATCTTTTTAGTCAATGTTGTAACTAATATTCTTCTACCACAACTTACTTCGTATTGTATTTCTTCAAGTAAATCATCTACTTGGTTTTTTGTTTCCCTTATACTTATTTCTGGTTCTACTATACCAGTTGGTCTTATAAGTTGCTCCACTATTTCTGAACCTGCATGAGATATTTCATATTCACTAGGAGTAGCTGATACGTATACAACTTGACCTATTTTTGAAAAAAATTCTTCTTTTTTTAATGGTCTATTATCAAAAGCAGAAGGTAGTCTAAATCCATTTTCAATTAGTGTTTTTTTTCTTGAATGATCACCATTGTACATTCCTCCTAATTGTGGTACTGTAATGTGCGATTCATCTATAAATAGCAAGAAATCGTCTGGAAAATAGTCTATTAAAGTATCTGGCATTTCTCCAGCTGATTTACCACTCAAATATCTTGAATAATTTTCTATACCTTTACAATATCCTATTTCACCTATCATTTCCATGTCATATTCTGTTCTTTGTTTTATTCTCTGTGCTTCCAACAACATATTTTTAGATTCAAAATATTTTATTCTTTGTTTTAATTCTTTTTCAATTTTTGAAAATATCTCTTCTTTATCTAAAACTGACAAATAGTGAGTTGCTGGAAGTATACTTATTCGCTCAATATTACGAATTTTATGATTGTTAATAGGATTAATTTCTACTATATCCTCTAAGTCTTCATCAAAAAATGTAAATCTATATGCACTGTCTTGATATGGAGGTAGGATATCTATAGTTTCACCACGTACTTTAAATTTACCACGCTCTAATATAACATTATTTCTCTCATATCTAAGTTCTATTAGCTTTTTTATAACCTCACTTCTTTTTATCCCTACTTTTTTATCTATAGCTATACAATTATTAGCATATGCTTTTTTTGAACCTAGTCCATATATAGCAGAAACTGATGCAACTATTATTACATCACGCCTAGTTAAAAGTGCGGCTGTTGCCGCATGACGCAGTTTATCTATTTCATCATTTATACTAGAATCTTTCTCTATATATGTATCAGTTTGAGCTATATATGCTTCTGGTTGATAATAGTCATAGTACGATACAAAATACTCAACCGCATTTTCAGGAAAAAAATTTTTGTATTCATTATACAATTGTGCAGCTAAGGTTTTATTAGGTGCTAGTATAAGAGCTGGTCTATTTAATTTTTCAATAACATTTGCAATTGTAAAAGTTTTACCACTTCCTGTAACACCAAGTAGAATTTGATCTGATATCCCATTTTGTATATTATTACATAAAAAGTTTATAGCCTTTGGCTGATCTCCTGTTGGCAAAAATTTTGAGTGCAATTTAAAATTCATATTATCTCATCATTTCCAAATTTATTAATTTATAACGGAATAAAATATATCCATTAACATTTTTATTTTCATTTCTAATATTTCTATGTAAGATTAATTCTTCTTTTTTATTTATTTCTGGTTTATACACACCTTCACCTATATACAATGGAGTATTTGTTCTTCTAGCAACTTCTCCCCACCAATTAACTAAAGTTTTGTAATCAGCTTTTTTGTGTCCAACTTGCCAGTATATTTGTGGAGCTACATAATCTATCCATCCATTTTCCATCCATTTAACTACATCTGCATAAAGATCATCATATGTAGATAGACCATCAGTGAATGACCCGTTTTCATCTTGTGTAACATTTCTCCATATTCCAAACGGACTTACACCAAATATTAGGTTTGGCTTTATTTTGTGTACTGACACTGATAAATTTTTAATTAATTCATCAACATTTGCACGTCTGTAATCTCCTATAGTAGCATATTTACTTCCGTATTTTCTGTATTCTTCTTCGTCAAAATTAGGTATTTTTTTACCTTCATTTGGATATGGATAGAAGTAATCATCTAAATGTATTCCATCTACATTATATTTTTTAACTATTTCTTCTATACTCTTGTATAAATATTCTACAACTTCTGGTTTCCCTGGATTTAAGTAAATTTTTCCGTTATATTCAAAACACCATTCAGGATGTCTTTTTGCAACATGCTTATTAGATAACTTAGAAGTATCGTTAGTAAGACTTACTCTATAAGGGTTAATCCATGCATGTAATTCAACACCATTTTTATGAGCCGAATTAATAAAGTATTCTAATGGATCATATCCAGGATTTGTACCTTCATATCCAGTTAAACTCTTATCCCATGTATGATATTTTGATGGATATATAACGGTATCACTAGGTTTCACTTGCAAGAATATTGCATTTAATCCCATAGATTTAACATTTCTAACTATATTATCAATTTCAGCTTTTTGTTTATCCATATCATATGGTCTAGTTTGAGAAAAATCTAAACTAAATATACTTGCAACCCATACACCTTTTAAATTCTTGTTAACCTTTCTATTGCTTCTATCAAATACCATACTGCTTAATTTTTCGTTATTTAATATATCACGATTTTCCTTATTTAAAAGATTATCCACTTTCTTTTCAGGCGTTATTTCAACTAAGTGTTTATCGCTTATAGTGCTACATGACATTAAAAACATAGTCAAAGAAATAGCACAAAGTATTCTTTTTTTCATCATTTTCCTTTCCTAATAAGTCCTACACCATCTCCAAATGGTAGTAATACAAAATTATATTTTTTTAAATATTCTATAAATTCTCTTAAATTTTTGACTATAGTCTTATACCTTTTAGGATATTCTTTGCTACATACATAACCTCTAAATAAGAGGTTGTCTATAAAGATTAATCCTCCTTCATTCAACTTATCATAGCATAAATCAAAAAATTTTCTATATTGCCCTTTTGCAGCATCTATAAAGATAAAATCATAAGTATCACTTAAAGTTGGTATCACTTCTAATGCATCTCCTAAATGCATATCAACATTTCTACCAAAAAGCACTTCACTTGCCTTATTATACCTTATTTCATCTATTTCAATTGTTGCAACTTTCATATATTTTGATAAATAATATGCTGAATATCCAACAGCTGTTCCAATTTCAAGACAACTTTGGGCATTTATACTCTTTGCCATAAATATCATATACGCTAAAACTTCATCAGTAACAATAGGTACATTTAAGTTTATTGCATATTTTTTTAAATTAACTACATCATTATCATCAAAAAATAAGTTTCTAGCATATTCACTACATTCTAAAAAATTTTCTATCACTTCTACACCTCAAATAAATTATATCATACTTCATTTAAAAAATATATATGAAAAACTTTTTTAAAAAAGTTAAAAAAGTCCCTGCCAAATTTCAAGTATCGTTTACACAATCAAAGAAATACAAAAGCAACAATAGTTAAGAAATAACTGCAGTTTTATTAAAATATCACTTTTTTTAACTAAAATATTGTGTGGAAATTAATTTTTAAGGAGAGATATATATGAAGAAAAAATTGTTGTTATTAGGATTAATTGCCGTAAATATGTTGGTGTATGGTAGGAATACTCAAACCCCACCACCTACATCTAATTATGTAACAAAGGAAGAATTAGTGGCAGAAGTTGTGAAACAAGTACAACCACATGGTGACAAACTAGCTGGATTAGATAGTGACGCAACAACTGAAGCAGCAAAAGCAGCTAAAAGTGCAAAAGAAGCTGAAACAGCAGAGCAAAAAGCAACAACCGCAAAACAAACAGCTGATGAAGCTACAACTAAAGCAGAAGAAGTAGAAACTAAAGTAGGTAATTTACAAGCTGAAATTTCAAAAAAAGCTAATACAGACGATTTAAGAAATTTAGAACAAACAGCTAATGTAGCTAAGAAAGCTACCAACCAAGCTGCAGGTGCTACCGAAGAATTAAGAAATGACTTAGACGATAACATTAATAAAATAGAAGAAAATGCTGAAGAAATTGAAAACCTAATTGAACAACAAGATGAAGATTACACTCATACAATGAATAAAATCAATAAAAACAAAGATGATATAACTAAAAACAAAGAAGCAATCCTAGCAAACACTGCAAGACTTAACGCCCACGACATATGTCTATCAAACGTTGAAAGACGTTCAGAACAAGCTATCAATGGTGTATCAGCTGCTGTTGCTATGGCAAATCTACCTAGTGTTGGTGTTGGATCTAGCAATTCAAATAACCTATCTGCTGCATATGGTTTCTTTGGTGGATCTCATTCTGTTGCCATAGGTTTAAGTGGTATTACTGCTAATGATAGAGTAAGTTATAAGATCTCTACTGCTTTTAATACTAAAGGCGATGTTGCATTTGGTATAGGTTTAGGTATTAATTTTGGTAAAAAACGTCAAACTAACAAAGAACTAATGGATAGAATTGAAAAATTAGTTGAAATGTTAAGAAAATAGCAATAATTTAAGGAACTTCACAAGAGTTCCTTTTTTTATTTTTAGTTAAATAACACGAAAATTTTGTAGTAATAATAAATAAAATTACTACAATTTTTATTTTTTTATTGGTTAAATAAGTGTGTAAAATAAAAATATATCTAATTTTCTTAGATCAAAAAAAATATTTTTAGCTAAGTTAAAAAAGTCTTATTTGTAACTTATTTAATATATTTTATATAACCAAAGCTACAATAATATAAAAGTTAAGAAATAACGTAATTTATTTGAAAAATATG
>CABURZ010000040.1 GCA_902494065.1 uncultured Sneathia sp. | reverse complement strand
GTAACTGATAAATTTACAGTTTCACCTGAAGCTAATGCTGATGTAATGGTATTTACAACTAAGTTAGGTAACGAACGTATAAATGTAGCAGATTTAACATTAACACCAAAAGTTAGTGCTGAATACAAACCAGCTGAAAGCTTAACAATTAAAGCTGGAGTAGAATTGCCTATAAACTTTGGAATAACAACTGCCGATTATGAAAAAAATTCAAACAATAATCAAGAATACGATAAAGATAAAGCTAAAAAAGGATTTGGATACAAATCAACATCAATCAAGACTTCTTTAAATGTTGAATATAAATGGTAATAGTTATCAATTAGCTTGATAAATAATAAATGTTTTGCCTCTAGGAGTAGTCGCCTAGAGGTTTTTTTGTTGTTTTAGTCTATTTTGGTGGTTAAAATAGGTTTGTAATTAAAAAATATGTTTGGTATAATGTACTTGAAAATAGTTCCAAAATGGAAATAATTTTAAATAGGAGAAATTTTAGATGGAAATAAGAAGAGATTATTATCTAAATAAATTAATAATGGGTTTATAAAAGTCATTACAGGCATTAGAAGAAGTGGGAAATCATATTTATTAAATAATTTATTCTACAATTATCTAATAAATAGTGGAGTAGATGAAAAACATATTATAAAATTTGCTTTTGATTCTGGACAAGATTTATTAAAAATAGGGGAAGATTTAACGGATTTAGATTTATTAAGTGGAGAAAGATTAGTAAATCCAAAAAAATTTTTAAAATATATAAACGAAAAGACTTATGATAAATCTAAATACTATATTTTGTTAGATGAAGTTCAGCTATTAGCTTCTTTTGAACAAGTACTTAATGGATTTTTAAGACAGGATTATCTTGATGTTTACGTTACAGGAAGTAATTCTAAATTTTTATCTAAAGATGTAATGACAGAATTTGCTGGAAGAGGAGATGAAATTCATATTATGCCATTAACATTTTCTGAATTTTTTCAAGGTTATAGTTGCGATAAAGAAGATGCATTTTCAGAATATCAAGTATTTGGAGGATTACCAGCACTTTATTCTATGAATAATGATGAAGATAAAATTAATTATCTTAAAAATCAACTAGAAAATGTGTATATACGAGATATTGTTAATAGATATGATGTACGATTAGATAGTGAACTAGAAAATTTATTAAATGTATTGTCTTCGGAAATGGCAACATTAACAAATCCAACAAAAATTTCATCAACATTTTTATCTGTAAAAAATGTGAAAATAAGTAGTACTACAATAAATAACTATATTGAATATTTTGAAGATATAGGATTAAGAAATGCAAGATTAAACTTTAGGCAAATAGAACCGACATATTTAATGGAAAATATTATATATAACGAACTTAGATATAGAGGTTATATGGTTGATGTTGGAATGGTAATAAAAAGAGAAAAAGATAAATTTGGAAAAGATGTAAAAAAGCAATTAGAAGTTGATTTTATTGCTAATAAAGGAAACAAAAAATACTATATTCAATCAGCATATAGTTTTTCTACAACTGAAAAAATAGCTCAAGAAAAGGCTTCATTATTAAATATTGATGATTCATTCAAAAAAATTATAATTGTAAAAGATAGATTAAAACCCTTTTTAGATGAAAAAGGAATATTAACAATCAATTTATTTGATTTTTTGCTAGATATGAATAGTCTTGAAGGAGTGTAAAATAAAGTGTGTAAGTTAGAGGAAACTTACACACTTTTTGATTAAGAAAATATATTTTTCAATTTTTAATTTTTTTCCTTAACATCAAATTCTAATAATGACTTATCATTATAGTATACATCTGATAAAACATAAAGACCACCACAATTTTCTATAATTCCAAAGCCTCTTCCTCTTATAACATATGGAATGTCAGGAGATTTTACATCAGAAACATAAAGAATTTTTTCTAATTTAATTTTTAATATCCAATCATTAATAAAATCATAATAATATTTCATCTTACATCCTACATAAAGATTTAATTCATTTAAGGTAAGATCAACATCATCTTCTTTATGATCTGGTTCCATCAATTCATCGTAATAATTAAGTAATGTTTTAGTTATATCACTATTGAAGGTATAGTGTTCAAAATATAGTGTGGATAAATGAGAATTATCCATTTCATATAATATCATTAAAGTATCTATAAATTCTTGTACAGAATAGTTTCAATTTATTTGAAATCTTCTAGATATTCTAGGTGTAAAGCCATCTAAATATACTGTAAATTCATAAATTTTATCTTTCATAATACCCACATTCTACTTCTTTGTAACTTCATTTTTAGGATCAAAATGGAATATAGCATTTGAATCTTCATAAGTTTTGAAATCTTTGTTAAGTTGTATAAATTTAATGAAACTTTCAGCATCAGGTAGATAAGTATCTTCTCCACCACGTTCTTTATTTACTTTACCAAAAGTAACATAACCATCTTTACCACCTGCAACATATGCATTTGTTCCTACTTTGTACATTTTGTCATCTTGTATAGGTTCCCAAACACCAGTTTCTGGATTTTGAACTTCCATTTTAATTACTCTTTTACCGTTCGCATCTTTATATTGATTAGCTTCATATCTCATACCAGCTGAATATGGGAATGCACCAGTTGATCCACCTTCTAGAGCAAATTGTAGTGCATCTTCTATAACTTGTTTAATTTCACTACCCTTCATGTTTAATAGGTATAGTGTATTACCGAATGGCAATAAATCATATGCATCATTGAAAGTCCATTTACGAGGCTCTATATTTTGACGAACTCCACCAGAGTTTTGTATAGTTAAGTCTATTTTAGCTCCAAAACTTCTCATTTGAGTTAACATAGTTTCGGCAACGAATCTTGTAGCAATAGATCCTTTAGGATTTGCTGTGTTAGGAATTCTATTTGCAGATCCACCAGGCATAGCAGTCCCTTTTATTTCACCTATAACTTGATCTCCTAATACTTTCTTTTCTTTAGAGTATTTTTCAAGTATTTTTGCAGCTTTTTTATCTGCTTTTGCTATTATAAATGATTTTGTTTTTGCTAAAGTTTTTAAAATTTCTTTTCTTTCAGCACCAACTGGAGCATATTTATTTCCATTTTCATCTTTTCTAGTAAATTTAGAATCTAGATGATAAGGTATAAGTGGGTTACCTTTAATATGTTTAACTATACCGTTTTTAGTAAATTTAATATCTAATTTACCTATAAGTTTTGAATATTCCCAACCTTCAACAACGTATACAGGTTCTCCATTAGGGCTTATAAATTTAGTTGGATATTCTGATATAACAGGTAGTCCAAATTTTCTCATTTCATCATTACCAAATAGATAGTGAGTATCACCTGTAATGATAATATCTATTCCTGTAACTTTTTGAGCAATTTCAAAGTTCTTATTTGCTCCGGCATGTGATAGTAGAATGATCTTGTTAACTCCCTTTTTCTTTAATATGTCTGCATATTTTTGTGCAGTTTCTATTTCATCTAAAAATTTGATGTCTTTACCAGGACTTGATGATTCTTTAGTTTTTTGAACAACATCAAGACCTATAATTCCTATTTTTTCTCCACGAATTTTTTTAATTGCGTAAGGTTTCCAATACCCTTCTAAAATACTTCCTTTATCAGGTATTACGTTAGATGATAGTACAGGTATTTTTAAATAATCTAAGAATTTTTTTAATCCCTCATTACCTGCGTCAAATTCATGATTACCTAATGTAAAATAATCAAATTTAGTTAAGTTCATCATTTTTGCATCTGCTGAACCTCTAAATAAAGTAAAATATAGAGTACCAGTTATAGCATCTCCTGCATGTAGTACTAAAGGTTGTCTATTCTTTGGTACTGCTCTTCTATGTTTGTTGATTACTTCAACAACTTCGGGATATCCACCAATTTTAACTTTTGTCTTTTTACCATTTATTTTAAAATCTAATTCCATAGGTTCTAAGTGTGAATGGTGATCATTTATGTGAATAATGCTAAGATTTAATGGATAATGCTTAGCAGCTAGTGACATAGTTGCAAGAGCAACTAACAAAAAAGTTTTTTTCATAAAACCTCCATATTATTTATTTACATTTTATTTGCCTGTATGAATTTAAAATTTCTTCTTTTGTTGAAAATTCATATTTATCTCTAGATGCTTTATATAGATAGGCAAAATTATCTATGACCATATTTTCTTTGTTATCCTCTAGGCTATTAACTAATTTTGAATATTCGACTCTCATAGTTCTAGAACTTGTAAGAAGAAGAATTCTTCTATGATCTAATGTTTTTTTATCTCCTTTTATTTTTAAGATATTTTCAACTAATTTATCGGTATCGTTGTAGAAATATATATTTTTTATATCGTATTTTTTTGCTAATTTTACAATTTTATCTTTTGCTTCCTGAGAGTTTTCTATAAAAACATTTAAATTAGGATTTATGGTAGAATTAGCAAGTATTGCAACCTCAATAGCAGTTTTAGCAACTTCAAATTCTTCATTTTTAACATTAGTAATAGCAATATACCAACAGTGTTTAGGAATTAATTGTTTATCAGTTTTTAAAACGTCACTTAGCATATATTCGATTTTATCAATCTTATATTTAGTGGTTTTATCTAAATTAAAAGTTTTATTGATTTTATTTGCACGACTTTGTGCTAATTGTTCTATTATTGTACAAGTGTTTGAAAAACTTATACTACAAATTAGTGAAACTAAAAAAATGTTAAGTTTTTTCATGACAGATCCTTTCTGAAAATTGTTATATAGTATACCTTGTATAGGAAAAAAGTCAATAAAAAATAACTAATCAAAAGACTAGTTATTTTACGCTGCTTCCTATATATCGATGACTAAAGCATTTCTTTATTAACTCATTATCTTCATATAGCTCATATAAATTGTTGTTTAAAATTTCTTTTATTAATTTTTCATCATCAGGTAAATTTTCTCTACTGTATTTTGTTAATTTTAATTTACCGTTAACTAAACTAGGTATACCCCAAATGCTTGCAATTCTATTAGATAGTTTTCCACTAGGCGATATTGCATAACTAGAGTTAGCAATTTCAAAGAATTGACCTTCTTCGTTTTCAAATCCTAATATTACATTATAGCTACTATTTGCGTCTACATTTAAAATGTAGTAAGAACCAAATGTTGGTAAATTTTCTATTTTTCTATATAGCTTATCATTTTTATATAGTTGTATTATAGCACCATCATAGACATTGAAGTTCTTTTTTAAATGCATGAAAGTATCTTCCCTTATTTCCCAATAGGCAAATAGTGTGTTTATATTTTTTGGTATAAGGACAATTTCATTTGTAAAATATCTATCAGGCAGTGGAGCTTTATCAAAAAATCTATCTACGCCTTTATCGTATTTAAATTTAACAAAACAATCATTTATATTTTTAATTTTTTCGTTATAATTAAAATATAGTTTTTTTAGATAACCTGGTCTTCTTCTTACTCTAACAGGTATACTTGGAATTAATTTGGTACTATGATAATTTCTACTTATTCTCATAAGCTCCTCCTAATTTACTTTATGAAATTCTTTTGTAGATGTAGCATCAAGTTGTGTTTCTTTTTTTACTTTATTATATTTTAACATATAGTATGCTGCCGCTGCTATCATTGCACCGTTGTCAGTGCAATATTCCATTTTTACAGGGAAATTAATTTCTACATCTTTTAATTCTTCACAAGAATAAAGGACATTACGCAAATATTTATTTGCAGAAACCCCACCAGCTATTGCTAGAGTTTTAGAATTTGTATCATGAACAGCTTTTACTATTTTTCTTCTTAATTGCTCAATTGCAGTTTCTTGAAAAGAACATGCAACATCACTTATATTTATTATCTCTTTTTTCATGTTTGCTTGATTGACATAATTTGTGACAAATGTTTTTATACCACTGAAGCTTAAATCATAATTTTGAATATTAGGTATAGGTATATTAAGAGTATTTTTACCATTTAAGCTAGCTTTTTCTATTTGAGGGCCTCCTGGATAAGGAAGACCTATTATCCTTGCTACTTTATCATATGCTTCTCCTATAGCATCGTCAAGTGTTTCACCTAGTAATTTAAGATTATGATTTTCATCCATAAAGTATATGCTTGTATGACCACCTGAAGCCGCTACAGTTATTGCTGGTAATGTAACTTCGTTTTCTATGAATGTTGAATATATATGACCATCTAGGTGATTGACTGGTATAAGTGGCTTTTTATGTTTGTAGCTTAATCCTTCGGCAAATAATAGCCCAACTAAAAGTGATCCTATAAGCCCAGGTCTATTTGTAACAGCAATGTAATCTATATCATTCATTGTCATATTAGCTTTTTTTAAACATTCATAAAACACATAAGTAATGTTTTCTATGTGATGTCTTGAAGCTATTTCAGGTACAACTCCACCGTAAAGAGTGTGTATAGGTATTTGTGTTGCAATTATATTACTATATACTTTTTTACCATCTTCTACTATAGCTATTGAAGTTTCATCACATGAACTTTCTATTCCCAATATCTTCATGTTGGTCTCCTTCCTATAGGTAAATTATACATTATTTAAATTAAATTTTCAATAAATAAAAAAAGGTGCTTTAGTAATACTAAGGCACGGAATGAAAAAAACATTTTATTAACTACTTTATATTGTTAGTATAACACGCCATTCTTAGAATGAGCTTATAATTGTATTAAAAATTCCATATAAATTTAGTTTTTTTCTATTTCTCTCATTTTATATAAAAATACAGCAGTTGCAACACTGACATTTAATGAGTTAACGTTAGTTGATATAGGTATTATTACATGATAATCAGCTATATCTAATAAATGTTTGCTAACTCCACCACCTTCATGTCCAAAAATATATGCATTTTTATCTTTTGTAAGTTTACAAGTGTCATATATAATTGAGTTGCTACTTAAATTAGTTGCAAAAGATGTATATTTTTTTTCTTTTAAAAAATTAATTATGTTATCATAACTTGCATAAATTATATTTAATTTAAATATACTTCCCATAGATGCTCTTACTGCTTTAGGTGTATAAACATCACAACTACCTTTAGTTAAAATTAAATTTTTGTAATCTAGTGCTACAAGAGTTCTAATTATTGTTCCAATATTTCCAGGATCTTGAACATCATCTAAAATGACAACATCACCTTTTATATCATCTAAGTTGTAGGTATTTTTTGAATGTATAAAAATTATACCTTGGCTATTTTCTTGAGTTGATATTTCTGAGAATAAATTATCATTTAAAATAGTAACTTTAGTAAATTTAGATAAATTGTAGTTTGTGTTGTAATATTCGAACATACTTTTTTTTATTACACAGTGAGAAAAGTTTTCAATTTCTGAAATAAATTTTTCTCCTTCTGCTATAAATATATTATTTAAATCTCTATATTTTTTTTTATTTAATTTTTTTAATAGCTTATATCTTTTATTTTCTTTACTTTCAATAAAGTCAAAATTAGTCCATTTTTGTTCCAAGTTTTTTACCGCCTAGTAAATGATAATGCATTTGTTGAACTGTTTGTCCACCAAAGTCTCCTATATTTGATACTACTCTATATCCATCTTTATCCATATTTAGATCGTGAGCTACTTTTTTAATAGCTAATTGAATTTTACCTAATAAAAGTACATCTTCATCACTAGCATAAGCTAAATTTTGAATTTCTTTTTTAGGAACAAATAAAATATGTATAGGTGCAGCAGGGAATTTGTCCTTAAAAGCAATTATATCATCATCTTCGTATATAATATCTGCTGGCAACTCTCTACGTATAATTTTTCCAAAAATTGTATCCATTAACAACCACATCCTTCTTCTAACATATCTACTCTTCTTTTGTGTCTTCCACCTTCAAATTCAGCTTGCATATATGCTTTTATGCATGATATAGCAAGATCTATTCCCATTACTCTTGCACCAAATGCAATTACATTAGCATTGTTGTGCATTTTTGTAAGTCTTGCTGAATATTCATTGTATAAAAGTGCAGCTCTTATTCCTTTTACTTTATTTGCAGCTATTGATATTCCTATACCAGTTCCACAAATTAAAATTCCAAAATCAGCTTCGTTATCTAAAACAGCCTCACATACTTTTTTTGCATAAACTGGATAATCTACAGAGCATGATTCGTTTGTACCGTAATTTAATACTTCGTGACCTTCACTTTCTAAAAAACTTACTATTTGATTTTTAAAATCAACAGCTGAATGATCATTACCTATTGCAATTTTCATGAATTTCTCCTTTTTATTTTATTATACCATACAATATATCCTAAAACATAATTAAAAATTATTAATATTTTTTCAAAGAAAATTAAAAATTTTCCACTCTTGAAAAGGCGGTTGCTTTGTGCTAACATGAGAATAGTTTTAGGAGGTTCATTATGGCAATACAAGAATCCGGTGAAATGTATTTGGAAACAATTTTAGTTCTGTCGAAGTCGCATCCGACTGTACGTGCGATCGATGTCGGCGAAGAAATGGGTTTCAGCAAGCCCAG
>CABURZ010000039.1 GCA_902494065.1 uncultured Sneathia sp. | reverse complement strand
GTTTCTTTAGGATTCATACCTGCTGCTGGTTCATCTAAAAGTAATATCTTAGGATTAGTTGCTATAGCCCTTGCAATTTCTAATCTTCTTTGTTGACCATATGACAAACTTTGTGCTTTTTGTTCTGCCAAAATCTTCATATCAAATATTTCAAGCAATTCTAATGCTTTCTTATTCTTTTTTTCTTCTTCATTTTTAAACTTTTTTGTTCTAAATATTGCATCAAAATTTGAATAATTTGTTCCATTTTGATATGCAATTTTAATGTTGTCTAGGCAAGTTAAATCTTTAAATAACCGTATATTTTGAAATGTACGTGATATTCCTACTCTTGCACGCTCAAAAGGCTTTTTTTGCGTAATATCTATATTATTCAATGATATTTTCCCATCTTTTTGTATGTATACACCTGTCAATAGATTAAATAGTGTAGTTTTAACAGCACCATTAGGTCCTATTAAACCTACTAATTCATTATCATCTACTTTTATAGATATATTTTCTAAGGCCTTTAATCCTCCAAACGTGATACCTATGTTATTTGTTTCTAGTAACATTTTTTATCACTCTCCTTAAGTCCTTTAATGTAAATTCTCTTGTTCCAACCAAACCTTTGGGTTTAAATATCATTATCATAATTAAAACAACTGAATATATTAATACTCTAAATTCTGAAACTTGTCTTAAAAATTCGTTTATAACAGTGATAAATGAAGCTGCAACAATTGATCCTGTTATACTTCCTATACCACCGAACACAACCATAACAAGTATTTCAATAGAATATACAAAAGAAAACTTATCTGGTATTAATATTCCTATATTATGAGCATACAACACTCCTGCAACACCTGCAAAAAATGAACTTACAAAAAAACCATATATTTTAGCCTTATTTGTATTAACCCCCAAACTTTCACTTGCTATTTCATCTTCTCTTATAGAAAGTATTGATCTTCCATATTTAGATAACATTAGGTTAATAATTATTACTGTAGATATGACTACAATAATATATGTATTTGTAAAATTTGTGTATATAGGTATATTTTTAAACCCTGCTGCTCCACCTAAAAAATCTATATTCTGTACAACATATCTTGTCATTTCTCCAAAGGCTAATGTTATTATCGCTAAATAATCTCCTTTTAATTTAAGACTTATTGCCGATACTATTATTCCAAATATACCAGATACTACCCCTGCCATTATACATGCCAACACTAGCTTAATATTATCATTTATAGAAATATCACTAATTGTTTTAGTAATTAATGCACCTGTATACGCACCTATGCAAATAAAGCCTGCAAAACCTAAATTAAGATTCCCCATAAGTCCTACAGTAATATTCAAACTTACAGCATAAAGTATTGCTATTAATATGCTTATATATATCCCTGCCTTATAACTAAAAATACCTTCATTTGCTATAGATAAATAAAGTAAAAGGTAAATAAGTACAAGTCCTAATGTAATTAATATACTATCTTTTTTTATCATCACACCTTCTCCTTCAAATTCTTACCAAATATCCCATTAGGTTTAAATATTATTATCACTATTAATAATAAAAAGACTATAGGATTTGCAAAATTAGTAGATATATATGCTTTTGTATAAGTTTCAAGTATACCTAATACATAGCCTCCAAACATAGCTCCAGGAATGCTTCCTATTCCTCCAAAAACAGCTGCAATAAACGCTTTTAACCCTGGCATCATACCCATATACGGTTCAATTCTAGGATACATTAATGCATACATAACTCCACCTAAACCACCAAGGCTAGATCCTATAGCAAAAGTTAGAGAAATTGTAAAATTAGAATTTATTCCCATAAGGTTACTAGCTCCCAAATCTTGAGATACAGCACGTGTAGCTTTACCTAATTTTGTATAGTGTATAAAAAGAGTTAATAATATCATACATACACTAGTTATCAATATTACAGAGCAAGAAAGATAGCTTATAGAAAAATTAAATACTTTTAAGCTATATTCAGTACTAAAATATTTTGGTATACTTTCATGTTTAATAATTTTTGGAGCAGCTCCAAAAATTATTAAAGCTAAACTTTCTAACAAAAAACTTACTCCTATAGCTGTAATAAGGGCTGATATTTTAGGTGCAAATCTTAGTGGCTTGTAAGCTAGAGCATCTATAACCACACCTAATATTGCACAAAACATTATAGATATTAAAATTGAAATAGAAAATGGTAAACCACTTTCTATTCCATAAAATGTAACATAAGCTCCCACCATTAATATATCTCCGTGGGCAAAATTAATAAGTTTTACTATACCATAAACCATTGTATAGCCTAAGGCTATAAGGGCATAGATACTACCTGTTTGTATTCCTATAATAGTCTGATCTATAAAATTCTTTAACATTTTATTCTCCAATTTTTTCTTTTAATGTTTGCTTTCCGTTCTTTATTTGAACAAAAGTTACCTTTTTCTTAGGATTCCTATTTTCATCATATTTGATATGTCCTGTTAATAAGTCTACATCTATATTTTTTATAGCTTCCCTTAAATCTCCACCTTTTTCTATTGCCTTTTCAACTATAGTCATAGAATCATAACCAAGTGCTGCAAATATTAATGGTTCTTTACCAAATTTTTTTCTATAACTTGCAATAAAATCTTGTACTTCTTTTGAAGTATCATCTACTGTAAATTGTGAAGAAAAAATTGCACCTTCTGCTAATTTAGCAAAATTGTCTTGTATACCATCCCAACCATCTGCTCCATAATATTTAGCATTTAATCCTACTTCTTTTGCTTGTGACAATATTAATCCTATTGTGTTGTAGTAATCAGGGATAACAACAACATCTATGTTTTCATTTTTTACCTTAGTTAATATAGTTTTAAAGTCTTTGTCACTATTTGTATAACTTTGTTCATAAATTTGAATTCTATTTTCACTAGATGTCTTTTTAAATGCATCAGAAACACCTAAAGAATAATCACTTCCATTATTTACAAGAAGTGCTACCTTTTTTACTCCTTCTTTATTTAAATATTTTGCTAAAATTTCTCCTTGATATGGATCTGTAAATGTAGTTCTAAATACATAATCCTTATCTTTTGTAATATCTAATGCAGTACCAGCTGGTGTTATCATAGGGACTTTTGCCTTTTGTGCAAGTTCTGCCAGTGCTAATGAATTAGAAGAAATAGCTTCTCCTAATACTATATCTATTTTTTTATTTACCATTTGTTTAAATACATTTACCACTTCTTGAACATCACCTTTTGTATCTTGGTAGATTGCACGTACTTTTTTGCCATTAATTCCACCTTTTTCATTAATTTCAGCAATCTTTAATTCAATACCTTCCTTAATTGCACTACCGTATTGTGCATACTCTCCTGTTAATGGTTCTGGTACACCAACAACTATTTCATCGCTGTTAGATTTAGATCCGCAGCTTGTTAAAAATGTCATTAATATGACTGCTAAACTTAAAATCTTTTTCATGTGATTAGTTCCTTTCTTTCTTTAATTTAGCATATTATACTCTAATTTGTACATAAATGTAAAATATATATAATTAATGCAATCATTAATTTTATTAATGATTGAAATTTATACATATATTTAGTAGAATATACGTATAAGAAAGGATGGAATTATGAAATTAAAAAAGATAGTAATCTTCTCTAGACATGGCTTAAGATACCCTCTAATTTACAAGAAACAATTTATAGACTATTTTGGTCGTGACATCACAAATTGGAATTTTTCAGATGAAGATATGGGTGCATTAACAGATAAAGGAGAATTACTAGAACATAAGTTCGGTATAAAATTAAAAAAATTTTTAGGAACCATTAACTTAGATAATATATTCGCAAATTCTATGAAAAGAACATATCTTACTGCAAGATCTATAAGCTTAGGTCTTGATCCATACAATATGTTGAATATACACACAAAAATACCCGATTTTTCTGAAATGGATTTAGATTTTTGCATGAGATTAAAAAATCCAAAAGATGATATGGTAAAACAAAAAGGTGAAACAATAGATAAAAAATTTTACAATCTATATACAAAAATGGAAGAATTACTAAAAGTAAAAAAAGGTTCTATATCTAATGTACATACAACATTTTCAATTGATGACAGTGGCTTTTTACATGTAAGAGGTGCACTAAAAATTGCAACAGATATTTGTGATCTTTTCATACTTAAATATTATGAAGGCTTTGATCAAAAAGAAATATTTGAAAGTGATAATTTTATAGAAGACTTAAAGTTTATGGCAAAAGCAAAAGATGAATTTTTAGATTGTATTTTTGCTGATAAAGACTATCAAAACTTAGCAAAATCTAATGTTTTTGATAATATCTTATTAAAAGAACTTAAAGAAGAAAATAGAAATTCACTTATAGTAGGACATGATTCAAATTTGTCGGTTATAATGTCAAAATTAGGTATAGACTACAAGATAAATGAAAATTCACTAGAAAAATACCCTATTGGTGCAAAATTAATTTTCAAAGTATATGAGGACAATTCATACGACCTATACTATGCATACTTTGATTACAAATCTATGCGTGATTTAAACTCAAAAAAAGATCTTATTATTGAATTTCTAAAAAAAGGACAGTTATGAAACAATTAAGTAATATTACTAAAGCACTACAAAAAAAATATAGAAGAAATTTATGGTCGCCATTTATACATGCACTAAAAGATTTTAATTTAGTAGAAGAAGGTGACAGAATTGCAGTAGCTATTTCTGGGGGAAAAGATTCCCTAGTTTTAGCTAAGCTATTTCAAGAATTAAAACGTGTAAGTAAAGTAAATTTTGAATTAGAATTTATTTCTATGAATCCTGGATTTACAAGTGAAAATTTAAAACTTTTAAAAGAAAACGTTCATAATCTAGAAATACCTTGTAAAATTTACGATGATAATGTTTTTAAAATTGCGTCTAAAATGAATCCCAAAAAGCCTTGCTATATGTGTGCAAGACTTAGACGTGGTAGTCTGTACACTATGGCTGAAAAACTTAATTGTAATAAATTAGCTCTAGGACATCACATGGATGATGTAATAGAAACTACTGTTATGAGCATGTTCTATATGGGAAAAATTGAAACAATGCTTCCTAAGCTACATGCAGATAATTTTAATATAGAATTAATTCGTCCTTTATTTTACATTGAAGAAAAAGACATAAAAAAATTTATATCATATTGTGATATAACTCCTATGGCATGTGGTTGTGCAGTTGCTAGTGGAATAATAGACAGTAAAAGACGTGATACCAAAAATCTTTTAAATGAACTTGAAAAAAAGGATAAAGATATTAAAAAACGTATTATGCAAAGTGCATTTAATGTAAATATTGAAAAAATTTTAGCATTCCGTTATAAGGCACAAAAAATTTCAGTTTTTGATAAATATGCAATAAAAAAAGATTGAAAAATCAATCTGGAGGCAGCAATCAGACTCGAACTGATGTAAAAGGTTTTGCAGACCTCTGCCTGAACCCCTCGACCATGCTGCCATACTTCTAAAGTATACAAGTTTATTAAAAAAATGTCAAGAAGATTTTTGACTTTATAAAAATCCCCCCCTAATGATCTTAACAATCGTTAGAGGGGATTATAATTAAAATTTATAGTTAAATCTCAAATTATATTTCATAACATTTTCATACGATGCACCTAATGATACTCCCCATTTATCTTTTTTACCAAATTCAATTTCACCTGCTACTTTAAATGAGCTTCTTCTATATCCTGGTACTGATAAATTATACAAAGTATCTGATTTTTGAAATTTTGCTTTATTTGGATTTTTATACAATGATAAAACATTATATCTATATTCTAATTGACCTTTTATTGCAACATATTTGTCATTTTTAAGTTTAATGTCATATTTAACATCTAGTCCTAACTTAGGTGATATTACAAATGAATTATTTGCTTTTACATTAAGTGCTAATGTCGAATCTTTACCATATTCTGTAATGTTAAATAATTTATAATACATTAAATCTAATTTGGCATATGGTGTTATTGGGAGTGTAAAATAAAGTGTGTAAAATTATAGAAATATAATATTATGCACTTTATTTTACACTCCCTAGGAATCAATTGCTTATTTAATCTTTTTTTCAGTATCTACTCTCTTGGGTCCACTTTATATTTAACTATACTTTTTTAACAAATTTAATTTAATAAATATTTTTGTAATTTTCTACTTGATATAGATAACACCAATGTTCCTATTATTAATATAGTCGATAGTGCATTTATAGTTGGACTTATTCCAAATTTTAACATCGAATAAATTTGTATAGGTAATGTATCAGAATTAGTTCCAGTAACAAAACTTGTTATTACATAATCATCTAGTGATAATGTTAATGACATTAAAAATGCTGATATAATACCTGGCATCATAGTTGGAATAATTATTTTTAATAATGCTTGTAATTCTGTAGCTCCCAAATCTCTTGCCGCTTCAACTATAGAAAAATCAAATTCATCTAATCTTGACATTATTATAAACAAAGAAAACGGTATATTAAATGTAGTGTGTGCTATAAATATTGTTGTTAACCCCAAAGGTATTGTTCTATTAATATTGAAAAATATTAGTAGTGATACACCTATTATTAAGTCTGGTAATACTAATGGAACATAACTTAATATTTTAACATAATTTTTCATTTTAAAATTATACCACTTTATACCTATAGCTCCTAATGTTGCAATAACAACAGATGCTAGAGATGAAATTACTGCTATAATTATACTTCTCCAAAATGTTATCCATAAATGTGGTGATTCAAAGAAAAGTTCCTTATACCATTTAAGTGAAAAATTTGTCCATATGTATGACTTTGATTCATTAAATGATAGAACTACTAACATTATTATAGGTACATAAAAGAACACCATAACTAGTATAAAAAATATAGTAGAAATAATTCTCTTTTCATTATTCATCTATTTCACCACCTTTATTTAAAAACATTGCTATAATAGTTACGATTATAAATATAGTGGAAATAGCAGCTGCTGATGGCCAGTCACGTAGCACAAACATTTTATTTGCTATTATATTACCTAACATTATACCATCAGTCCCACCTACTATATCTGGGACTGCATATGATCCTATAGCTGGAATAAATGTCAAAACTATAGCTGTTATAATACCACCTTTTATTCCAGGTAAAAATATTTTAAAAAGTGCCTGATACTTACTAGCTCCTAAATCTCTTGCCGCATCTATTAATGAAAAATCAAACTTTTCTATAGAAGTATATAGTGGCAGTATAGCATATGGCATCAATATATATACACTTACTATAATTACTGCTCGCTCATTATACAGCATTGCAATAGGACTAGATAATTTAAATAAATCCATCAAAATCTTATTTATAAGTCCATTGTTACCTAAAAGACCTATTAACGCAAATATTCTTACTAAGAAATTAGTCCAAAAAGGTATAACTATCAGTAATAGCCATAAATTTTTATGCTTAGATCTTGAAATAAAATAGGCTGTCGGTATAGCAAGAATTATTACTATAGCTGTAATTACTATTGATATTCTCAATGTCTTAAATAACACCTTTAGTAGCTGTGGATCTAATAAATCTCTATATGCCTTTAAACTAAAATTTGTATATCCATCTATTCCACCATATGCTGCCTTTTTTAAAAAACTAAAATATATTATTATAGCTGTAGGAATAGCAAAAAATATAGTCATCCAAATAGTTAAAGGTAAATAATATAAAAGTTTTAAATTTTTTTTATTCATTATATCACCTCTACAAGATAAGCATCTTCATAATTCCAGTAGAAATACACCTTCTCTTTCCATTCAAATAATTCATCTTCTTCTAAAAATTCTCTATGTTGATCAAAGGCTTTTATTATTCTATTGCTTCCTTGGATTTTTATAAAAAGCTTGCTTTGGAATCCTGAATAAATTACTTCATCAATTATTCCTTGCATAACTTTATATTTATCATTAGCTCTAGGTGGCTTATTATCCACTTTTATTTTTTCTGGTCTTAATGTTAATCTAACCTTATTTCCTACTTTAACTGGTTTATCTAACTCAACCTTAAATTCTCCTAGTTCATCTGACACTGCAACTGCATAATTTTCATAAACTTCTTTAATTGTTCCTGTTATAAAATTAGTTTCTCCTATAAAATCAGCTACAAATGGATCATTTGGAGTTTCATATATTTCATTTGGAGTTCCAACTTGTAGTACATCTCCATTATGCATAACTGCTATTCTATCAGAAACACTCAAAGCTTCTTCCTGATCATGAGTTACAAATACAAATGTAATACCAACTTCATCATGTATAGTATCTAAATCAATTAAAAGCTTTTGTCTTAATTTGGCATCTAATGCTGATAATGGCTCATCTAGTAATAATACTTCAGGTTTATTAATAAGTGCACGAGCTATACTAACACGTTGTTTTTGTCCACCTGATAATGAAGATGGTAATTTATTTTTATGTTTTTTTAATCCAACTAAATCTAAATATTTATCAACTTCTTTTTCAATTTCTTCTTTTTTTACTTTTTTTAACTTTAATGAAAATGCTATATTTTCAAATACTGTCATATGTGGAAATAGTGCATAATTTTGAAATACTGTATTTACATTTCTCTTATTTGGTGGTAGTACATCTATTCTTTTACCATTTACACGAATTTGCCCACTATCTGG
>CABURZ010000038.1 GCA_902494065.1 uncultured Sneathia sp. | reverse complement strand
TAATGGGGAAAATCGGTAGCTGCCAAGTTTAAAGTGTCTTCGTAGCTCAGCAGGTTAGAGCATTTGGCTGTTAACCAAAGGGTCGTTGGTTCGAATCCATCCGAGGACGCCATTTTTTTATATATATTTTTAGAAAGAAGGAATGGAAATGAGTAAGATTAGCTTTGATGATATTAAAAGATATGATACAGATTATGCTACTAAGAATTTAAAAACATTACAAAATGCAGTTCACAAAAATGGTATAAATAATGCTACTTTTAATAAAGATGCAGAAATATTAAATCAACATTTATACTCTGTAGATATTAAAACAGGAAAGGTTGCAAATCAAAAACATTCTGGAAGATGTTGGATGTTTGCTGCACTTAATACTTTTAGACATAAATTAAATAAGGAATTTAAGTTAGAAAATTTTGAATTGTCACAAACATATACTTTTTTTTATGACAAATTAGAAAAATCTAACTATTTTTTAGAAAGTATAATTAAAACTTTAAATGAAGATTTAGATTCAAGATTAGTACATTTTCTATTATCTACTCCTCAACAAGATGGTGGTCAATGGGATATGTTAGCTTCATTAATTGAAAAGTATGGAATTGTTCCTAAATATGCAATGCCTGAAGCATTTCATAGTACAAATTCTGTTAGATTAGATGATTTGTTGAATAAAAAATTAAGAAAATCAGCTTATGAAATTAGACAATTGCATGATAATGGTAAGACTATAGATGAAATACGTGAATTTAAAGATAAAGTTTTAAATGAAGTATACAATTTCTTAGTTGTATCTTTAGGTAAACCACCTAAAACATTTACATTTGAATATGAAGATAAAGACGGAAAATATCATAGAGATGAAAATTTGACACCACAAGAATTTTTCAAAAAATATGTTAATATTGATTTAGGAGAATATATAAGCTTAATTAATGCACCTACAAAAGATAAACCTTATCACAAAACATTTACAGTAGATTATTTAGGAAATGTTGTTGGAGGTAGACAAGTTAAATATTTAAATGTTACAATGGACGAATTGAAAAAGGCCACAATATCACAATTACAAGATGGTGTTACTGTATGGTTTGGTTGTGATGTTGGACAAAGTTCTGATCGTCAATTAGGAATAATGGATTTAAATGTTTTTGAAGTAAATCAAAGCTTTGGAATTGATTTCTCTATGAGTAAAGAAGTAGCATTAGATTATTGTGAAAGTCTAATGACACATGCTATGGTACTATCAGGAGTAAATTTAGTAAATGATAACTCAACTCGTTGGAAAGTGGAAAATAGCTGGGGAGAAGAACCAGGTAATAAGGGATATTTTGTAATGAGTGATGAATGGATGGACAAATTCACATACCAAGTTGTGGTTAATAAGAAATACTTACCTGAAGAATTACAAAAATTAGTTAATGATGAACCTATAGTTTTAAAACCATGGGATCCAATGGGTTCATTAGCCTTAATGAAGTAATATAGTTGCTTGACAAAAAAAAATAAATATTATACAATAATTTGTAATCCTTTCCCACAAAGGACCGTTATTCACGTAAAAAATAGGAGGAAATAAAGTGAATAAGTATACAACAATTCAAAAAAAAGAAGAAGTATCAAGAAAATGGCATGAAATTGATGCAACAGATAAAATATTAGGTAAATTAGCTGTAGAAATAGCTGTTAAACTTATGGGTAAAGATAAACCAACTTATACACCACATGTTGATGGTGGAGATTATGTTGTAGTTACAAATGCAGATAAAATTGCTGTAACAGGTAAGAAATTAACTGATAAAAAATACTACAGACATAGTGGATATCCTGGAGGATTAAAAGTAAGAAGTTTACAAGAAATGCTAGATAAAAAACCTACTGAAGTTTTAAGAAAAGCAGTTGAAAGAATGTTACCAAAAAATAAGTTAGGTAAACAACAAATCAACAGATTAAAACTATATGTAACATCTGATCACAAACATGGTGCACAAAAACCAGAAAAGTTAGGAAAGTAGGGGGAAAATAAATGGCTAAAGTACAATATTTAGGAACAGGAAGAAGAAAAACTTCTGTTGCAAGAGTAAGATTAATACCTGGACAAACTGGTGTAATAATTAATGGTAAAGACATGAGAGAATATTTTGAAGGTAGAGAAATATTAGCTAAAATTGTTGAACAACCATTAGAATTAACAGAAACATTAGATAAATTCCAAGTAGTTGTTAATGTATATGGTGGAGGAAACTCAGGACAAGCAGGAGCAATTAGACATGGAATTTCAAGAGCATTATTAGAAAATGATGCTGAATACAGACCAGCTTTAAAAGAAGCAGGATACTTAACAAGAGACTCAAGAATGGTTGAAAGAAAAAAATACGGGAAGAAAAAGGCAAGAAGAAGCCCTCAATTCTCAAAGAGATAGAAAAAAATATACACCCCAAATTTGGGGTGTATTTTTTATCTTATAAACAATGTTTTTGCATCAACCTTATTTTTTATCATACCATTTTCAAACATGAAATCAGCTGTTTTTTGTAAACCTTGTATGTCTTTATCAGTAATATCTAAATTAAAATCATATTGTGGATACATTGCATCATATGCAGCATCATCTAATTTTAAAACTTTTTTAACGATTTCTTTAGTATCATTAGGTTTATCATTCATAAAGCTACGCAATTCTTTTTGTGCTTTTATTAGAGCATCTATAATGTCTTTATGTTCGTTATAGAATTTTTGTGTAGTTGCAACACATATTATTGCTTCTATATATCCTTTTCCGTCAGTTATTTTATGCAGTCCAGCTTTTTCTGCTTTGTATCCTGCAGGACCACCTAATAGTGCCACGTCTATACTACCAGAATTTACAGCTGCAAAAGCATCAGGAATACTCATATTTACAAAATTAACATCTTTTAATGTTAAATTTTCACTTTTTAAATATGAAACCAATAGTTCATGTAGATTAGTACCAAAAGGACATGCTATAGTTTTACCTTTTAGAGAAGATGGACTATTTAAGCTTTTGTCTTTTGAAAATAGTGCAAAGGCTTCTGGAGCACGTGAATACATATTAAGTATTTTAATGTCAGCCCCACCAGCAGCTGCAGCTACAACTGATGAACCACCTATAGCGTGTAATATTTGTACATCTCCTGAAGCTAGTGCTTGACTTTGATCAGCACCACTTGTAAGGTCAGCATAACTAATTTCAACACCATTCAAGGCCTTTTCAAATACCTTGTTTTCTTTTTCCAAAATAGATGGAACATTTAGCGGTGAAGTAACATAAGTTAGTGTAAGTTTGTTAGTACTAAAACCTTGTTTTGTTTTAGAATCTTTATTACATGCAACTAATGCGATAGTACACATTAAAATCATAGTAATAAATTTTAAAATTTTTTTCATTTCTACCTCCATAAATCATTACGTATTTTTCTTTTAAGATCTATAAATTTATCATTTAATAAATCACGATTTTCATCATTAATTTCATAAGAAGAATAAATTTTTCCTTCTTTTAAAATTATTATTTCATTTGCTAAAAGCAATGCTTCATCAATATTGTGTGTTACAAAAATTATGCAACATAAGTTTTTATTATAAATTTTTAATAATTCTTTTTGCATTTGCACTCTTGTAAAATCATCTAAACTAGCAAAAGGCTCATCCATCAATAAAAAATTAGCGTTGTAGTTAAAAGCACGAGCTATGCTTACTCTACTTTTCATTCCACCAGATAATTGATTAGGATAAGCATTACTAAATTTATTTAACCCCATTAGATTTATTAATTCATTTATTTTTTTACTGCTTTGTTTTTGATTTACAATTTGTATATTTTGAAATACAGTAAGCCATGGAAAAAGCCTTGGTTCTTGAAAAACATAACTTGTTTTAGCAAAATTTAGTTTAATTTTTCCAGTTGTAGGTGTTTCTAAACCTTGTATTAATCTAAGTAGTGTAGTTTTACCACAACCAGATTTTCCTAGTATTACAGTTATTTTGTTTTCTTTAAATTCAATATTTAAATTATCTAAGACCTTTATTTTTTTGTTTTCAACTATATATTCTTTGCAAAGATCTGTAATTTTAATTGAGCTCACTTATATCACGTCCTTTTAAAAGGGGAGTTGTAAATACTACAAATAAGTAATCACAAGTATATCCTAATAGTCCTATTACTAATATTCCAACAATAACTATATCTGTTCTAGACATACTTCTTGCAAAATTGATTAAATAACCAAGTCCTGTGCTAGCAGCTATCATTTCAGCACCTATTATTGCTCTGTAGCTATATCCCATTCCTATTCTCATTCCAACTAGAATATCAGGTATTGCATTAGGAAGAACTATTTTAAAGAAAATTTGTGACTTTGTAAATCCAAATGCTTTTCCTACTTCTATTAGTTTTTTATTGTTATAACTGAATCCTTTTTCCATATTTAGATACATAGGAAAAAAAGAAGCTAATATTATGATTATGAGTTTAGGCGTTGTTCTTATTCCAAACCAAAGAATTAAAAGAGGTATTAAGCTTAAAGGTGGAACATTTTTCATAAATCTAATCAAAAAACCATAATATTCTTTTATCTTTGTCGTGTATGATAGTGTTGCTAAAATAGAAGCAACAAAAAAAGAAATTAGATATCCTAAAAATACTAATGTTAAACTTGAATAAATATGTTTGTATAATTCTTTAGTTTGTAGTAATTCTAAAAAACTTAGATATATCATTTTTAGCGAGGGTAATACATAGATATTGTATCCACCATATATTGTTGCTAAATGATAAGCTAATATTAAAAATACAGAACATATTATTATTTTTAATCTTTTTTTATACATTTAACACCATCCCCATTATGACAACCATTTTTACAATAAAGTCCTTCTATTAAACGAACATTTTTTAATGATAAATTATTTAAATTTTCTTTGCTTATTTTACAAGTATTTTTTTCAATATTATCAAAAAATCCAAAAGGAATAGGACTATTATCTAACTTATTACCCTGTATATTTAAATCAAGAAAATTGTATAGTTCATCAAAAGTTAAAAAAATTGTGTTTTCTAAATTTAAATCATTACCCATTTTTTTTAAAGATATGCATGGAGTAATTATCCATTTTATTCCATCTTTTAAATCTTCTCTTTTTTCTAGCTCACGTGATACATGAATTAAAATAGGTTCGATTTTTGGAAATTTAACGTCTAATTTATGATATGCAAAATAGTCAACTATCATAGGACATCTCATGTCTAAAATAGTTTTTTTTTCTTTGGATAATAAGTCTTTATATTCTCCTTTTACTATTTCTAAATGATTTTTTAATGGAGTAACTATTTTGAAACCGAAATTATTCAAAATTTTTTCTAAAATTTTAATATTATATGAACCACTTACGACTGGATTCAACCAAATATAATTTTTCATAATCCTCCAAATAAGCTCTCTAAAGCTATATTAAAATACTAACATTCAAAGTTTTTAAAGTCAATTAAATTACAAAAAAAAGACTAAATGAGATAAAGTTAACAAAATATTTTTTATATGATATAATACAAGTGAATTAGAACGATGACATACTTGTGGAGTCACCAAAGTTACACATTATAGGCCGCAACTCAATTACGGCTTTTTATTTTGCAAAAAAATATACGAAAGGAAATGTTATGAAAATAAAAAATTTTTTAATTGCAGTATTAGTTACATTATTGTGTTCACTTTTAGGAAAATATTTAGCTAGCTTTAATGCCCTTAAATTGATAGGTCATTTAGTACTAGCACTTTTACTAGGTATGATATTTCAAATTTTTAAATTAAATGATGAAAAATATCATAAATCTATAGGATTTATTTCAAATAAATTTTTAAGACTGGGAATAATACTTTTAGGATTTAAATTAAATATACAAATTCTTTTAGCAAGTGGAATTAAAAGTTTAGTTTTAGCTACTTTTGTTATAATCTTTACAATATTAGTAGTGTATAATCTTGCTAAAATGTTCAAGGTTAGTGATAAATTAAGTTTACTTTGTGCATGTGGTTGTGGTATATGTGGAGCAGCAGCGGTTATGGGTATAAGTGGAAGTATAGATGCAGATAAAGATGATACAATTTTATCAGTTGCGGTTGTTTGTATATTAGGAACAGTATTTACTTTATTAATAGTTTTATTAAAACCCATTATGAATTTAACGGATATACAATATGGAGTTTTAAGTGGAGCAAGTTTACATGAAATAGCCCATGCAGTAGCAGCAGGAGCAGCTGGTGGGACTGCATCATTAGATATAGCCCTTATAACTAAACTTTCAAGAGTCCTTTTATTAGCTCCAGTTGCAGTAATAATAGGTATTGTAGTAAATAGAAAAAGTAGTAGTGAAAAAGAAGTAAGAGTAGTATTACCATACTTTATGTTAGGATTTTTAGTAGCAAGCTTAGTAGGAACTTATGGGAAATTAGATGCAAAAATACTAGAAAATTTAGTTACTCTAGCATATATTTTCTTGGGTATGGCAATGGCAGCTTTAGGATTAAATGTAAATTTTGAAGTTATCAAAAAAAGAGGAAAAAATATATTTATAGCTTCATTTATAGGGTCATTAGCACTGTTTTTAAGTGTATTAGTAATAGTTAAATTTATATTTTAGTGAGGAATTATGAAAGGTATTTCTTATTTAGAAATAAATGGAATTTGTCTTCAAATTTGTGAGAGGGATAATGGAATTAGTAATATCAATTACATTGATAAAATTCCAGAAGTAAAAGAAAAAGAAACAAATCTAACAAAAGAATGCAAAAAACAACTTTTGGAATATTTTGAAGGAAAAAGAAAAGTATTTGATATACGTCTTGATATTAGAGCTACTGATTTTCAGAAGAAATGCTATAAAGTTTTAAGCTCAATTGAATATGGTAAAACTATTTCATATAAGGAAGAGGCAAAAATGATTGGAAGTTATTCATATGCAAGAGCAGTAGGTCAAGCAAATGCAAAAAATCCTATTCCAATAATAATACCATGTCATAGAGTTGTGCATTCTAATGGGAAAATAGGAAATTATACTACAAAACTAACAGATTGTAGTATAGATGTAAAAAAATATTTGTTAGATTTGGAGAAAAATAATAGTTAAGCAAAAAAAGGTTATAACTACTTTAAATAGTAGATTATAGCCTTTTTGATATTATTTATCTTTTTTTTTGAATTTATCTCCAATTTTTCCACCAGCAATCCCATCTAAAGAAAATTTGAACCACTCCTTTAAATTGTTTTATTTGAATATACCAATTAATATTTGTACCATTACAACAATGAATGATGAATTCGTGATTGTAGCAATTACTTTTCTGTCATTTTTTCTTGCAATTTCTTGAATTAAATATGCACCTCCTAAAATTAAAAAAATAAGAGTTATATCAAAATATATTATATAATTCCTATGACGAATGAATATATCAAGTGTAATGGCAAACATTAATATATCTTTTGGATAAAAGATATCTAATAGAATTTTTTTATAGTTGATCTCCTTTTAATGTTAGGTTGTGTCGTTTAAACACAACACTTTATTTATTTTTTATTAATATTTTTAATATTATCTAAATGATTAGGATATTTTATAGCTTTATTAAAAATATCAGGTATATAACTGTAATGAATTATAGAAATGATATTCAATTTATTTAATTCATCAATAAAATCTTTTGATAAATATCCAGCTATAGCAAAATTTATATTTTTATTATCACACATCATTTTAGCTTTTTTTATAATATTTAACATAATAGGACTTTTCATATTGTGTAGTTCACTATTTCTGACAGTTGCAAATACAAATGAAGTTAAATCATTCATTCCAACAACTAATTTATCAATACCTAAATTTATAATATTTTCTAAATCAAAAAAAGCAGAAGGTATTTCTAACATACACCCTATTTTGCCTTTATATTCAGCTTTTTTTATGATTTCAATAGCTGTTTTTAATTGATTAGCATCATTAACAAAAGGTAGAAAAATTGCTAAATTTTTGTGATTTTTATAAACAGCATTAATTACATCAATTTCAGAATTAAATTCATCTCTAAATAGTAAAGATCGTCTAATTCCTCTTGTACCAAATAATGGGTGTCTATCTTCTAATTTTGTTGATGTACCATATAAATTATTAGATTCAGTATTAGTTAATTCTGAAAAACGATACCAAACTTCTTCATCATTATAAATACTGCAAATATTGTTTAAATACTTTGTTAATTTTAGTTGTGTTTCACTACAAGTAATATTTTTGTTTATTTCACGTATTATATATTCTCCTCTGATCATACCAATATTTTTAAAAATATTTGGATATATTTTTTCTTTAATAGGTTCGCCATTAAGTGCAAGTTCATTTTTCATAATTTTTATACTCTAATTCTATATAAATCTACATATATTATACAACAAAATTAACTTTTATATTGCATTTTTATATAAATAAGGTAGAATATATTGTAAATTTTAATGCAAACGTTTGCATAAAGGAGGATATTTTGGATAAGGCAAGTATATTACATATACCTGATTCTAGTTATGCTTTTAGCATAGATGAAAAAACTTTTGTTATAAGACTAAAATGCAAAAGATATGACAATATTGATGAAGTCAATATTTTGTATGGAAACAAATATGAATTTTATAGAACTAGATTTTCTAAAAAAATGGAAATAAAGTATGAAGATGAATATAATTCATACTATGAAGTAACTTTAAATCTTGAGGATAGACGACTAGGATATATTTTTACAATAAAATCGGAAGGAAAACTATGGTATTATTCTGAAGATGGATTTAGTTTAACTTATGATTTTAATTACTGTTATTTTAATATTTTTCAATATCCGTACATAAACGAAGCAGACATTATGAGAACTACAGATTGGTTTAGAAATTCTGTGTTTTAT
>CABURZ010000037.1 GCA_902494065.1 uncultured Sneathia sp. | reverse complement strand
GCTTCTTCTAAGATTAAGCTTGCAGCACAATAATCCCAAAACGATAATCTTTTTTCAAAAAATGCATCAGTTCTAGAGCAGGCAACATAGCAAATATCTAAAACTGCAGATCCTGTTCTTCTAATATCTTTAGATTTTAGATATATGTCTTTTGCAATATTAAATGTTTGATTTGCAAATTCCTTGTTATATGGAGATGTTCCGACAGTAACCAAAGAATTTTCTAGCGTATTACTTGATACCTCTATTTTCTTCCCATTTAAATATGCCCCTTTTCCCTTTTCTGCTGTAAACATTTCGTCAAGATATGGATTATAGCAAACGGCTAATATGCACTTTTTATCTTTAACTAAACCAACAGATATACTTGAAAATTTAAAATCTTGAGCATAATTTGTAGTCCCATCTATTGGATCTATTACAAAAGTATATTCATTCGTCAATTTTTCATTTTCTTTTTCTTCTGCAAAAAATATAGCATTAGGATAAAGATCTTTTAACTTATCTATAATATATTTTTGATTATTCTTATCCATATTAGTTACTAAGTTAGACACACTTCCCTTTTGTTCTACCTCAATATTTTCTCTATTTAGCATCATTTTACCTGCAGCTTTAACAATTTCTTGTATTTTTTCTATCATTATATCACCTCAAGATATTATACCATACTCATTAGAAAAGCTATAATTTATATGTAATTTTTAAATATTTTTCCATTTCATACGCTAGTGCAAGTGGTAAACTATATGTTCTTGTCTTGCCTACTTCATTTATAGCTATATTATGTAATGAAAATTTGAAACCTATCTCTGAGTTATATTTTTTTGTAAACACATTATATGATTTAGCTTTTGTATTCATATTTGCTTTAACTTCATGTTGTATAGCCTTTTGAAATTAATTCATTATTAATATAGTTTTCTGATAATGATCCTCTAAATCCTCTAGTTTCTTCTTTTTTTCTATTAAAGCTCTAAGTGTAAAATTAATCATCCTTGTAAGTAATCCTACATCAGATAAATACACCTTGTATGATGAAGAATCATTATAAATTGAAAGAGGTATTTGTGGATTTTTAATTTTTGATACTACATGTATTAATCCTGCATCAATAAGCCATGTAATAGACTTTTCTAAATCTTTTGCACGATCAGATTTTTTTACTCTTGAGAATACAAATTTATTATTTTCTTTTGCTAATTGCTCAGTTATTGAATACCAAATTAACTTTATATTAGTTAATTCATTTTAAAGATAGTTTGTATATTCTATATTTAATTTATCTAATAAATAATTTGGTAGTAGGTTGCAAAACTTATTATTTCTTATACTATTAATTGTAACTCCATTATCTATCGCAAAAAGAAATTCTTTAAAACTCATAGGATACATTTGCATTCTTTCTACTTTACCAACTGGAAATGATGCCCCTTCTTCTCTTATAGATACATCTAAAAGTGACCCTGCACCAACTACTGCAAGTTGTGGAAGATCTTCATAAAAATACTTTAACGCTGTAATAGCTTTTGGATTAAATTGTATTTCATCTATTATTAATAGCGTTTTACTTATATCAAATTCAGGTATTAAACATATATCACTAATATCCTGTATTATTCTTTTTACATTGAAATTATAATTAAATACATCAGAAATTTGTGGATCTCTTTCTAAATTAATATATACACAATTTTCAAAATATTTTTCACCAAACTTTTTTAAAATATATGTTTTACCACATTGTCTTACTCCTGTAAGTATTAATGGCTTTCTATTTTCTTTATTCTTCCATAATAAAAGTTCGTTCATAATTCACGTTTCATATAATCCTCCACTATTATTATATGATATTCCTATGATTTTTGCTAATTTTAAATAACACAAGCTTCACAAGTGTAATTTTCACTACCTTCTAATACATCTTGTCTTATACGTACGTAATATATAGATGGACACTTTTTAGAGAATGCTCTAATATACGCTTTATTTAAATCTCTTGTAGTTGCAGTGTCTTTCATAAATAAAGTTAATGATATAGCTTGATCTACATGTTTACTAGCTGCTGCAACAATATCTATTATCCACTTATTATCTATTTCATATGCACCTTTTTCATAGAATTTATAGTTTTCATCACTTATATTATATGCTGGTACATATACCCTACCTAATTTACCTTCTTTTCTGACTTCTATAGGTGCTACTACTGGTTGTAAGCTTGGTGTACATGAGGATACATAGCTTATAGATCCAGTAGGTGCTACAGCTAATAAATGTGAATTAGCCAAGCCATTTTGTCTTATGCTTTCTTTTAATTTTTGCCAATCATTTTTTGTAGGTACTTTTAATCCATATTTTTGTATAAGTTCTATAACTTTATCACTTTTAATTTCTATGTCGCTTTCAGTATATTTTTCAAAATATTCACCAGTATAATATTCACTATCTTTAAATCCAGAAAAACTACCATATTTTAATGCCAATTCATTAGAAGCATAAAAAGCATAATAACTAAGAGTATAGAAAAATACATCTGTAAATTCTACTGCATCATTTGTATCATAATAAATTCCATTAGTTGCTAAAAATCCATGTAAATTCATAGCTCCAAGGCCTATTGCATGATTTTTTTCATTGCCCTTTTTTATACTCAAACTAGACCCTATATCTGTTATCCTAGAAACACTGTCTAAACTTTCAACACAAGTTTTTAATATATTTTTTGCATCTTTTGCATTTTCCATAAATTTTGCTATATTAATAGATCCTAAATTACAGCAAACGTCTTCTCCTATTTCATCAAAACTTAAATCTTGTGTATAAGTACTTTTCGTATTTACTTGTGCTATTTCAGAACAAAGGTTTGACATAACTATTCTTCCTTTTTTCTTTTGAGGATTTTTTCTATTTACTGTATCATCGAATAGTAAATAAGGGTAACCCGATTCAAAGTGTAGTTCAGCTATAGCTTGAAATAGCTTTCTTGCATTAATATATGTTTTCCCTATTTTATCATTATTTAACAGATTATAGTACTCATCTGTTATTGAAATATCACTCATAGGTACTCCATATACCTTTTGTATATCATATGGTGAAAATAGTGCCATTTTTTCATTTTTCTTAGCTAATTCAAATGTAATATCTGGAATTACAAGTCCTAATGCCAAAGATTTTATACGTATTTTTTCATCAGCATTTTCTCTTTTTGTGTCTAAAAAAGTCATTACCTCTGGATGATGTACATTAAGATAAACTGCACCTGCACCTTGACGCTGTCCTAATTGATTAGCATAAGAAAAACTATCTTCTAATAATTTCATTACAGGTACAATTCCTGTACATTGGTTTTGTATGTTTTTAATAGGTGCTCCAAATTCCCTTAAATTGGTAAGACAAAGTGCAACTCCTCCTCCACGTTTAGATAATTGAAGACTTGTAGAAATAGCACGTGCAATAGATTCCATATTATCTTCTACACGCAATAAATAGCATGAAATATATTCTCCACGTTTAGCTTTACCTGCATTTAAAAATGTTGGCGTTGCTGGTTGAAAAATACCTTTCATGATTGCATCTAATATATCGTATACTCTTTTTTTATCTCCATTTGCTAAAAGTAGCGAATTCATTGCTACTCTATCTTCATAATTTTCAAGATACATTTCACCATCAAAACTTTTTAAACAATATGAATTAAAGAACTTAAAAGCCCCCATAAAATTTTTAAATTCATGCTTGTATGTATAGGCTTTTTCAAATACCTCTATTACAAAATCTAATCCGTATCTATCTAAAAGAGTTGTATCATAATATCCTTCTTTTATTAAATATTCTAATTTTTCTTTAATACTAGTAAATTTCTTACTATTAGGTTCTACATGTTCTTTTATATACGATTTTAGAGCCTGCCCATCTGCAAAAAAATTATGTGTTCCATCTGGATTTTGTATTTTAGCTACCGCATTTAGTGATATATATTCTTGTGATAAATCTTTCATTACTTTTGTCCTCCAAAATTTTTTAATATTTTTTTAACTTCTTCTACATCTTTTTGAGTACCTAAAAGTTCAAATTGATACAGAAGTGGTATATTTAATTTTTTTGATATTATAGGTCCTGCTAGACAATATGTATCTCCAAAATTAGTATTACCTGATGATATTACAGCTTTACAGTGTTTTCTATTGCTAACATCATTTAAAAAATGTATTACTTGTTTGGGAACACAACCTTTTGTATCTCCATTACCTCCACCATAAGTTGGTGTTATTAGTATAAAATCACTACTTACCGTTATTCTATCTTGTAACTTAATAGGTATTCTTATAGCTGGTAATTCAAGCTTATCTACAAATCTTTTTGTATTATTAGAAATTGATGAAAAAAATACTATATCCATTAGAACTCCCAATCCTCATCTTCTGTTTCTTCTGTAACTCCCATAACATATGATGATCCATTTCCACTAAAGAAATCATGATTTTCATCTGCTCTCGCAGATAATTGTGCAAATACTTCAGGTTTTATTCTAGTCTCTTCTTCTGTAAAAGGAGAATCATAACCTAAATTTTGCAAAAATTTACCTGCGTTATATACACTAAATTTTATAGCATCCTCTGCTAGAGAAAATCCTTCATAAAGTTCATATAAATATTCTTTTTCAAGATCTATTAGTTTATATAGAAGATCAAATACAAACTTTTTCATTTCTTCTTGTTTTTTTACAGACAATTTTTTTACCTTTTGTTGATATTTGTATCCACTGTAGTAATTATGTATAACTTTATCACGAAGAATTAAACGTATAATATCGGAAGTGTTAGGTAATTTTGCACGTGATGATAGATAAAATGGTAAATAAAATCCTCCATAAAGTAAAAAACCTGGCATAAGTGCTGCTGCTACTTTAGATTTTAATGGATCCTCTCCTGTGTAATATGGTATTAAAATTTCTGCTCTTTTTTGTAAACTTTTTGTTTTTATCACCCATTCATGAGCCTCTTCAATTTGTTTACTACTACATAGTGTTGAAAATATTGTACCATACGATCTTGCATGAACTGCTACCATAAATGCAAAGTTTGTATATATTACTTGCTCATGATCTGTCAAACTATTTTTTATTTGTGCAATATCTCCTATTGTAGCTTGTATTGTATCTAATAATGTTAAACCTGTAAATGTTCTTGTTATAAGTTGTTGCCATTTTTCATCTAAACTATTCCATGATGGTAAATCATTTGATACTGGTATTTTTTCTGGTAACCAGAAATTTTGTGTTATTCTATTCCAAACTTCTAAATCTTTTTCATCATCTATTTTATTCCAATTAACTGATCTCATAGATCCTATTATACCCTTTGAAAAATCAAGTGGTGATACTGAATTTTCAAAATAATTCGACATAATTTTTCTCCTTTTTGTGTAGTTTACTTTACTATATCACAAAATATTAGGACTGTCAATTTCAATTTACACAATATGTTGTGATTTATTTCTCCAACCATTGCTGTGTATTATCTATGCAAAATGCCCCTATAGGAGCTGTAAAAAGGATAGCAATAACAGATATTGTAAGTATAAGTTCACCAGATTTAACACCCATAGCAAGGGGAACTCCGCCTATAGCAGCTTGAACTGTTGCTTTAGGTATGTACGAAAGCATACAAAATAGTTTTTCTTTAAAGATTAATTTTGTTTTACTAACAGAAATATATACAGCTAACACTCTAAAAATCAATATTAACATTAAAAGAACTATAGCTAAAATTGCATTTGTCTTTATATATTCTAATTTTAAACTTATTCCAACTAGTACAAATAAAAGAATTTCAAATACATTCCATAAATTGCTATACACACTAGATAATTGTTTAGACATATCTGCATCTTTTGCGTTTATATACATACCTATAACCATTATGCTAAGTAATACTGCTACTGGTAAAAAATCTTGTAATTTAAGTGATAAAAATGATATTGATATTAATACAATTGTTTTTGTAATATTTGTCATTTCTATTTTTTTAAATATGTACATTAAAATTTTTCCTAAAATTACCCCAAAAACTATTCCTAAAAATATAGAAATAGGTAATTGTATAAATTTAATGTACGTCAAAGTATTTTTAGTTAAAAGTGACAAAAAAACTGAGAAAAAAACAATAACATACACATCATCAACACTTGCTCCAGCTAAAATCATTTCAGGTATACCTTTTTTTGTTCCTATTCTATTTTCTATCATTTTTATCATGCGTGGGCTAACTACAGCAGGACTTACAGCTGCTAGAACTGATCCTAATAAAGCAGATTCTAAATATGAAATTTTAAATATACACGGTGCTATTATTGTACAAGCTATCATTTCAAATGTTGCAGGTAAAAAGCATAAAAATATAGAAGGTCTTCCAACATTTTTTAATGTTTTAAAATTAAGTGATAATCCTGATCTAGTTAAAATTACAACTAATGCTATTTGTCTTAATTCACTAGATATGTTTATTATTTTAATGTCCATAAAACTAGATATTAATATTCCTGATATTATCATACCAACAAGTCCAGGTATTTTAATTTTTTCTAATAATTTTGATGTAATTAATCCTAATAAAAGTATAAGTGCTAAACTTTGTAACATAAATTTACCTCCAAAAAAAAATGATTTCTAACACTAAAAAAAAATTAGTGTAGAAGTCATCAGCATAAAGCGGTTCTGATAAATATATCAAGGAAGAACCTCATTTCCTAAAATTAGTATACAATATTCATTTCATTTTTTCAATAAATTTGTGAATTCAAAATTAAAAATGTGTCTAGCAAATGCTAAACACATAATATTTATTGTTATGGGTCATAATTAATTTCCATTTGTTAAATTTAATTTATTTAGAACATAGAAAACTGTGCTTATAACTACAGCTACTACACTTGCAAGCACCATACCTCTTAATTGTATTCCAAAAAAATTAACTTCTAATCCACTTAACCCTGCTATAAACACAACTGATGTTAATATTAAATTTTGAGTTTTTGAATAATCTACCTTTTGATCTACTAATAATCTTATACCAGATGTACCTATCATACCGTATAATAAAAATGTTACTCCGCCTATAACATCACCTGGTATGCTTTGGATCAACATATTAAGTGGACCTATAAATGCCATACATATAGAAATAATGGCTGCTCCTGCTATAACATAAACTGAATATACTTTAGTAATTGCCATTACTCCTATATTTTCACCATATGTTGTTGTAGGAACTCCACCTAGTAACCCTGATAACATTGTAGAAAAGTTATCTGCAAATATGCTTCTATGCAATCCAGGATCTTTTAACAGATCTTTTCCTATTATATTACTTGTGACAACTTGGTGACTTATATGTTCTGATGTTATAACTAAAATTACTGGTAACATTATTAAAGAGGACTTTAATGAGAAAACTGGAAATTGAAATTTAGGTATTGTGAATAGACTTGAATTTACAACTGGGCTAAAATCTACCATTCCAAAGAATATAGAAGTTATATATCCTACAATAATTGCTATTAAAATAGGTATAGTTGAAAAGAATTTTCTAAACACCACTGAGCCTATAATCGCAGTAGTAATTGTAACTAGAAATACTATTATATCTTGACTTGTAGCTGTATCTGTTAAAATGTTAGCCCCTATCTTACCTCCTCTTATTGTAACACCAGCTAACTCAAATCCTATCAATGATACAACTGCTCCCATACTAGCTGGAGGTAAAACTACATTTATCCAATCTGTTTTAAATTTGTATATAAGTAGTGCTAATAAACATCCTATAAATCCAGTAGTCGCAAATGCTCCTATTGCATATTCAAACCCCATGGTAGAAATTATCAATTGCCCAACACCTATAAACGCAAAACTTGATCCAAGATAAGCTGGTGCATTAGCTTTAGTTATTAAAATAAATAAAAGTGTCCCTATTCCATTCATAAACAACACTATACTAGGATTTACATTAAATAATATAGGTACTAATACAGATGCTCCAAACATAGCGAATGTATGTTGTAAACTTAACGGCAATAAAAGTGTAGCAGGTACTTTATCCCTAACACCAATAATCTTGTTATTCATTAATCCTCCTTATGTAAAAAAAAAGAAATAGTAAAACTATTTCAAACAATACAAGAAACACAAAATACTTAAAATACATATATTCAGTTTAAACTTACTAAGTATTAAAAGCATGTCGGCCCTCCTTTTATTCATCCTTGGATACTATACTACTTTTTTATATAAATTGCAAGTAAAATGTGATATCTTCCCTTATTTAAAAATTACCTAATAAAAAAGCACTATTATTTTTTAGTGCTTAATATTATTTTTAAAACCCCAAGTATTGCTACTCCTAGTGATATATAACCTGAGGTATCTTTGTTTTTTATTATTAAAAATACTCCTGCAATTATTAAAGTCATAATAATTACAAATATCAATATTAGTGAAATGTAATTATATTTTATTTCATAATTAATTTGCTTATTTCTTAAACTAACTATATTATCTTGTTCTTGCTTTTCAAGGCTCAATCTATGTTCGGTGAGGTAATGGACCTGAAAAAGTTTCAGAATAAAACTTAACGTTATTTGTTTTTCTTACCATATTCATCTATCGCCAATTTTAAAGTTTTACCTAATTGTAACCAGTCATGTTTTATAGCTTCGGTATTGTCTTTTATAAATGTTGATGGATATTTTTTTAAAACGTCAGTTTTTTTACAACTCCAATCAAATATTTTATTGATTTTTTTTAAACTCTTTTTCATATATACCACTCTCCTAAATACATAATAATTTTACCATTAATTTTAAAATTTTCCAATAACAATATCTTTTTGAGTAATTTAAAATTTGAAATGCAACACTTTGACATTTTATATTTGATTTTTTTATTTTATTTTTTATATAATTATGTTAAGATGTTTAATATTTTTTTAATATTACATCTTCGCTTTCATAAACTCTTAAT
>CABURZ010000036.1 GCA_902494065.1 uncultured Sneathia sp. | reverse complement strand
TATAGCAAACGAAAAATTAAAAATTATGCAACAAGATTTGGAAAAGTCTAAAAATGAATATGAAAACAAATTGATAGAGTTAGAAAATCAAAAAGAAAAAATTATACAAGATAGTATTTTAAAAGCAGATGAATATATTAGAAATATGCAAGCTAAAGCAAAAGCATTGATTGAAAAAATTAATCAAGATGAAGCAAGTATGCAAAGTGTTAAAGAAACACAAAGAAACATTAATATGCTTTATAGTTCTATTATAGAAGATAAAAAGAAAAATAAAAAAAGTAAAAATATTGAATCAAGCAATTTAGGATTTAAAGTTGGTGAAGAAGTATTAGTTAAATCATTGAATAAAAATGCCACTATACTAAAAATATTAGATAATGCTAACTTGCAAGTACAAGCAGGTATTTTAAAAATGGTTATTAATACTAGTGATGTAAAAAAAATTGTTAAAAAAAATAATTTGCCTAAGGGAAATATTTCATATAAAAGAACTACTTCTAAAACAGAAATTGACGTTAGAGGTAAAATTGCAAGTGATGCAATACATGAAATTGAAGCTTTTCTAGATAATGCAACACTATCTGGATACAATTTAGTATATATAGTACATGGTAAAGGTACTATGGTATTGCGTCAAAAAATACGTGATTATCTAAAAGACTCACCATATGTTTTAGAATTTAATGATGCTCCTCAAGGTGAAGGGGGACACGGTTGTACCGTTGTAACATTGAAATAGAAAGGAAATAATATGGAATTATATAATACATTTACTAATAGAATTGAAAAATTTGTACCTATAAATGAAGGAAAAGTAAAAATGTATGTTTGTGGACCTACAGTATATAACTATATACATATAGGTAATACACGCCCTATAATAATATTTGATGTATTAGCAAGAGTTTTAAAGTTTGACGGATACAAAGTTAAATATGTACAAAACTTCACAGATATTGATGATAAGATAATAAAAAAAGCTATAGAAGAAAATGTTTCATGCGATGTTATAACTAAAAAATACATAGATGCATTTTTTGAAGATACAAGTAAACTTAATTTATTACCAGAAATAATACGACCTAGAGTTACTGAAAATTTGGATGAAATAAAGAAATTAATACAATCTCTTTTAGATAAGGGATATGCGTATAAAAAGGGAAATGATATTGTATTTTCTATAAAAAAATACAAAGATTATGGTAAATTATCAAATCAGAAACAAGAGAATTTAAATTCTGGAGTTAGAATAGATGTTGATTTAGAAAAAGAAGATCCTAATGATTTTGTTTTGTGGAAAGGTAAAAAAGAAAATGAGCCATACTATAATTCAGATTTTGGTGATGGCAGACCTGGTTGGCATATTGAATGCAGTGCTATGATAAATAGATATCTTGGAAGTCAAATAGACATACATGCAGGTGGTCAAGATTTGATATTTCCTCATCATGAAAATGAGAGAGCTCAAAGTAACTGCGGTATAACAGATGGGAAAGAATTTGTAAAATATTGGTTACACAATAGCTATATAACAGTTAATAGTGAAAAAATGAGTAAATCATTAGGTAATTTTATGTTACTTAGAGATGTTTTAGAAAAATTTGATGGAGCTACTGTTAGACATTTTATACTTACAAGTCATTATAGAAAAAATTTGAATTTTTCATACGATGATTTAGAAGTCTCAAAGAAAACATTATTTAAATTAAAAAATTCTTTGAAAAACTTTAAAATGAATAATAAAGGTAATATTCCAAGTAATTTAGATGAAATTTTATCAAAATTTAAAAGTGAATTTATCGATGCATTAAATGATGATCTAAATACACCAAAGGCATTGTCATTTATATCTATAGCAGTTAAGCAAATAAATAAATTAATTTCAAATAATGATACTGTTAATGTATACAAAGCATTTGAAGAAATTAATAATGTTTTGCTTAATGTTTTAGGAATAGATTTAGGATTAGATAAAGAACAAAGTAATGAAGAAAAATTAATAGAGTTATTAATTAATGTGAGAAATAAGTTGAGAGCACAAAAAAACTATGAATTATCTGATGTAATAAGAGAGGAGTTAGCTAAATTAGAAATAAGTGTTAGCGACAAATAGATGGATATAAGAAAATTTTTTAGAATGCTTAGAATTAAAAAAAGTATTTCAATTGATTTAGGTACTGCAAATGTTCTGATTTATGATAGACAACTTGAAAAGATAGTTTTAAATGAGCCATCAGTAGTTGCAATTGATAAAAAGACACGTAAAGTTCGTGCCGTAGGACATGAAGCTAGAGATATGTTGGGTAGAACTCCAAACAGTACTATTGCTATAAAGCCGTTAAAAGATGGTGTAATAGCAGATCTTGATATAACTAAAGAAATGCTTAATCATTTTATAACAAAAATATATGGACATGCAATATTTAAACCTGAAGTAATGATATGTGTGCCATTAGAAGTTACAACGGTAGAGCGTAAAGCACTGTTCGATTCAGTTATAGGAGCTAAAAAAATATATATAATTGAAGAAGGACGTGCAGCTATAATAGGATCAGGTATAGATATTTCTAAACCATCTGGTCACATGGTTGTGGATATAGGTGGTGGATCAACAGATGTTGCAATTTTATCACTAAATGAAGTAATATCTTCAAGATCTATTAAAATAGCAGGTAATACTTTTGATAACGATATAATGAGATATATAAAGAATAAATATAGCCTGCAAATAGGAGAGAGGGCTGTGGAAAAATTGAAAAAAGATTTAGCAACAGCCATTAAAGTTAGCGATCCAAAAAGTTTGACAGTAAAAGGATTGAATGTTGAAATTGGAACACCAGATAGTATAGAGATAAATGAAAATGAAATAAATGAAGCTATGAAAAATTCACTAGATGCTATAATAAATGCAGCAAAAGAAGTCCTTGAAAAATGTCCTCCAGAACTTGCAGCAGATTTATTAGAAAATGGTATAATTATGACAGGAGGGGGAGCTTTAATTAAAGGGTTTGCACAATTACTAGAACAAGAAGTTAGAGTTAAAGTGTTCGTTTCAAAAAATCCACTAGATTCTGTTGTATTAGGTGGAGGTTACGCTTTTAATAATAAAGCTTTATTAAATACTTTACAAGTAAAGGAATATTAAAATGAGTTCTTGTACATATTTACTTTATTCTGATAAAAGAGTAAATTTACAAAAAAAAGCATTAGATTATGCAAAAAATATCTTTAAAAAACAAAATTTAGACTATATTGAGCAAGATATTGCATATTATGATGAATTAAAGATGAATGATGTAAGATTAGTTATTTCCAAATCTAGTGAATCATCTTATTCAGGTATAAAAATACTTATACTAAATATGGAAAATATACGTAATGATGCTGCTAATGCACTATTGAAAGTTATAGAAGAGCCCACTAAAGGAACATATTTTCTTCTTTTAACACATACTATGGATAAATTACCTAAAACTATACTCTCGAGAGCTATTAAGATATATGTAGAAAGTAAAAAGTATGACATTGATCAAGATATATATAATCTTTTTGATGGGAATAATGATTATCTAGATGAGTATGTAGAAAAAAAATTAAATATAGATGAATATAGTAATGAAAATTTTTTAGATTCTATAATAGAGTATTTAAACGGCAATGTTGATATAGTAAATAAAATAAAGTATGAGCTAGCAATTAGATATTTAGTGAATAATTTAAAATTTTTGGAATATAAAGAGAAATTAGATATCATTCAAAGACTATGTGATATACTATCTAAAGATAGAAATTTAGCACTAAAATTTTTAAAAAGAGTGCTAATAGTTTCAAGATATAAGCTGAGTGGTAAAAAGTATATTTATTTAACGAACTTAAAAAATAGTTTGAAAAATAATGTGTCTGTTAATGCGTGTATTTATATATTTTTTAATGAATTGTTGGGAGGTTAAATGTATAATTTAGTGGTTACTGATTTAGATGGGACTTTATTAAATACAAACCATAGGGTAGATGACTATACAAAAAAAGTTTTGCGTGATTTATATACTGCAAAAGTAAATATAGTTATAGCTACAGGTAGATCATTTGTTGATGCTATGAGGGTTAAAGAACAATTAGAGTTGGATATTCCTATGATAACGACTAATGGAGCTAGTCTATATGATGTTGATAATACGGAATTATTTAGATACATATTAGATGAAGATGTTGCAAAAAAAATAGTAAACATGGATTATAAGAAATATGGTGAAGATATAATAATAAATATTATTTCTGATGAAAAATGGATAGTAAATGAAAAAATTTCAAAAGATCATATAATAAATGAATGGACTGAACCAACATGGCAGTATGAATTTTATCCTAAAAAAGAAGTTAATACAAAAGGAATTACAAAATTTTTCTTTTTTGGGGAGCATGATGAATTAGTAAAATTAGAAGAATATATTTTATCTAATTTTGGAGATAAGGTAAATTGTGCATTTACATTACCATTTTGTTTTGAGATATTTTCAAAAAAAGCTACTAAAGGGAATGCTTTAATAGAACTTGCTAAATTAAAAGGATATAATTTGGATAATGCAATTGCATTTGGAGATGGATTTAATGATGTTGAAATGCTTAAGGTAGTAAAAAAAGGATTTATCATGGAAAATGCAAGTGAAGAATTAAAGTTAAAAAATTTAGAATTAGAGGTTATAGGAAAAAATAGTGACAGTTCTGTTGCAAAAAAAATAAAGGAGATTTTTAATATATAATGGCTATAGGTATATTTGACTCTGGATTAGGTGGACTTAGTGTTTTAAAATACTTAATACAAAAATATAATGATGAAAAGATAATATATTTTGCAGATACTATAAATTTTCCATATGGTACAAAAACAAAGGATGAAATTATAACTTATGCTAGAAATATATTGAAATTCTTTTTAACTCAAAATGTTAAAGAAGTATTAATAGCTTGCAATACGGCTAGTGCTATAGCATTAGATACACTAAAAGAAGAATTTTCTATTCCTATAATAGGTGTAATTGATCCTGTATGCGAGTATATAAAAAAAAGTAATATTGAAAATATTACTTTGCTTGCAACACAGGCTACTATAAATTCTAGAGCATACGAAATAAAACTTGGAAATAGAATAAATAATAAAATAGCAGCACCAAAATTAGTACAATGTGCTGAAAATATGCAAAAAAAAGATGTAAATAATATATTAGATGAATATTTAAATAATGTAAAAAAAGTTAACAATATTCTTTTAGGATGTACACATTTTCCTCTTCTTTATGATGAAATACAGTCTAGATATCCTAATGCAAATTTGATAGATCCAGCAAAAAAAGCTGTGGAAGCATTAAAAGTTAAAGAAGATAAAGGAGATATAGTATTTTACGTTTCTAAAAATAAAGAGAACTTTAAAGAAAAAGCATTAAAAATATTGGGAGTTGATGATATAGATGTACGAGTATATAAGGGGTAAATTATCTTCCAAAGCATTGGATAATGCGTGTATTGATGTAAATGGCATAGGCTATATATTATATATTCCATTTAAAACATATGAAAATTTAGTAAATATAGGTGAAGATGAAAAATTATATGCATATATGCATGTAAAAGAAGATGATATAAGACTTTATGGATTTAAAACTTTGAATGAAAGAAATTTATTTAGAAAAATAATAACAGTTAGTGGAATAGGACCCAAAATAGGTCTTACAATATTATCGGTCTACACACCGAATGAGTTAGTTAGCATAATTTCTAACGAAGATGCAAAATTATTATCAAAAGTTAATGGATTGGGTATAAAAAAAGCACAGAAATTAATAATAGAATTACATGATAAACTAGATGATATGATACATGAGAAAGACATACAAGTGTTTTCAACTCATATTATTAAATCTGAAATAAAACAAGCTTTAGAAGCACTAGGGTATAGCAAATTAAAATTGGAAGACTATATAACTGATGCAGAAATTAATGAAATAAGAGATAGTGGAAAATTAATGAAGGTAATTTTAAGAAAGCTTTCTATAAAAAAATGAGGGGAACCTCATTTTTTACTATTAAATAAATTTTTCATCAAATAACATAAGCGGTACATTTAAATATTCTGAATAATTAAGTAATGGTAGTTTTCCTTTTGCATAATTTTTGAAATTCCATTTTTTGTTAATTTTAACCACTTTGTAATCTTTAAGGTCAAGATAATTTGCTAGTTCTTGTATAACTTCATCAGTAGTTTTTATATCATCAATTAATCCATTATATTTTGCATCTTTTGCATTCCAAACTCTACCTTGTGCAATTCTTTCTAATCTAGTGTCTGACATGTGTCTTGATTTTATAACAACTGATTTAAATTCATTATAAACTTTATTCATGTGATCAATAATACCATCTTTTGTATCATTTTGTAAATGCTCATATAAATTACCGTATTCTGTTGTTTTACCGTATTGTAGTCCATCATAATTTAAACCTATTTTTTTTGCAAGGCTTGAGACTATAGGATACATACTTACAACACCTATAGATCCAGTAATAGTATTTTGGTTTGCAAATATTTTTTTACCTGTTGTTGCTATAAAATATCCACCTGAAGCACATACATCTTTCATTGAAACAAAAATTGGTACATCTATATTTTCAGTAATATATGAATGAATTAAGCTTGAATCATATGCAGATCCTCCAGGTGAGTTTATTTCTAATACTATACCTTTAAGGTTCTTTATATCTTTAATTCTATCAATTTTTTCTTCTACTTGTTCATAACTTAAATCACTTTGCTTTATTTGCCCTTCAAGAGTTATAACTGCAAGGGTATTTTTTGATTTTTCTTTTCTTTTAATTTTATAATTATTAATCTGGAATAAATGTTCTTCTTTTTTTAAGTATTGTCCTATATTTAATCGACCATCAATAAGTGATGGATCTTCATTTAAAAATAGCTTACCTTGTAATAGTGGTACTGTAATATCAACATTTCTTCGCTCTTTTACAAAATCAATAAAATATTGTAATTTTTCATTATATAAATCATTCAAATTTTCTTTTAATGTGTTACTCATATCTTTTCTTGAAAAATTTTCACCAGCTGCCTTATAATCACCTATATGTAATATTTTGAAATCAATACCTACTTTATTAAAAAAGTCTTTAAAGTAACATAATTTTCTATAGTAACCTCTTAGTAATAAAGTTGAATTTATAGTATTTTCAAGATATATTTTATCTGCTAATAGTGCAACCATGTAGCTTGTATTATCTAATAGTTTTGATAGTGCTATAACTTCTTTTGTTTTGTTTAGCTTTTTAAATATTGGATAAAGTTCTTCAACTTGTGTACTTGTAAATGGGCAGTTATTTACATCAATTATTATTTTTTCTATCTTATTATTAACTGCAATATCTTTTAATTTTTCTTTTAAGTTGAAAAATGACTGCTTATTTTCAAATGGATTATTTTCTGCATCGTAAGAGATATTTTCAAAAGATAAAATAATAGTTTTCGCATTTTTTTGTTTTTTACAGTAATTTTTATTGCTGGTTTTGCTAGATGAACCTTTTATATTCTTCATTATTAAAAAAAATAGTATTAGTAAAATTAATAGTATAAATATTGCTGTAAGTAAACTGCTTAATAATATATATAACATAATTCCTCCTTGTAAAATTCTATGTTTCATTATATCATATATAATATAGAAAAAGAAGAGGTGGCAAAATGAACTACGGATGGCTTTTAATTACACTTGGGGCTTGTATGTGGGGGATAGATGGTGTGCTACTTACACCACGATATTTTCAATATGGATTCTTTGATGTAAAATTTATTGTATTTGTATCTCACTTATTCCCAACTATAATATTGTCTATATTGTATTTTGGCGAGTATAGAAAAATTAAAAAATTTAAAAAAGATGATTTTGTTTTTTACGGACTAATATCACTATTTGGTGGATGTCTTGGAACATTATCTATAGTTAAAGCGTTACAATTAAGTAATTTTAGTTTAAGTATGGTTACATTAATTCAAAAAGCTCAACCTATATTTGCAATAATTTTAGCTTATATAATATTAGGAGAACGACCTAAAAAAAGATTTTATGCTATTTTAATAATTACATTAATAGCACTTTACTTATTAATATTTGGTTTAAATAATCCTAAATTATTACCAAGTCAAAATTTAAAAGCTGCGATATATTCTTTTATAGCAGCAGCATCATTTGGAAGTGCAACAGTGTTTGGAAAAAGGGTTGTTAATAATCACTCATTTTTAACAACTACGTTTTATAGATTTTTGTTTACTACAGTAATTACATTTTGTATATTATTAATATTTCCTATGACATCTATAGTATCATTTAAACAATATATTTCAAATAGTCATATATATATATTGACATTTATAATCGCGGTATATAGTCTAAGTGGTCTAATAATATATTACAAGGGAATGAAAACTACAAAAGCAAGTTATGCAACTATATGTGAGTTAGCGTATCCATTGACTTCAGTAATAGTAGAGGCGTTAGTATATAAACATTATCTTACAAGTCTACAAATTTTTTCAGCAATAGTATTAATTGCTTCAATAGTGTATTTAAATTTAGCAAAAGAATAGATTAGTTCTATTCTTTTTTCTAATTTTTTGTGATATAATGTATAAAATAAATAGAGTTAGGAGAGGAGTTATGGCTAGAAATTGGGAAGACCACATTGTTAAAACCTTAATATCAAAAGAAGAAATTCAAAAACGTATAAAAGAACTTGGTGAACAAATTACAAATGATTATAAAAATGATGATGCACCTATGGTAGTAGTCGGTATACTAAAGGGATCAGTAATATTTATGTCAGATCTTGTAAGGGAAATAAAGTTACCGTTAAGCATGGATTTTATGGAAGTATCAAGTTATGGTGATGACTTTGAAAGTACACGTGAAATAAAGATAATTAAAGATTTAGCTCACAGTGTAAAGGGTAAAAATGTACTTGTGGTTGAAGATATTATAGATTCAGGATTAACACTAAAAAAAATATTACAACTTATAGGTAAAAGAGGTCCTAAGGAAGTTATATTATGTACATTATTAAATAAGGAAGAAAGACGTGAAGCAGACATAGATGTTCAATATATTGGATTTGACATACCTGATGAATTTGTTTCAGGATATGGACTAGATTACAAGCAAGAATACAGAAACATTCCATATGTTTGTGTCTTAAAAGTAGACGATGAAAAATAGGCATAATTTAAAAAAAAAGTATGGGCAAAACTTTTTAGAAGATAATGAATTATTAAAAAAAATTGAAGATATAATTAATTTAAAAAAGAGTGATAAAGTTATAGAAATAGGACCTGGTCTTGGATATTTAACTTCTATGCTTTTAAAAAATGCAAAAAGTGTATGTGCATATGAAATAGATGATGAATTAATTCCAAAATTATTAAATAAATTTAAGGAATATGATAATTTTAAGCTTATTCATGAAGATTTTATGCAATCAACAATTAGCGAAGAAAACGTTAAAATTGTTGCAAATATTCCATATTACATTACTTCACCAATAATACAAAAATTAGTAGATAATAGAGATAAAATAGATGAAGTATATTTAATGGTACAAAAAGAAGTTGCAATAAGAATATGTACTGATAAAGATGTAAGCATATTAACACATTCTGTTAATTTTTATTGTGAAACAGAATATTTATTTACAGTTCCAAAAACCTTATTTGTACCAAAGCCAAAAGTTGATTCTGCATTTATAAGGTTAAAATTTAGAAAAGATAAAAAATATGAAAATATGATATCTGATAAAACATATTTTAGTTTTCTAAAATTAGCATTTGCTAACAAAAGAAAAACGCTTTTTAACAATTTAAAAGGTAGCATTGATAAGTCAATTTTAGAAAAATATGTAAGTTCAAAAGTCCGAGCAGAACAGTTAAGTATAGACGAATTTATTTTAATTATTAGGGAGTTAAATTATGAGTGAGTATGAATATATTTTGCAAGTTGGTAGAGAAAACATAGATATATTAAATAAAATAACAGAAGCCTATGAAGGCATAGGAAATGTTAGGACTTTAGATAGTAATAAAGGTATTATTAAAATATTAACTATTTCATATTTTTTAGATGATATAGATAATATGTTAGATAAGATAAGGGAAATATATAATATAGATATAAAACTTATTTCAAAAGAAGAATGGCAAGGTGTAATTTAATGAGTAAATATTTAGAAATAGTATCATTTTGGGTTAAAGAGTTAGTACAAGATGATAGCAAATATAGCATAAAAGAAGAAGAAAATGGTAGAAACATTTTAATAAATGTAGATATTGATAAAGCGTTTATGGGTAAAATAATAGGCAAAAATGGTAATATAATTTCATCTATTAGAAATTTACTAAATACTTTATCAAAGAAAGATAAGAAGAATATAAGGGTAATAGTTAAGGATATTTAAAATGAGTGATATAAACACATATGTAGTTTTAGGTTTGCAATGGGGCGATGAAGGAAAAGGTAAAATAATTACAGAATTATCAAAAGATGCAGATTATGTAGTAAGATATCAAGGCTGTAATAATGCTGGACATACAGTATAT
>CABURZ010000035.1 GCA_902494065.1 uncultured Sneathia sp. | reverse complement strand
TTACTAGACTTTATATCTTCATCAAACATAGAAAAATTAGGATTTATTCTAACACCTACATCAATTTTACAATTTTTTTCAATAGCTTTTTGTTCTATCAAATTTAATTCATGAAAACTATCGGCTATAATAGTGCATTTACCCCATACTTTTTCAATATCTTCTTCTGTCTTTCCAGGTGTTGAGTAAAAAATATCTTCTTTTTTCATTCCAGCTTTAATTGAAAGTAAAACTTCATTACTTGATGCTGCATCTGAACCAAATCCTTGATTTGAAATAGTTTCTACAACTTTTTCAAATGGGTTTGCTTTTATTGAATAAAGAAATTTAACGTTAGGTATAACTTTTTTTAAATTTTTGCAATTATTTTCAATAATTTCCTTATCATATACATAACACGGTGCATTTTGATTTAAAAATTCCATAAAATCCACAAAATATCATCCTCCTAAATATTTTATTCTATTACAACAGCTGTACCAGAACATGTAACCATCATCATGCTATTTGTTTGTCCTAACATTTCATAATCCATTTTTATCCCTATAATAGCATTTGCTCCTAGAGCTTTTGCTCTACTTTGTATTTCTTCTATTGCTTCACTTCTTGCTTTTAATAACTCATCTTCATAACCTTTTGATCTTCCACCAAAAATATCTCTTAAATTAGCTCCTAAATCTTTTAAAAAATTAACCCCTGTTATTACTTCTCCAAATACGATTCCCTTGTATTCTTTAACAGTATATCCTTCTATATTATTTGTTGTAGTTATTATCATTTTATCCTCCTACTTTACTAAATGACTAATTTTAGGATCTTTGTAATTCAAATTATGTATAGAATTAATGTATCTTACTGTTTTTGATGACCCTCTTACTAATAGAGTTTGTGTTCTAGCTATATCCCCTTTTCTTTTAACTCCTTCTAATAAATCTCCACTTGTTACACCTGTTGCAGAAAATATTATTTCATCTGTATTAACTAAATCATTTAATTTTAAAATATCTCCTACATGAAGCCCTCTTTTTTCACATCTTGCTTTTTCAAAATTTGATATTTTATCATTTTCTAATGAAATTCCTTTAACTTCTGATCTTAATTTAAGTCTTGCTTGCATATCACCACCTAAAACTTTTATTACCGCTGCTGATATTACTCCTTCGGGTGCTCCTCCTATACCATATAGCATATCAACATCTGAATCTATCATACATGTTAATATAGATCCTGCTACATCTCCATCTGGAAGTGCATAAACTTTTATACCTTTTTCTTGCAAGTCTTGTATAATTTTTTTATGTCTTGGTTTATCTAAAACTACTATCATAAGTTCATCTAATCTTTTGTTCTTTGATTTTGCTACAATTTCAATGTTTTCTATTAAGGGTTTAGATAAATCAATCAATCCTTTAGCACTAGGACCTACTATTAATTTTTCCATATACATGTCAGGTGCTTTTAAAAATGTTCCGCCTTTTGCTACTGCTAATACTGCTATAGCATTTGATTGAGCAAGAGCTGTCATTCTCGTACCTTCTATAGGATCTACAGCAATATCTACTTTTTCATAAATATCATCAGATTTTTTTTCATCATCATTATCATCCGAATTTGCTAATCCCACTTTTTCTCCTATATATAGCATGGGAGCTTCATCTATCTCTCCCTCACCTATTACGATTTCCCCATCAATTTTAATCCTATTTAGCATTGTTCTCATTGCATCAACGCCTGCTTGATCCGCTTTTTCTTTATTACCTCTACCTATCCATTTGTACGCTGATAATGCTGCAGCTTCAGTAACCCTTGCAAACTCTAATGCTAGTTCTCTTTTCATTTCTCCTCCTTAATTTATTTTGGTAATACACCTCTTAATATGTATTATACCACACATCCAAGTGTTTGGTTGTATTTTATTAAGTAGACAACAAAAAAAGAAAGATTTTTATCTCTCCCCTAATTATCAAATTTACCCCGAAGGGTAGGTGTCGCTTTTAAGGCTTAAATTATTTAGTAATTCTGTAAATAATATACAAAACTACAATAAAAAAAATTAATATAAAAAAAAGCTAGAATGATCTAGCTATTTTTGTCATCATTTTTAATCACAAAAGTTTTTATTGTAATTTGTTTTGTACTTAATTACAATAGTACTGTAACATCTATTTGTTACATTGTCAAATCAACCTGAATTTCTAAGTCCTGTTGCTATTCCATTTATACAAGTATGTATTGCTTTTATAAGATTTTCATCATTGTTTTCATCGTTTCTTTGTTTTTCCAATAATTTTACTTGTAAATTATTTAATGCGTTAAAATATGGCATTCTTCTTCTTAAACTTATCTTTAATTCTTCATTATCTTGTAACAATTCAGTTTTTTCACTTATTTTTAAAATTAAATCCTTTGTTAATATGTATTCTTCGTATATATTATTAAATATCTTTTCTGCTTTTTCCCTATCTTCAGCTAATTTTAGATATTTTTTTGCTATTTCCATATCAGTTTTAGCTAATAGCATATCAACATTTGATATTTGCGTTCTAAAAAACGGAAATGTCTTATACATTATTTTTAGTGTTTCTAAATCTGAATTATTTAAAGCTGTTCCTAATCCATACCACCCTGGTAGCATTATTCTTGTTTGTGACCAAGAAAATACCCATGGTATAGCACGTAAATTTTCTATACTACGTCCTTTTTTTCTAGATGATGGCCGTGAGCCTAAATTAAGCTTTGAAATTTCATTTATAGGTGTCACTGAATAAAAGAAATCTATAAATCCTTCTGTTTCAAAAACTAAACTTCTATATTTTTTATAGCTTATATCAGATATTTTATTTAATTCTTTTTCATAATTTGTATAATCTTTTTCTTCTTTTGCAACGCTTACTTCAAGACTAGCTGTTAAAAGTGCTTCAAGATTATATATACCTGAGTTATAGTTTCCATATTTTGCCTCTATTATTTCACCTTGCTCAGTCAATCTAATTCCACCTTTAATGCTTCCACTTGGTTGAGCTAATATCGCATCTACACTAGGTCCACCACCACGACCTACAGTTCCACCTCTACCATGGAAAAAGCTAATATTCACTCCATATTTTTCACCTAATTTTATCAATTGCTTTTGGGCTTTGTATAATGAATAACTAGATGTAAAATAACCTCCATCTTTATTACTATCTGAATATCCTAACATTATTTCTTGTTTATTATTATTCTTTTCTATTATTTTTCTAATATATGGTATCTCAAACCATTTAGACATAATTTCAATTGAATTTTCCAAATCCTCTATAGTTTCAAATAAAGGAACTATACTAATAGGAAGATCTACCTCTTTTAAAAGAGTTAATGCTTCTAGCATATCTGAAACACTTGTTGTGTGTGATATTATGTTGTTGTTTATGACATTTTTACCAAAATTATCATACATCTTTTTAGCTGTCGTATATATATCTAATTCAGATCTAAGTACAGAAGACTTCTCTTTTTTACTTGAAGATAACGGACGTGGATCATTTTCTAATATATTTAGAAGTAAACTACACTTTTTATCTTCACTTAATGATGAGTAATCTTTTTCTATATTTGCAAGACTTAATAATTCTTGTATACAAATTTCATTTATACTTGAATCTTGTCTTAAATCTACTGTTGACAAATAAAATCCAAATACTTCTATTGCTGAAATTAAGCTTACAAGATCTCCTGTTGATATTATTTTAGAGTCATTTTCTTCTAGTGATTCTTTTATAGATACAACATCAGCTAAAAACTCTTTTGCGTTGCAGTAGCCTTCTAAATTAGTATTATTAGGCATAGTTGTTGTATCAAGATCTAGATTATATACAGTTTTTATCACTCTATCACGTATATAGCTAATAGCTTTTCTGTATGGCTCTTTTTGTCTATGTATTGAATAATCTTGTGATTTTTCGACCATATCTTTAATTTTTGCACTAACATTAGTTAATTCTTCACTCATAGAAAAATCTCTATAAAGCGTATTAAGTAAATCAATGTAGTATGTAAATATCACTAAAGATGCCATTTTTACAGTTTTTTCTAAAGTTTTGGACGTTACATAAGGATTTCCATCCCTATCTCCTCCAACCCATGTACCAAGTGTTATAGGTATAATAGAATCATTTATTCCTTTAGTTTTAGCCAACTTGTTATATTTAATAATCAAATCTGGTATTGCTTTTAAAAATGTAGATTTATAGTAACTCATTATATTACTAATTTCATTATCCACTCTTAGTTTAGTACTTCTTAAACTATCTGTTTTAAGTAATATATTAATTTCACGACTTAATTTTGACTTCCATTCATCTCTATTTAATAAGCCTACTTTTACTCTATCATAATCTTTAAGTAAACCATATATTTTAGCTGTTATATCCAAAATACTCTTTCTTTGTATTTGTGTAGGATGGGCTGTTAATACTGGTGTAACTTTCAAATTCTTAATTGCATTACAATCTTCAATTTCACAAAATGCCTTTTCTAAATTTTCCCTCTTGATTATACCTTTATTTTTATCTAATAACATTTTTTTTGAAGATTGTACATCTTCTGCTATATTTATCAAAAGAGGAATAAACGACAAAACCCTAGATAAGTTATATGCCTTATCATAGGGTATGTCTTCTATATTATGTGTTAACGCTGCTTTTTTTATATCTTCATCAGTTAAAGAATCTATTAAGGTATTAACCAAAATTTCAATTTCTTCACTCATTTTTTTATTCTTCCTTTACTTTTTTTATTATCTTTTTTACCACCATTAGATATTTCTACTATAGGTTTTTTTGCATCTTTTCTATTCATAGCATGCATTATTTCTTCTGCTTCTTTAAATGGTACTGTAATAAATGAAAATTTATCCATTATCTTAATATCACGTATTTTTCTACCTGGAACTTTTGCCTTTTTATGTAATAACTCTAACAATTTAGCTGGCTTCATTCCATCTTTTGTACCAAGTGCTATAAATAGTCTTGTTTTATCTTCTAAATTAGTATTTACATCTTTTATTTCATTATAATTTTCTTTTAAAAATTCATCATCATACACATGACGTAGTAATGATGCTAATATTACATCATGATTTCTGTTAGATAATATTTTTCTTGCTAAATCTAAATACTGTGTGTAATCTTCTTCTAATACAATTTCATCTATACTTGCAAGTAAATTTTCCTTTTTAGCTTCCAAAATTTGCTCAACATTAGGTACATTTTCTTTTGTGATTTCAGATTTTGTTAAACGCTTAATTTGTAATAATTTATTAATTTCCTTAGGAGTTACAAATGTTACTGCTACTCCTTTTTTACCTGCTCTACCAGTTCTTCCTATTCTATGAACATATGCTTCTGGCTCTTGAGGTATAGAATAATTTATTACATGTGTTAAATCAGAAACATCAATTCCACGTGCTGCAACGTCAGTTGCAACTAAAATATTTAGAATTTTTTGTTTAAATAAATCTAATGCCTTTTCTCTTAATCCTTGTGTTATATCTCCATGTATACACTCAGCATCATATCCACGTGATTTTAATTTTTTTGTAACTTCATCAACATCTTGTTTAGTTTTACAAAATACTATTCCATAAAAATCTGGCTTATAATCTAGCACTCTACAAAGTGCTTCAAACTTATCATCTTGTCTTACTTCAAAATAAATTTGTTTTGTTAAATTTGTAGTTAATTCTTTTTTCTTAACTTTTATTTTCTTGAAATCTCCCATAAATTCTTTTGCTATATCCAAGATTTCATTAGGCATAGTTGCTGAGAAAAACAGCATTTTTTTATCATCATTTGTGCTTTTTAAAATTTGCTTTATATCATCAATAAATCCCATGTTAAGCATTTCATCTGCTTCATCTAAAATAAAATACTCTAATTCATTCAATTTTAAAGCTTTTTTATTAATCATATCCATAACACGTCCAGGAGTTCCTACAACTATATCAACACCCTTTTTTAATGATTTTAATTGATTTTCTATAGATGCTCCCCCATATACTGAAACTATTCTAACATCTTTATCACCTTTTAGAGAATATATTTCTTCACTAACTTGTACTGCTAATTCCCTTGTTGGAGTTAATATTATAGCTTTTACTTTTTTTTCTGGAACTAACAACTCTAAAATTGGTAGCGAAAAAGCTGCAGTTTTCCCTGTACCTGTTTGTGCTTGCCCCACTAAATTTGTTCTTTCTTTTAATAATTCCGGTATAACTAATTCTTGTATTTCAGTTGGACTGACAAACCCTTTTTCATGTACAGCCTTTAATGTAGACTGGCTAAGTCCTAATTCTTCAAATTTCATTCATTTCCTTTCTAGGTATCTCCAAGAAAAATTTTCCTAATTTTCCTTGTCTATAATCTTTTAGTAATCTTTTTGAAATGATCTCATAATCATATTCTTTTGCATTAATTAAAAGTCTTTTTTCTATTTTTTTTAATAATTTATGTACGTCTATCTCTTCTTCAACATCATATGCGTTATAAATATTATCTAAAATATCCAAATCTTTCATCTTCTTTATTAATTCTATTGCTACTTCTTCTATAGGCAAAACATCATCCTTTATAGATCCTGTTATTGCAAGATTAATAGCAACTTCGTGACTATCAAATTTTGGCCATAATACTCCTGGAGTATCTAATAAGTAGAAATTATCCTCAACATTTATCCATTGCTTCCCCCTTGTAAATCCTGGCATATTTCCTACACCAGCCTTACTTTTACTAGACAATCTATTTATGAGTCTTGATTTACCAACATTAGGTATTCCAACTATCATAGCTCTAATTTGTGTCTTGCGAAGTCCTTTTTTAGAAACTTTTTCTAATTTTTTATCGTATAATTTTTTTATTATACTTTTAATATTTTTTACATTCATCCCCTTTTCTGCACTTATAGGCAAAACAAAATCAGCAGTCTTAGAAGATATTAAAAATTCTTCCCATAAATTCAACGTTTTCTTATCAACTAAATCCACCTTATTTAAAAGTACTATTTTTGTTTTATTTGTTACTATTTTAGATATTTCTGGATTTCTGCTAGACAAAGGGATTCTTGCATCTAGTATTTCTATTATAGCATCAACTTGTTTTACCTCTTCATTAAACATATCCATTGTTTTTTTCATGTGTCCTGGATACCAATTAATAGTTGTTTTGCTATCAGTCATCTTTTTCCTCTAATCCTTTAATAATTAAAACTATTTCACCTTTTATAGGTTTTTTTTCTATAATTTCTACAAGTTCGCTTACTCTACCTCTTATAACTTGCTCATATATTTTAGTTAACTCTCTTGTGATTGCTACATCTCTATCTCCTAAATAATTATATATATCTTTTAAAGTTTTTAATATCCTATTAGGAGACTCTAGTATGATTATAGCTCTTTTTTCATCTTTTAAAAAATTAAATAAAGTTTGTCTTCCCTTTTTTTTAGGTAAAAATCCTTCATATGCAATTCTTCTCATACTAAATCCACATATACTAGCTCCACTCATAATAGATGATGGCCCTGGTATAGTTACAACTTTAATATTTTCCTTCAAGGCTTCATTTACAACTTCGTATCCAGGATCAGATATACATGGCATCCCTGCATCAGTTACAAGTGCTATATTTTTATCTTGCTTTAATAAGTTTAAAATATTTTCTATTTGATGTAACTTATTATGTTCATGATACATATAGACTATATTTTCTATTTCATAATGACTTAAAAGTTTTTTTGTAACTCTCGTATCTTCTGCAAAAATATAGTCTACCTCTTTTAGTGTTCTGATTGCTCTAAAAGATATGTCTTCTAAATTTCCTATAGGTGTACCTACTATATATAGCATTATTTTCCTTTCTTTAAAAAATTAATTGCTTCTTTTAATTGAATATCCCCTTGTTTAATTAATTTTTCTGCTTCTTTTTTACCATGTATTTCAATTAAAATTTTCTTAATTTCTTTTAATCTATTTTCTTGTGCCATTTTTGTTTCATTAGAGTAACCTTTATTTGATAGAAGTGCTTCCATTTTTATCTTTATATCAGGCTCAATTCCTTTTTTATTTATATCAGAATTCTTAGGTGTAGAATATTTAGCTATAGTTATCTTCAACGCTCCGCCTGTTTTAAATGGTAAAATATTTTGTGCAACTCCTTTTCCATAAGTTTTTTCACCTATTATTGTAGCACGTTTATAGTCTTTTAATATACCAGTTAATATTTCAGATGCTGATGCACTTCCGCCATTAACTAACACTACCATAGGCCCATCATATGCCATATTTTTTGTTCTATTAAACACTTTTTCCTTACCTGATTTATACTTCAAACTTACCATTTTTTGCTCAACCGTAAATAGCGATGCTAAATCTACCGCTTCAGATAATGATCCTCCTGGATTTGTTCTTAAATCAAATATTAATTTGTTCATACCTTTTGATTTTAAATCTTTTATTGCAGCTTCAATTTCGTTTGCTATTCCTTCACCAAATTGAAGTAAACTTATATACCCGATATTTCCATCTATCATTTTGTATTCAACATTATCTAATTTGATATTATCTCTTATTAACTTAATTTTTAATGGTTCTTTTAAACCTTTTCTAATTATTTCTACCGTAACTTCAGTACCTTTTTTACCCTTTAACATTTTAGATACTTCAACTGCTGTGTTTTCCCTTATATCTTTTCCATCAACTTTAGTTACTCTATCTCCTATTTGAATATTAGCACGAAATGCAGGTGATCCTATAAACGGAGATATTACTTCCATATATTCCCCACGTTGTTTTCTGATTGACATTCCTACACCTGAGTATGTACCATTTAATCCTTCATTCAAATCTTTTAGTTCTTCTTTTGTTAAATATTCTGAATAAGGATCATCTAAATTAGCCATTATTCCACGAAGTGCTGCTTCATACTGACCTTCAACAGTTATTTTTTTATCTCCTACCCATATTGCATTTACTGTATTTATTGTTTCAATTATTTTTTGTAATTCTAAAATATCTGAAAAACTTGCTTGTTTTTTTTCAGTATTTACTACAACTTGCTGTATACGCGGTGTCTTAGCATGACAAAATCTTGACACACTAAATGTTACAACTATTCCTAGTAAAAAACACATTAAATTTTTAACTTTACTATTTAGAGTCATTATTTTCCTTTCTTAGATAAATTAAATATTCTACATTTCCCTTAGTCCCTTTGATAGGTGACTCTGTCAACCCTAATACCTTATATCCTAAATTTTTAAAACAATCAACTACATTTTCTATAGCATATTCTCTTGCATGCTCATCTGTAACTATACCATTTTTACCTATATTTTCTCTGCCTACTTCAAATTGTGGCTTAATTAGCAAAACTGCTTCACTTGTATCTTTAGATAAACTATATATACAATCAGCTATTTTAGTTAGAGATATAAAGGATACATCTGTCACTACAATATCTGGCTTACCGTTTATAAGCATATCACATGTAAGCTTATTTATATGCATATTTTCTATACTTAAAACTTTATCATTATTTCTTAAACTATAAGCTAATTGATTAGTACCAACATCTACACTATATACAAAACTTGCTCCATTTTGTAATGAACAATCTGTAAATCCACCAGTAGATGAACCTATGTCAAGAACAACCTTATTTCTAAAATCAATATCAAATGCTTTAATTGCACCTTCTAATTTAAGTCCACCTCGACTTACATATTTTAATTTTTCTTTTATACGTATTGACTTTATGTCTTCCTCTTTAAACATAGTACCAGCTTTAGTTACAGCATGATCGTTTATTATTACATTACCTGCCATTATACTTCTTTTAGCTTTTTCTCTTGTTTCAAAATATGAATATTCACACAAAATTACATCTAATCTTTTTTTCATACCAAATATCCTTTAAGCAAAAATGTAATAATTATTCCTAACATACACCCCATAAATACTTCTAACGGAGTATGTCCTAAAAATTCTTTAAATGACTTAAACTCTTCACTACCAAATATATTTTTCTCACTGTTTATTATTTGATTTAAAGCTTTTGCATGTTTACCTGCTTCTCTTCTTATACCTGTAGCATCATACATTACAACTGTCGCAAGTATAAAGCTAATAGAAAAAAACGCACTTGCTACACCATAAATAAGACCCATAGCCGTACAAAGTGAACTTACACTAGCTGAATGAGAACTAGGCATACCACCTGTTTCAAATATTTTAGAAAAATCAGGTTTTTTACCTTTTAGTATAGGTGTAAATATTTTTAAACCTTGTGCTATCACAACGCAAAGCACTACTACATCTAAAACTCTATTATTTAATATTATTCCTTTAGACATTTTAATTACTCTTTCTAAATTCTAAAAATTGTTGTGTTATTTTCCCTTTTTGTTTACTTTTGAAAAATATCATAGTATGTCCTATATCATATACTGCTAGACAACTAGCATATTTTTCTATAATATTCTCAAAATCTCTCGTAATTACCTCATTAGAATTTTGTAATATTTTTACTTTTATCAATTCTTGTTTATTAATTGCAAGTTTTATACTTTCTAGAACTTCTTCACTTAGTCCCGATTTACCTATTCTTACAACTGGTTCTATATCATGAGCTAATTTACGTAAAAAACTTCTTTCCTTACTTGTTAATTTCATTTATTCTCCCATCATTTGTGACAAAAATATTCCTGTTGCAACGCTAACATTTAGTGAATTAATTTTACCATATAGCGGTATTTTAACTATCATGTCACTATGTTCGCGAACTTTCTTACGAATACCATCACCTTCATTACCTACTACTAAAACTGATCTTTTAGCATAATTTACTTTATTGTATATTTTATCTCCTTCACCAGCTGCTGCATACACAAAATATCCATATTTTTTAAGTTTATCTATAGTGTCTGAAATATTAACTACTTGTATAATGTCTACATGTTCTATTGACCCTGCTGATGATTTTATAACTGTTTCTGTTACTTTAACATTATTTCTGTCTTGTATTATTATACCTTTAACACCAAAACATTCACATGATCTAATTATTGCACCAAAATTATGTGGATCTTGTATTTGATCTAAAACAACGATTAAAGATTTCTCTTTCATCAACTCTTTTTCTAAAAATTCTTCTAGTGTAATATAGTAATCATAATCTGCTATATAACCTACAACTCCTTGTGAATTTTCCATTCTTTTGTTAACATAATGTATTTTAATATTTCTTTTATATGCAAGGCTAATTAAATCTTTTATTTTTTCTTTTTTTATTGTAGATAAAACCTCTATTTTATCAAAGCTTTTTTTTGCTTTTAAAGCTTCTATTATTGGATTAATTCCTATTATCTTTCTCATATCTCAAATTTCACTCTCTTAATATCTGCACCTAACTTAACTAACTTTTCTTCTAATTTTTCATAACCTCTATCTACATGATAAATTCTATTTACTAAACTTT
>CABURZ010000034.1 GCA_902494065.1 uncultured Sneathia sp. | reverse complement strand
CCCCCTCCCCCCCCCCCCCCCCCGCGGCCCTATACTAACGGTAAGTATAGTAAATTAAATTCTGATGTGAAAGGAGAATAAATGTGACTAAAAACAAAATAAGCAATTGTATAAAAATTATTATAATTTTTTTGATTTGTGGAAAAATAGCAAGTGCAGATGCACGTGATGATTTGACAGAGGATCAAAAGAAAGTTTATGATGCCATTAAAAAGGATGTTTCAAAGGAGATAAAGAACTCAATATTAGGGGATATAAAGATAAACGGTAGTGTATTGTCATTTCCAAAAAGTCCAACAGATGGGAATGTTAATGGTGTTACAGAACTTGATGGAGAAAAACATATTTTAAAATTAGGGTTATTGCATTTAGATGGATATAGAGGAAATATTTATATGCCAGGATCTTTTGGACAAAATGAAGTGGGCACAAATAGAACTTGGTACACTGGTGGTATTGCGGGTTCAAATATTGCACTTGGAAGCGGTAATATGGCAGGTAAACAGCTTGAAGCTATAACTAAAAAAGTTACTATTGATGACAGTGAAAAAGATATTATTGTTGATTATAAAAGAAAACGAAATGTTACTAATTATCGTATACCTTTATGGAATATTAAACCTTCAGGGGAAGATCGTACTTATTCTACTGCAATTGGATTTATAAATGCAGCATATGGAGTAGGAGCTTTTGCGATAGGACAATACAGTGTAGCAGGTGAAGAAGCTACATTTGCTGGTGGTTGGGGATCGATGGCGACAAATAAGCAAGCATTTGCTTTTGGAAAAAAAGTGAAAGCTATGGGGGAACAATCTGTCGCCTTTGGTAATGAGTCGGAAGCATGGGGTGAAAATTCTTTTGCAGTAGGAAAGCAAGCAAAAGCTAAAAATAAAAATGCAATTGCAATGGGATATTCTGCTAGTGCAAGTGGGAAATCAAGCTTTGCTGTTGGGGCAGAAAGTATTGCTGAAAAATTTGGAAGTGTAGCTATAGGTTATTATGCAAAAAGTCATTCTGAAGGAGCGTTTGCAATAGGTCAAGAAGCGGAAGCAATAGGAAAGTATTCTTTGGCGGCTGGAAGCGGGGTATCTGCTAAGGGTAATGTTAGTACTGCTATAGGTTATGGTTCACTTTCAAACGCTTATAAATCTATGGCGTTAGCAGGTGGTAAGGTAGATGAAGAAGCTGAATTTGGTATTTCTGTAGGTGATGGTGCAGTTACTAAAACAAAAAATGGACTTTCATTGGGAGGCAATTCTTTAGCAAATAGAAAAAGTGATGTATATGGATATTCAATTCTTTCTGATAAAATATTTGATGAAGATAGTTTGCTACATTATTTAGGTAAGGATAAAGCGGAAAAAGTTTTAGAATACAACAAAAATATTAGAGATAATATGGGAAAATATGAAAAAGCACGTGAAGAATTATCAAAAGCAAAACAAGCGTTAGATGATATGTATCATGGACGACCAGGTGCTTTAGAATATACTTCTGAAAATGCAAGAAAATTAGAAAAAGAAATTTCTGAAAAGGAAAAGATTTTTAATGAAATAGATAATTATATAAAAGAGCGAATAAATGGAAGAAATAAAATTATAGGTGCATATTTTAGTACTGAATCTGCTATATCTATTGGAAATGAAGATACTGGAATGACTCGTCAATTAACTGGTGTTTCTGCAGGAACACAAGATACCGATGCCGTCAATGTTGCACAATTAAAAGAACTTAAAAATTATGTAGATAACTCAAATCCTTTTGAATACAGTAAAAAAGACGGTACTAAAGTGTATAAAGACGCTAATGGATATTATATTTTAAAAGATGGTAAGCGTGAAGATATTACTGACACAAAAGATTTAATAATAAGGGCAAAAGGCAATTTACAACTTAGTAATGTTAAAAGCTCAATTATAGAAGAAAAGACTTCGCAATCTCAACCACCAAAGCCAACACCAAAACCAAATGATAATGAAACAAATAAACCTAATAAAGAGGGTGAAGATAAAAAGTTTCCGAATGATATACCTAAAGAAAAAAATGAACATGTGGTGGTAGTTCAAGATTTAAAATTATTAAAAAAAGATGTAGATTCACAAATAACTAAATTAAAAGATGAGAAAGCAGATAAAAGTGAACTTAGTACATTAAAAAAAGAAGTTACAACTAATACTAAATCTATTAACATAATAAACAAAGATATAGTAAATATTAAAAATGATATTAAGAAAATAGATGAAAAAAGTGAATTAGCATTAGGAGGAGTATCAAACGCTATTGCAATTGCAAATCTACCACAAGTAAGTGGAAATAAGAAATTTAATCTAAGTGCAGCGTATGGATATTATGGAACATCGCATTCACTAGCAATAGGAATTAGTGGACAAAATAATAGTGGTAATTTTATATATAAACTAAGTGGATCAGTAAATAATCATGGAAATCTAGCATTAGGATTAGGAATAGGAGTAATGTTAGGTGAAAAAGAAAATGAGTACCCAAATAAAACAGCAGAAGTTGAAAAATTAATGGAAAAAGTAAGTAATCTAGAAAAATCAAATGAAGAATTAAGAAAAGAAAATAGAGAGATCAAGGAAATGATTAATAAGTTATTGAAAAAATAAGATGTGATAATAAAGTGCATAATTTTTTGAAAAATTTATGCACTTTTTTTAATTAATATTAATTTTAAAAATGAACAAAGTACTGTTAAGAAAATGTAAAGTTTAATACACAGGTATTAAAAATAAAAAAATAAAAAAATAAAAAAATAAAAAGGTGACAAAGAAGAAAGTATGGATAATAAAGATCTACAAGAAAATAAATTGAAAGAATCCTAATAACTAGTAAATAAATTTTAAAAAATGCATATATTTTAAAATAAGTATATGCGTTTTTTTTGAAATATGTTAGAATTAACATATATAAATTGTAAGGATTAATGATGGGAAAAGTTGGGATATATTCAAAAGATATCAAGGTGTTAGAAGAAATGTTTTTTGATAATCCTATAATAAATGTTGAAACTGCGGAAAAAATGCTTTATACTCTATTAAATTATCACAATATATTATCTAAATATATTAAAGATGAAAAATTAGATGTATTTAAATTGATGTATTTTATATACTATAATCTTAAATATGACGATGAGTATGAAGTATTTTATGATGTGTTTATGGAACTTTCAGATCTATATTTTACTAGAGCAATTGAAGTATATAACTTATTATCTAATGAAGAAAAATATAAAGCATTTGATTATTATTATGAATTAAATGATTTTATTACAGACAATGAGTTAACAGAAATTGATGAAATATTTAGTGATATAAAAGATTCTGTAGAAGAAAATTTAAATTAATTTTATTTGACAAAACGTAAAAACGAGGTAGTATATAGTATAAGATAAATATTCAAAAAAATGAAAGTTAGGTTATGAAGAATTTAAAAACGTTAAACAAAGTAGATTTGGCAACCATATCTATTGCAAGAGATATGCTAATGTTAAATCTAGGAGATAGAGTGAAATCGGTAAAAGAATATTCTGAAAATCTTTTGATGTCTGTAGGTAGTATACAAAAAGCATTTGATATACTTGAAAAAGATAATGTAATAAAACTAACTAAAAACGGAGTTTTTGGTAAGAAATTAGAGTATAAGGACAAAAATCTTTTAATAGAAAAATCTTTTTTAAATTATGTTGTTGGCGTTATGCCACTACCATATTCAAAAAGATATGAAGGTTTAGCAATGGCTATTAAAAGCTCTTTTGAAAAATATGGTATAAACTTTTATTTTGCGTATATGCAAGGTTCTAGAGTAAGATTGAAATTATTAGAAAATGATGTATATGACTTTGCGATAATGTCTAATTTGGCATATGTAAATTCAAAAAATAATAATTTAAAAAAAGTTTTTAGTTTAGGTAGTGGAAGTTATGTTTCAAAACATGTTTTACTAAGCAGTTTTAAGCTGTGTGATAATATTAGGGTTGGAATAGATAAAAATTCAGAAGATCAATACTTTTTATCTTGTAAATATTTTGATGGCAAGAAGTATAACATGGTTGATGTGAATTCTGATAATATTATTAAAGAAATACAGAACAATAGAATAGATCAAGCGATACTGAGTGCCGATGAAATTGAAGAAAATTTAGTTTCAGATATTAACGTAAACGATATATTCGATAAAGAGTATATTAATCTTGCAAATGAAGCGGTTATCGTTATAAAGCGGGATAATAAGCTTATGGAAAGTTTGGTTAAACAGATATTAAATGTTGAAAATATTAGGGAAATCCAAAAGAAAGTTTTAGAAAAAATTATAGTACCTAGGTACTAATAATTTTTTAAATCAAATATTCAAAAAAATGAAAATTAAGGTGAGAGCATGGAAAAACTATTGCAAAGATTACAAATTATGAAAGATGCCAATATTTTAAGTGAAGATAACATGAAAAAAATGGTGTCAATGATAGAGTTATTAAAAAAAGAATATAATATTTGCGTAACTGAAGAAAATGCATCAATATTAGTAACGCATGTTGCAATGTATTTGGGCAGAAGGGATAAAGGTGATATAGAAGGCCTAGATCAGGATAGTATAGATGAAATAAAAAGTTCAAAATATTATAAATTATCTAAAGATATAGTTGAAAATCTTGAGGAAAAAATTTTTGGAACTATCTCAAAGAACGAAAAAGGATTTATTATATTACACATGATTAATATGTTGGAAGGAGTTTGATATATGAAAATTGTTGTTGGCGGTCAAATTGACAAAGAAAATGTTGCAAGCATTTTAAGAGAAAAGTTTCCTAATGATTTAGTAGTAATTGAATCAGATATAGATGCTGCAATGAATACAAAAATGGGGAAATATGATTATTACTTTGGAGCATGTAATACTGGTGGAGGTGGTGCATTAGCTATGGCTATTGCAATATTAGGTGCAAATAAATGTTTAACAGTATCAAGCCCTGGGCATAATTTGACAGAAAATGAAATAAAGCAAGGCATAGAAAATGGTAAAATAGCATTCGGATTCACTCCAAATGCTGCTAGAAGTAGTATAGAGATTATAGGAAAATATATTGGAGGTAGTTGCAATGATTAAAATTGTTGTTATGGCAATACTAGCTGGACTTGCATCAGTTTTAGCTAATCAAGGTATAGCCGTGTTTAATGATGGTTTAAGACCATTAGTTCCTGAATATTTAGAAAAAAGAATGGATAGAAAATCATTACTAGCCACAAGTTTTGCACTTAGTTTTGGTTTGGTTATAGGATTTGGTATTCCATTTTCAATAGGTAAAAGTATTATACTTATACACAGTATTTTACTAGGAACAGATATTATAGGTACAGCATGTCAAGATGATAAAAAAGGTATGGGTTTATCTGCTGTAATAGGTGCAGTATATGGAATTGGTTTAGTTCTTGGTTTAAAAGCAATAGTAGATATATTTGCAAAATTGCCAGTTAATTTCTTACCAAATTTGGCTAGCATAGGAAGTCCTATAATAGTTGCATTTGCAGTATTCCCAGTTCTTGTTGTTGGGTATCAATATGGTGTTAAAAAGGGTATATTATCTTTAGCAATTGTAATAATTGTAAGACAAATAGTGTCAATGTTTGGTAAATTCCAATTATCCCAAGCTAAAGTAGCACTAAATGCAGACGGAATTGCACTACTTGTTGGTATAGTTGTAATGTTGATATTTGCTATAATGGATAAAACAGAAGTAACAAATTCAAATGAAAAATTGATAGGAATTTTCTCACAAAGAGTTGCAAAGGTTAAGAAAAATATAATTATACTTGCAATAATGGGTGGGTTGGTATCAGCTGCTGTTAGTTTAAATATGTTAGCAGGAGATCCTATATCACTTAATTTAATGCAAGAAGGTAAACTATCTGATGCAGGTATAGTAGCATTAGCTAGAACAATAGGATTTATTCCGCTAGTTGCAACAACAGCAATTACAACAGGTGTGTATGGACCAACTGGACTAACTTTTGTCTTTGTTATAGGTATATTTATCAAAAATCCTATATTAGCATTTATAGTTGGTGCAATTGTATTAGCATTAGAAATTATATTATTAGAACAAATTGCTAAATTATTAGATAGATTCCCAGGTATTAAAGCATGTGGAGATCAAATAAGAACTAGTATGACAAAAGTATTAGAAATAGCTATTTTGGTGGGTGCTATGATTTCATGTAATGCAATGGCAAATAATAACGGATTAGGTTTCTTGTTTGTTATAGGTGCATACTTATTAAATAGAGCGGCTAAAAAGCCATTAGTAGATATGGCAGTAGGACCAATAGCTACAATAGCATTTGGAATTTTATTAAATATTTTATTTATATTAAAATTATTTGTACCAGTTGTTGCTGGATAGGAGAAAAAAATGTTACATGAAGGTTATACATTAATGCATGAACATATGTGTATAGATTTATCGGGGCCAAAAAAGAATTTAGATTGTAGAGTTGATTGTCAAGATAAGATAATGTTAGAAATGAAAAAGCTATATTCTAAAGGAGTCAGAAATATATTAGAAGTTACAAATAGAGGTATGGGTAGAAATGTAGCTAAAGTACAAGAAATCGCTAATAATTCAAAAATTAACTTTATTTGTTCTACAGGATTTTATAAAGAACCATTTTTGCCAGAATATGTATATGATTCAAGTGTAGATGAATTAGCAAATTTATTGATTTCTGATATAGAAAAAGGTATGGATGGCACTACTATTAAGGCAAGAATGTTAGGAGAAATTGGGACAAGTAAAGATGAAATGACCAAAGAAGAGAAAAAAGTTTTTGAAAGTGTAGTTATAGCTCATAAAAAAACAGGAATTCCTATTAGTACACATACAACTTTAGGAACATATGCAAAAGGACAGATAGAATTTTTAGAAAAGCATAAAGTTGATTTATCTAAAGTTATTATCGGACATGTAGATCTAAGCGATGATATAGAATATATAGTTGATATACTAAAAAAAGGTGTATACATTGCATTTGATACAATAGGTAAGAATAACTACCTACCTGATTTAAATAGGGCAAAGTTATTAAAAAAGCTACAAGATTTAGGTATGATAGATAAAGTATTTTTATCACAAGATATTTCAAGAAAATCTAATATGGAATTTATGGGCGGAATAGGCTATTCATATTTATTTGATAAATTTTTGCCACTAGCAAGAAAAGAGGGTGTTTTAGAAGAATCAATACAGATGATGTTACGTGAAAATCCTAAAAAGTTTTTTAAAGTTTAAAAAGGAGAAAAAGTAAAATGAAAAAATTTTGTTTGTTTCTAGTCGCATTTTTGAGTTTTATTGGATTTAGTGCAAAATTTGGTGATATTGATGAAATTACTCAAAAATACATAGAAAATAAAACAATACCAGGTTCAGTTGTACTAGTTTCTAAAAATGGAAAAATATTATACTACAAAGCAAAAGGTAATGCACAAGTTTTAGAAAATGGTGTTGAAAAAATTAGAAAGATGAAAAAAGATACTATATTTGATTTGGCATCACTTACAAAAATATTTGCTACAACACAAAGTATTATGAAATTAGTATCTGAAAATAAGATAAATTTAGATGATAAAGTTTGTAAATATATACCAGAGTTTGCAAAAAATGGTAAAGAAAATATTAGAATACGTGATTTATTAACACATACTTCAGGATTAACACCATGGCTTCCTACATATTATCATGTAAAAAACAGTAAAGAAGAATTAGAATACATTTGCAATTTACCACTAGAGTATAAAACTGGAACTAATAGAAAGTATAGTGACTTTTCATTTATGACTTTAGCGTTTGTAGTAGAAGCTGTAACAGGTGAAAAAATAAATGATTATGTATTAAATGAGATATATAAACCATTAAAATTAAAAAGAACAAGATATTTGCCATTAGAAGTTTTTAGTAAAAATAATATTGCATCAACTTCGCATGGAAATCCCTTTGAACAAAAAATGATTTATGATGATAATTTCGGATATAAAATTGATGAAAACTTTGATTCATTTAAATATTGGAGATTACATACATTAACTGGAAGTGTAAATGATGGTAATGCATATTATGCAAATAATGGTGTTGCAGGTCATGCAGGACTATTTTCAACAGCATATGACTTATACATTTTGGGAGAAGTATTGTTAAATAATGGAAAATATAAAAATAAAGAAATGTACAGTGAAAATGTTGTTAAAGAATTTACAAAAAAGCAAAGTAAATTTGGTCACGGATATGGTTATGAAATAAATAGAGGTGGAATTGATAAAGGTTATATGGGTAAATATGCAACTGATAAATTTGTAGGTCATACAGGATTTACAGGTACGCAAGTTGTGTATGATCTAGATAATAATATACAAGTTATCATATTAACAAATAAACAAAATTATGGAGTTGAACCTAGCGGAAGCTATAAATCAACATGGAAATATGCAAGAGAAGTTATGAATTTAGTTGGAGATGTATTATACAAGAAATGAGGTAGAAAATGAAAACATATCCCTTGAAATCTATATCATTAGATGAGGCTATGAAAAGACAATTTAGATTAGTTGAATTAATAGGTGAAAATATTTCAGGTAACGATATTTTGGACTTAGGTGATTTAGGTGTTGAAAAGACAAATAATATGCCAAAAAGAACACGTTTGGTTGAAAAAATATTAGCAAAATTCTTTAATGCAGAAGATGCTTTTTTAGTAAGGGGATCTGGTACAAATGCCTTAAGATTAACATTTTTTGAATTTTTAAAAGACAAAGATAATATACTTGTACATGATGGACCTATATATAAGACAAGCGAATATAGCTTGAAATCAATGAAAATTAATATTTCAAAATATGACTTTAACAATTTAGATAAACTTAGTGAATGTATAAAAAATAATAATATTAAAGTTGTATTATTACAACATACGCGTCAAAAAATTGATGATAGATATGACTTGGAGGAAGTTATAACTAAAATTAAATTAATTGATAAGAATATAAAAATAGTTGTAGACGATAATTATGCAGTATGCAAAACACAAAAAAATGGTGTTGAGATGGGAGCGGATATTTCAGCGTTTTCTTGTTTTAAATTATTAGGTCCAGTAGGAGTAGGAGCTATAATAGGTAAAAAAGAATATATAGATAGTATGAGAAAACAAAATTATTCTGGAGGATCTCAAGTTCAAGGGTTTGAGGCCATGCAAGTATTGCGTGGCCTAGTATATGCACAAGTAAGTCTAAGTATACAAGCTATGCAAATAGAAAAATTATACACAATATTAAAAGATGAAAAAAGATTTCCATATATTAAAAATGTATATATAGCAAATTCTCAATCAAAAGTAATATTGGTAGAATTTAAAGAAAAAATTGCAAAAAATATATTGCAAAAAACAATAAAATTTGGAGGTTTATCACATCCAGTAGGTGCAGAGTCTAAGTTTGAGATGAATCCTTTGATATATAGGGTTTCTGGTACATTTATAGCTTCCGATCCTAGTTTAGCTGAAACTATGATAAGAATAAATCCTAATAGAGCGGGTGCAGAAAATATAGCAAATATAATTGAAAAGGCATATAAGTTAGAAAGAGGCGATATTGATGTTTCTGAATAAATTATTACAAAATAATAGAAAATTTGTTGAAGATACACTAAAACTATATAACGAAGGAAAGATATTGCCGGATTCTTATTGTATAGATGTGGATATGTTTTTAAAAAATGCTAAATTAATTTTAGATAGTGCCAAAAAGAATAATATAAAATTGTACTATATGCTAAAGCAAGTTGGAAGAAACCCATATTTAGCAAAAAAATTAGAAGAATTAGGTTATAGTGGAGCTGTATGTGTAGATTTTAAAGAAATAGAAGTTCTAATGAAAAGCAATTGTAAAATATGTAATGTTGGACATCTCGTTCAAATACCTAAAGTAATGCTTTCAAAAGTTATATCATATGGAGTTGATATAATAACGGTATACTCATATGAAATGATAGAGGAAATATCAAAAATTTCTAAGTCATTGAATATTGTTCAAGATATTATGTTAAGAATGGTAGATGAAAACTCTGAAATTTATTGTGGTCAAGAAGCAGGATTTTCGTTTGAAGATGTGGAAAATCTGTTACCTAAAATATTAAAACTAGACAACATAAGACTGAACGGTCTAACATCTTTTCCGTGCTTTTTGTACTCAGAAAATGATAAAAAGCTGAAAGAAACAAATAATCTAAAATTATTGTTAAAAGAAAAAGAATATTTAGATACAAAGGGTTTTAAAATAGAGCATATAAATTTACCATCGGTTACAACAGTTGAAAATATTGAACTTATAAGCAAATATGGTGGAACGGAAGCTGAACCAGGGCATGCATTTACAGGAACTACACCATTAAATGTCCATGGTGGAGTTGAACACCCAGCATACCTATATATATCTGAAATATCTCATACATTTAATGGAAATTCATATTTTTATGGTGGAGGATATTATCCAAGAGGACATATGAAACAAGCATACATTGAAAATAGAGTGGTTGATGTTGAGAAATTTAATTCAGAAAATATAGACTATTATTTATCGTTAAAAGGTCAATACAGCGTTTTTAGTCCTATAATTTTATGTTTTAGAACGCAAATGTTTGTAACAAGATCTGATGTAGTGTTAATTGAAGGAATACATACTAGTAACGTAAGGATAGTTGGAAGATATAATACACAAGGAGAAAAGAAAAATGGGTAGATTTGTAATTCTAGTTTTAGATGGATTTGGTGTTGGATATATGGATGACGTTGTAGAAGTTAGACCTCAAGATTATGGTACAAATACTGCAAAACATATTCTAGAAAATATAAAGGGGTTAAAATTAAAAAATCTTGAGTCTTTAGGATTAATGAATATTTTGAATTTTGAAACAGAAAATATGAAAAAAGTTACATACAAAATATGTGGAAAATCAAAATTGCAACACCATGGTGGTGATACTTTTCTAGGACATCAGGTAATAATGGGAACTAAGACACAAAAACCTTTAAATAAACCATTTTCATTTTACATTGATAGAGTAGAAAAAGCGTTAATAGACGCAGGATATAACGTTGAGCGAAGAGGTAAAAATGTAAAGTTTTTGTGGGTTAATGATACAGTTGCTATAGGAGATAATTTAGAAACTGACTTAGGTCAAGTATATAATGTAACTACAACATTTCAAAATATTTCATTTGAGGAAGAATTAAAAATTGCAAGTGTAGTTAGATCTATAGTAGAAGTAGAACGTGTAATTGTATTTGGTGGAACAAAAGCTACAAGACAAACTATTTTAGATGCTGCAAGGGGAAAAAAAGGAAAGTTTATAGGAATAGATGCCCCATTATCTAAAGTTTATGAAGAAGGATATATGGTACGTCATATGGGGTATGGTGTAAATCCAAATAACCAAATTCCTAATATATTACACAAAAACAATATTGATGTAGTCCTTATAGGTAAAGTAGCAGACATAGTATACAATAAAGGTGGTAAAAGCTTTATGAATTTGGTTGACACTAAAACTATATTTGAATTAACATTAAAACAAATAGATGATTTAAAAAAAGGACTTATGTGTATAAATATACAAGAAACAGACTTATCGGGTCATTCTGAAAATGTTAAAAGATATGCAAATGTATTAGAAATAGCTGATAAATATATAGGTAAAATAATAGAAAAGTTAAATAACGAGGATATTTTAGTAATTACAGCAGATCATGGAAATGATCCAACTATAGGAAGATCAAGTCATACAAGGGAAAATGTACCATTACTAATATTTAACAAAAAGTTATTTAATGAAAAGAAAAATATTAATATAGGCTTAAGAGAATGTATGAGTGATACAGCAAATACAGTACTAGAATATTTTGGTATAGATGAAAAAGTAGAACAAGGAAAAAGCTATTTAAATTTATTAAAATAAGAGAAAAAAATTGATTTCTAATTAGAAGTCAATTTTTTTTGTAAATAGTAAATAAAGCCATATCAATTAAAATCAATGTTTTAATATCCTCACAACCATAAATTTAAAAAGTTAACAAATAATAAGTGAAAGTTAGCGAAAACGCTTGAAAAACGGGGGGGGGG
>CABURZ010000033.1 GCA_902494065.1 uncultured Sneathia sp. | reverse complement strand
CTTCCATAGATACTATGACTTCTAAATTACTTAATGTCCACAATAAATTCATTACATTCTTCTTTCAATATTTTTAAAACTTCTACCAAATATTTTGTAGGAATACCCAAATTTATTCTTATATATTTTTCTCCATTTTCTACAAAATCTTCACCATTTTCAACTAAAACTCCTTTTTGTTTTAATCTATTAGTCCACCATTTGCTATCTTTTTTAGTTTTAGATAAATTTATCCAAAGTAAATATGAAGATTCCATTTCATGATACTCTAATCCAATTTCATCTAATTTTTCAGAAAATATTTTTATAATTTTGCTCTTCTGGCTCTTCTTATATATAGCCACAAAATTTTTTCCTAATTTTTAACTTTAATTCTTTTGTAGAACAGTTTCTATTATGATCTATAAAATCTATTAAATCTTTTTCAGATATTTTTATATTTCTTTTTACTAATCCATACTCTATTAAATTATGTATATCTTTTTCTGTAAAAATTGCATTTACTTTTATAATATCGTGTGTTTGCAAGTGGAAATCTAAAGTAGTTATTATTAGATCAATATCCTTTATATTCTCATACCTTTGAAGTTTGTTATATGGTATTGTATCTACTATATCTACATAAAAATTTTCACTCAAATTTTCAGATATTAATTTTGAACTTGAATAACCAAATCCACAAACAATTAAAACTTTAGGATTTTTATATCTTTTTGTTTTAGAATTTCTTTTTAATGCCCTTTTTATCATAATTGTGATAAATGAAATTTCATCATCATCTAATTCAATAGTAACTATTTCTTTTAAATGCTCCATTACTTTTTTAACACTAAAATATATGTTGGGATATAGCTGTATTACTTGACCTACTATGCTTTCACTCAATTTTAATTTATTTCTCATTCTATAAATAGCAGGTTTTATATGATGTAAAAATTCATTTATTAAAATTCTATCTTTAGTAAAGTCTACATTAAATTCCTTGCTCAACTTTTTTAAAATATTAAATACTAACTGTTCAATATGTACCCAGTTTGCAAAAAAAGAATAATTTTTATTAAAATTGTATAAGCCTATAAAAAAGTCTGTAATAACTAATACATCATTTTCACAAAGATTTTCAGCATTAATATTAGTTTTAATATATTCATATTCTTTGGTATTAGTTAAAAACAATTTATTATCTATACTGTCATTATCAATATAGAAGCCTCCATAATTTCTATTTTTAGATAAATATAGATAATATGAAATAATTTCAAATGCTTCATCATTTATACTTAATTCATTTTGATTTAATAATTTTAATATTTCATTTTTAGATTGATTTATATCAAATATGAGAGAAAATTTATCTATTTTACTTTGAATCAATTTTTTGATGAATGGATTATTTTCATTTTGTATTTCACCTTCTCTTATATGGTTAATTAGAAATTTTCTAATATCTAATTCTTTTGCAATTAACTTATATCCTTTATCTATACTAGATGATACCTTTAGATATATTTTATATTTCAAAAATTGTAAATGTATATTTTTTAATGCATGTCTTATTGTTCCCTTACTTACTAAATATGCTTCACTTATTTCTTGCAATTTAAATTTATTCGTAAATAACAATATGTCTAAAATGATTAGATATTCTCTTTCAACAGAAGACAAACCATATACATCTATGGGTAATTTTAAAATTAAACTATTACACATTTCTTTTGTAATTAATGTTGTAATATTTGAATTTTTTATTTCAATAAATGTTTTATCAAAATATTTCATAAATATTTGGTTAATTTCATTTACATCATATCTGAGCATTCTTTCAGATATATTATATTTATTAGCTAACTCATTTATATTATATGTTCTAGCATATATATCGTTTATTAAATCAAGATTCCTTTTAAATAACATTTTTTATCCTTTCATTATCTATTATATTTTCATTACATATATTTTCAAGATTCAAATTTTTTCAATATTTTATGAAAAATTTTAATAAAAAAACTCTATAGTTATATAACTTTAGAGTTTTTTCTATATTATTTTACAGTTGATTCTCTCACAATTAATTCTGCTGGTATAGTATAACTTTCATTATCTATATTATCTTTATCATTTATTTTCTTCAATAAAATTTCAATTAATTTTTCTGCTATCAACTCAAAATTTTGCTTTATTGATGTTAAACTTGGGCTTACTTCAGAACACATATATGTATTTCCAAATGTAATAATTTTCAACTCTTCTGGGCACTTTATTTTTAATTTTTTTATTGCCCTTATAGCTCCAAATGCTGGAAAATCAGAATCTATTAATATTGCATCTGGTAGTTTTTTCATATAATACATTGTTTTAATAAATTGCTCTACATCTTCTGATTTAAAATAATTATCTAAAATTTTACTTTTATCAAGCTTAATACCATTGTGCTCTAGTCCCATTTTGTAGCCTAATATTTTCTCTTTAGCTGTTAGTGTTTTTTTTGTGTCTAACAAAAAATATATACTATTACAACCTAGTGAACATAAATGATTTACTGCAATATATGCACTTTCTCTTTGGTTTGTTCCTACACAACTACAATTTTCATCTACACCTGATATAACAAAAGGTATACCAGACTTTTGAACATAATCAATAGAAGATAAATCTTTAGGATTTAGTAAAATTATACCATCATAATATCCCCTTGCTATGCCTCCATAAGGATTAGTTTGTAATTCTTTAACAGAATTTTGAACAATTGCTGTATAGCCTTTTAACTTTTCTAATATATGTTGCATAATAAGATAATTCTTTTTTAATGGTAATTTTTCAGATATATTAGTCACTATAGCTATTTGCATACTTTTACTTTCTGATAATCTTTTTGCATTATAATTAATACTATAATTATTTTCTTCCATTATTTTCAAAATTCTATCACGAGTTTCACGTTTAACACCAGATTTATTATTTATAGTTTTTGAAACAGTTTTAACAGAAACTCCTGCAATATTTGCAATATCTTTTATTGTCATATATCCACATTCTTTCTCAATTTTCTCATAGAAATTTTAACACAACTTTTAAAAAAAAACAATTTTATTATTTCAATCAATTTCTGCTAATCTATTAGCAACTCCGTTTTCTTCACAAGTTTCTGTTATTCTGTCATTTGGAAACTGCTCTTTTAAATCTTCTTGTGCATTTCCCATTAAATATCCATAACCTACATTTTTCAACATGTTATAATCATTCCATTGATCTCCAAATGCCATAACATATTTCAAATCTATTTTTTCTAATTTACATACATGCTCAATAGCAGATCCTTTACTTACTCCTTTAGATAATACTTCTAGGTAACACGGCTTAGAAAATACTGGTGTTACTCCTTCAATCTCAGTTTCTATTCTATTTTTTAGTCTACAAAGCTCTTCATACTCACCCATGAATATCCCTTTATTAGACTTTTTCATAGTCTTTAAATCAATTACTTTATAGTCTATTTTGTTATTATTTATATAATCCATTACAATTTCTGTTTCTTTTTCAAAAAAAACTATTTCATTGTTATATAGATTTAAATGTATTTTCATTTCTCTTGATAAATCTATTAATTTATTTATTTTTTCCTTATTCAAGCTTTCTTCATACACTATATTACCAAATTTATCTCTTGCAAGTGCTCCATTATACAAAATTGTTGTATCATCAATTTCAAGCTCATTCAATATCCTTTTAGCTGAAGCATAAGTTCTTCCAGTTGCAATTCTAATTTTAATTCCTTTATCTTTTAATCTTTCTATTTGATATCGTAATTCTTTTGTTATACTTCTAAAATCATGATTACGCATTATCGTATCATCAACGTCCATATAAACTACTTTTATTTTCATATAATCTGCCCACCTTTATTTATCGTCTTTTCTATTTTTTCCATACACAAAGTATAAAGTTATTGTTGCTACTATCATTATTATTACTGAGTACACTAGCAATAATGCTCTAGTATCAGTAGCTTGTTCTCCACCATCTATACTATTTTGTATTAATATACCTATAGGTGTTTTTAATGGGTGGTATAAAAATACAGTTAAATCATAATCAATTAATAAAGAATTAAAGTTTAAAGCTATTACAGCTAATGTAGGTGCTATAACTATAGGTAAAACTACTTTTACAAATGTATATATAGGCCCTGCTCCCAAACTTTTAGCTGCTTCTTCTAAACTATCGTCCATAGTATAGAATGCTGTTTTTAACATTTTTAAAGTAAATGGTATTTTTACAATTATATATCCAACTAACAATATCCAAACTGTTCCAGATAAAACCTTATTAAACATTAAAAATCTTGCTCTGTCAAATGTTATAATAAGACCAATAGCAATTAGTGTTTTAGGTAATACCCATGGAATTAATAATGAATACTCTATAAAACTTGTAAGCTTATTTCTATATTTATGAACTAATCTTGCTACTATTAATGCTAATGTTGCAACTATTAAACTTGCTGCTATTGAATATATAGCACTATTAATAAATGGTAATATTGATAAACTTTGTGATAGAACTTTAATATAATTTTCTAGTGTAAAGCTTGCCAGTGTAATTTCTCCAGTTCCTATAGTTCTAGCATTTGTAAATGATAAAATTATTATCAATATCATCGGTAACATATACATAACAAATAGTAGATATGCTAATATATGCACAACAATATTTAAAGTCTTATTTCTTATCTTTTGTTTAACGAATTTAACATGAGTTTTTGCAACAGAGGCATAATTATTTTTTCTTTCATAATAAGTCATTATTAATAGCAATGTTGCTGTTGCAACACCTAAAATTAGTGCTAATAATGCTGCTATATCTATTGAAGCTGGTGAACCAGAAAAACTAAGAACCATAGGACCTATAGTTTGAAACGTATCTCCACCTACTATCATAGAATAAGATGTTGCTCCCATACCTGATATAAAGACTAATACAGTCAATGCAAATATGGTAGGTTTTAGTATTGGTAGTACCACTTTTTTTATAATACTCCATTGCGAAGCTCCCATATTTTGTGCTGCTTCTATTATTTGATAATCAATACTTTTTAATGAATCTGACAAAAATATTAGATGATTTGATGTCTTTGCAAAAGTAAACACAAAAGCTACCGCAACATATCCATTAAACCATTCTAAGTTCATATTAGGAAAAAAATTATATAATAGTTTTGTGATTATTCCTGTAGATCCATAAACAAATTTATATCCTGAGACTAATACTACTCCACTATATACTAATGGTGTCATATATCCTAATTTTAATATTTTTGATCCTTTTATATCAAAATATTCTGTAACAAATACTGTAAAAATACCTATTAAATTTGTGGTTACTATTGCAGTACATGCTAGAACAAAACTATTAAGTAAACTTTGAACCGCTCTTTTAGAGGATATAAGTCGTCCTATTGCACTAAATGAAAAACTTCCATTTTTCACAAAAATAATATTGAATAAATTTATATTAGGAAAATATAAAAATGTTATTATTATCCATGCTAATATAAAATACAACACGTTTAATCCTATTTTGTCTTTTCTAAATTTGAATAACATTTTACATTCCTCCTATTCTGTATATTGTAGAATATCAGTTTCTTTTAAATATAATTCTACTGTATCACCAATTTCATATTTTATACTTCCACTTTCTCTTTCAATATTTTTTATAATATAATCATCAAATTCAAAAATATATTTTGTAAATGCACCATAAAATTCTTTGTCTTTGACTTTACATGTTAATTTTATAAACTTTATCCCTGCTTTAAATGGATTAGATGTTAATTTTTCTTGTCTTACATAAAGCGGATAATTTTCTTTAAAATCTGTCCCTAATTCTTGATTAACTTTTTTTATAAATTTACCTTCTAGTTTATTTATATCTCCTATAAAATTGCACACAAATTCTGTTTTAGATTCATTATATATTTCATAAGGTGTTCCTATTTGTTCTACAATTCCTTTATTAAATATGGCAATCCTATCAGATAAAGTTAATGCTTCTTCTTGATCATGTGTTACATATATGGTAGTTATTCCAAATTTTCTTTGTAGTTCTTTTAATTCTAATCTTAATTGCTTTCTTAATTTAGCATCTAAATTTGATAAAGGCTCATCTAATACTAAAATTTCTGGTTTTAATACTAATGCTCGTGCAATAGCAACTCTTTGTTGTTGACCACCAGATAATTCTGATACTTTTTTTTGTAATTGTATTTCACTCAAATCAACCTTTTTAGCAATATCTCTTACCTTTCCATCAATAACTATTTTATTCTCTTTTTTTACCTTTAAACCAAATGCTATATTTTCATACACAGTCATAGTAGGAAATAGTGCATAAGATTGAAATACCATTCCTATATTTCTATCTTCAACAGAAATATTTGTTATATCTTTACCATCAACATATATCCTACCTTTACTAGGAGTATTAAATCCCACTAATGCTCTTAATGTAGTTGTTTTACCACAACCTGATGGTCCTAAAAGTGTAAAAAACTCTCCTTGCTTTATTTCCATTGATAGATTAGGTATTGCAACAAAATTTTTAAATTTAATTTCTATATTTTTAAACTCTATCATCGTTATCCTCCATATCTCTAACGGTTTTAACTATTGCTGGAAAATCTGTTTGTATCACGTTAAATCCTTTATCAACCATTTTAAGCCACCCTATATTATTAGGATAACCTAATATTGAGTTATCATCGTCATATTCTTCATATAGTCTTTTATCTGTACTTAATCGTAAACTATTTATCCACAATATTTTATCCTTTTCTAAAATTTCAACTATATTTTCATCTTTTATATTTCCACTATATTCTATTCCTATTATATTTAACTCATGACTATTTTTTATTTTTTTATACATTTTTAAATCTTCTTTAGTTTTTATAAGTGCCATATACATAAATTTATATTGCCTTTTCATTAAAATATTTATATATTTGTCTTTTAGTGGAGTTTTAATTATACATCTTGATTTTATATTAAATTTTTCAATTTCATCTAATACTATTTCTAAATAATTCCATGATCTATCTATATTAATTAAAAAATCAAACTGGTCTTTTATTTTTTCTAAATTGCAAAGGATATAACTTAGTTTTTCTGGAGTATAATTTGTGATATTTCCAATATTATTTATATATCGACACTTATCAATTTCTAAAGATGTTAGTTTTGATATATTACACTCTTTATTTATTAACCTTTTCTCATTACCATCATGAAATACATATATATCATTATTCCTAGATACACTTACATCTAGCTCAACTATATCAGCTCCACAAATTATGCTAGCTTTCATTGCTAAAAATGTATTTTCTATAATATTACCAGCTCTATACCCTCTATGACTTGCAATTAAAAATTTATGTTTTTTTATTAGCTTTTCTAAAATTTCATTCATTATGACCTCTCTATTTTAAAATTTGGAGTTCAATTTTTTCTATCCATCCTTCTATATGTTCTTCTATGAATTTCCAATCTAAATCTTGTTTAGTAAAATTCTTTTCAAATTCTTTTGTGGCTTCATCTATTTTTTCATATGCTTTTTTATTTACAGGTATTGAAGAAAACTTACTTGACCATTTTTCTTGAATTTTGCACTTCCAAACCAATTTATAAACTGTTTTGCTTTTTCTTCATTTTTGCTACCTTTTACTAGTGCAATTTGTTCTGTTGAAATAGGTACACCGTGTTCTTGAGGAATAGGCAACGTATTTATTTTATATTGTTCATTTCTAGGTAATACACCACTTTGATACATAGCACCAAAATCTACTTTATTAGTAGCTATATGTGAATATAAATCTTCACCTTTAACTGATTTCACACCATTATCAAAAAATAATTTTAATTGCTTCCAACCTTCTTTTGATATGCCGTCTTTAGAATTATCATCTCTATATGGTGTTAAAATACCTGCAATAACTTTTTTCATTGTAGATCTTCTTACATTTGAGTCATATTCATATTTATTTTTAAATTCTTCTTTAGTCCACAAATCTTGCCAATTTTTAGGTAAATTACTTTCATTATATTTTGCAGTATTATACACAAATAATGTAGCTTGTTTTACAATAGGGTAGTACAAATCAGCTTTATTGATTATAAAACTTTGATCTAACTCGCTAACCCAATTAGGCTTAAATGGTTTCAATACCCCAGCTTTTTCTAATCTTAAAAATTCCATTTCATTAGGTCCAAATACAACGTCTGCTATAGGATTATTTTTCTCAGCAATAAGTCTATTTGCAATTTCTCCACCTCCAGCAGATACAAACTCTAAATCAAAACCATTCTTACTAGCTTCTTCCTTCAAAAAAGCATCTCTTCCATCAGATAATGAATTTGAATAAATAACTAATTTATTATTTTCCTTTTTTCCTGTACCTAGCCCACATGAAAACAAACTTAAACACAAAACCATAAAACAAATAACTTTTTTAACCATCTTTTTCTCCTTCTACATTTTGGTAAATCGTTTACCTTTTTATTAATACAATTAATACCACATATTTTCATAAAGTCAATAGACGGATTATAAAATCGTTTACCATATGTAAATAAAAAAGAAGCTATACAATACCATAAAGTATCATACAGCTTTATATCTCAATTATTTTTGAGGATAAATTGTATATTCATAACTGTCATTTTGTTTTGTATGTGTTTTAGTTACTACAAAATATTTTCTTTGAATCATTTTATCGCTTTGACTCTTATTTATACTCTTCCATGAGCCACTTCTATTTTCTAATACAATATTTAATGTTTCAGGATTTTTAAATACATATTTTATCCCCTCATTAGGTTTATTTACTTTAAATAAAATTTCTTTTACATTATTAAAAATATATTTTTTATTCAATTCTAAATTAACTAATTTTCCATTTATATATATTTCATAATTTGTATCATCATTTAATTTTCTATTTTCTATAACAGTTTGTACAATTTTATCTGATTTAAATTTAATATTTTCACCCTTAAAAGTTATTTTATCATTATCAATTAACCACTTTTTATCAAGTGATAAAGTATCTAAAAAGTTATTATGGTGCATTTTAATATTAGCTTTTCTATTGTTTATTACTTTTCCACTAACTATTGATTTTTTTGCTTCAACTGATCCTTGCCCATCTTTTCTTTCACTTAACTCTACTGTAGTTCCAGGTAATCTATATGGGTCAACTGTTGCCCAGTAATCATCATTAAATTGTCTTATATCTCCATTATATAAATACGTCATTCCATCTCCAGTATGCCAACCCTTAACATTTTCTCCATTCATAGCTTCATAATATTTAGTTTTATTTGATGACATACTTATAGCAAAAGCAAAATTATGAAATTTATTTTTATAAACAACTCTATCCATATTTTCATAGAATTTTAAAATATTTTCTGTAAAATCATATGGTTTTATATTTTTATCTTCTAAAATCTTTTTAGCTAAATAAATATCTCTATAATTATTTAACTCTTTTACATAATCAAAATATGTATTTGATTTTATTAAACTTTTAGCTAGCATTTTATATTCCATATTATTTTGAACTTGTGCTAAACGTATGATAGATCGTATTATTTCAATAGAACTTACATAAGATTTTTCTCTTGAAACTGATCGTCCCTTTACCATATCCATAGTTAGTCCTTTATACATTATTGGTGCAAAAGATTCTTTTATCCAAAAATTAATATTTTCACTATTTTTACTATCTAGCTTATAGTCTGTATTTTCTAGTAAAGTCATTATTTGTGATAATCCATCTATTAAAACATTACCATATGCTGCTGTATATGCAACACTATCATGTTGTATAAATGAACCATCTTTATAGAAACCATCTCCTTTTTCTACAAAAGGGAATATTTTATTCAAACAATCTCTTGCATATATTAGCCCCTTTTCATCTTTTAATAATGCACTTTGAATTATCTTTACCTTACTTATATCTGTTTGATTAGCAGCTAATGCTCGCATTACTAATTTTGGATTTACACTTCCTCTCATTTTATCAGCATCTGGCACAAAATGTGTAATAACTTTTAAGTAATCCCTCATATACTCTTTATTAATTATAGGATATAGCATAGAAAATATATCATTTATTGCACGAGGTGTCCCTATTTCATAATCCCACCAATTTCCACGAGCTTCTATTTTGCTACTGTATTTATTTTCTTTTAACCAATCAAGTGAACTATATATATCTTTTAATAATGCTTCATTTTTATAGAATTTTGATTTAGAGTTCATAACTGCTATAGATAATGCTTGTACATTTCTATAACTTTTTGTTATGTTAGAAGAATTTTCATTATTTACTCCAAAATCCCATAAATATTTTCTATCAGCATTCTTATTTAAACTATTCCATAATTTTTCTACATTTACATCTTGCTTTTTTTGTAAATTTATCATTTGTTCTGAATTGTCAAAATATTTATCTCCTATCAATATTTCTTGCCAATTCATTATTATTTTATCAAAATTATCTATTGCTGCTAAATTCACCAAAGGCATAAACATCATAAATATTAATATAATTATTTTTTTCATATATCCTCTATTCTTTTATTATTTTTACATTTTCATAAAACGGTTTCCCTTGTACGTGGAAAACTTTTTGCCCCTCATATATTTCATTAGGCTTAATAAATATTATATAACTACCTTTTTCAGTTTTTAATCTATATGCTTTTGCTCTATTATCTAAAACCTTATTTTCGCCTTGATATACTTGTAAATCTTCAAAGGTTACACTTTTATTTAATATTGCATTTACTTCAACATATTCATCAACAAAAGTTTTTTCTACAACAATTTTCTTTGATTTACATATTTTATTGTACATAGGACTATATATCCCATCAGTTACACTATATTCAGAAACCCTAAATGCAATTTCATCATTTAGTAAAATATGGTTTTTTAATTTTTCTATTTTTGTATTTGGATATAGGTTATATAGCATTTTTATACTATGCTTACCCCTACATTTTATTTTGTTAATTATTAAAACATTTTCTTCTATGTTAATAAAGTGCCTTTGTATTAAAGCATTATTCACATTATCATATATTGCTAATTTTAATATTAAACCTTCTTTCTCATTAATTACATCAATAGGTAATACATCTTGATAATTGTCATAATCCCACGAACCTAATATTTTGCTTGCTGGAGTATCATCTATTATTATACTATTATGGGCATATGCACTTTTTAGATAGTTTCTTATATCACTATCTGTATACGTATATCTTCCATTATCAACAAATATTTTTTTATTGTAATAATAGTTAAAGTGAAGATAATCTATATGAGTATGAGAAGAACTCATGGGTGTAGAGTAAGTTGAAAATGAAAATTTATCGTCAAAAACATGTATATATCCACTTTTTAAAAAACTAGCTACTTTTCTTTCTTTAGTCTTTTCTTTTGTTTTTACAACTGCATCAGGTATAAACATTTTAGAAATATTAGTTATTTTGTAAACACTTTCTTCATTTAATAAATATTTAGCTAACGACAATATACTTTCTATTTCATTATCATCACTATCTCCAAAATTAATTTGTGTATTATCTGGATAATGTAAATTTTCTATTGAAATAGTTGTCTTTTTTAAATATTTAAGAAAAAATTTAATATTACATGTTTCATTTTTTATTTTTGAAATATAGATTATAAACATGAGGTATATAACTATCTGGTAATGGTATGTTTGTGATTTTTCCCAATGCAACCCATCATCTAATATTTGCATTTCTAATTGCTTTTTTAAAAATTTAAATGACTCTTTTTTCTTTTTCACATCATCAAAATATAAAGCATAAGAATAAACACCTGCCATTTGTATAAATCCCCAATTACTCCCATCATATTTTGAAATATAGCTATCAAATAAATAATCACAAGTTTTTGATAAATGTTCTACTATTAAATTATCATAATCTATTTTATGCTTTTCAAAGAAAATTAATACTCTTAATATATTTACTATTCTTATTCCACTATCTAATGTTCTTGTACTTTTTTCATATTTTAAAATTTTGTGATGAGTTATAAAGTTAGAAATAATTTCCTTTATTTTTTCAACATATTTTATATCTTTTGTTAAAGTATATTTTAATATAAGACCATCAAAATATCCTAATCTTGCTCTCATATATATCCATTCATCATCGCCATTAGGTGTTTCATTCCAACTGTTAGGTATAGAGTATACAGTCTCACATCTTTCCATATCCCATGGATGTATAAAATTCAATTTATTTTCTAATATTAATTCTGCTTGTTCTAAAAATTTG
>CABURZ010000032.1 GCA_902494065.1 uncultured Sneathia sp. | reverse complement strand
AGACTTATAAGCACTAAAAAACAAAAAATTTTAGTTGGTGCTACTCACAATGTAGGTGAACCAATATTACCTAATATAGTTAATAAGTATTTAAAATGTAGAGATGATGTAGATCTGGATATTTTTGTAAAAAATTCATCTACTTTGTATAAGTACTTAAAAGAAGGAAAATTAGATATTATTCTAACAGAAGATCTATATTTAAAAGATGATAGCGTAAAAGTGATAAACACAGACGATTATCCATTTGTAATAATAGCACCAAATGATATACAAGACTATGAGCAGTTAAAACATATATATTATTTAAAACGTGATGCAGAACAAATAGTGTTCTATATTAATAAATTTGAAGAAAAAGTTGGATTTAATATTGAAAAAGAAATGAATGTTAATGGTAGTATAGAAACTATTAAAAGATTAGTTAAGATGGGAATAGGATATGCTGTAGTTCCATACTATTGTGTACATGAAAATTTAAAATCAAATGAATTTAAAGTTATGTACAGATTTGCAAAAAGTTATAACAAGTTTCAAATTATGTATATGAAAGATAATTCAACCAATGAGCTTATAACTGATTTTGCGACATTTGTTAGAAAAATAGATATCAAAAAACCTATAAAAGATATTAAGAAGGTATAAAATGGAGTATGATTTTGATAAAATTGTAGATAGGAAAAATACAAATTCATCTAAATATGATGAAGCATTTGAAATGTATAATAGACAAGATTTAGATGTTATGTCAGTTGCTGACATGGAATTTGAAATGCCTAATTGTATAAGTTCTGCCATAATACAAAAAGTAAAAAAAGGTATATTAGGCTATACAAGTAGACCTAGAAAATATTTTAGCTCATATGTATCATGGTTTGAAAAAAAATATGGATATAAATTTAATGAAGATTGCATGGTTCATTGTCCTGGTGTAATATCTGGAATGAGAGTTTACATAGAGTTATTAACTAAAAAAAAGTCTAAAATTTTAATATTTGAGCCTGTGTATGCTTCTTTTAGAAGGATAATAGAAAATACAAATAGAACTGTAGTAGTTAGTGAATTAATAAATACAAACGGCAAATTTTTAATAGACTTTGAAGATTTTGAAAAAAAAGCAAGTGATGTTGATGTAGTAATACTTTGCAATCCACACAATCCTTTAGGTAGATCATGGAGCGAAGAAGAGCTAGAAAAAATTTCAAATATTTGTAGAAAATATAATATTTTAGTTATTTCTGATGAAATTCATGCAGATTTAACACTTTTTTCAAATAAACATAATGTTTTTAAAAAGTATTATGAAAATACAATTACCTTTATATCTAGTACAAAGACTTTTAATTTATCTGGTATACAGGCAAGTGTTTGTGTACTGAGAAACAAAGAGGAAGCTTTATTGTATTTTGATGAGTGGAGAAAAAAAGATATATATAGACCAAACGCTATAGCAGTAGAAGCAATAATGGCAGCACATAGTAAGGGTGAAAAGTGGCTTGAAAACTTAAAAAAATACATAGAACAAAACATTTTATACTTAGATAAATATTTAAAAGAAAATTTGCCATATATTAAATTTTTCATTCCTGAAGCTACATATCTTTGTTTTATAGACTTTAGAAGTTTAGGTATAGATGAAGATGAACTGCAAAACATTTTATTACAAAAAGCTAATTTAGTTGTGGTAAAAGGTAGTGTATTTGGAAAAAGTGGTAGAGGATACATTAGATTAAATATTGCATGTAGTAGGAAAAAATTAGAAAAAGTGTTGAATAATTTAAAAAATGCCTTAAAATAATTAAGGTATTTTTTTTTAAAATAAAAAAATAACTGAAAAATATCCAAAAAAATTTTTTATATAAAAACTTCTATTTTTTTTGAAAAAGTATTTTACTAAAAAAATATACCTGACATATATCTGAATAAGCCCTCTAGAAATTGTGTATAACATTTGTTATACTTTGAAAATATTAAAGTAGTGGGGGTAATATGAAAAAAACATTTATTTTACTATTTATTTTATCAAGCTTTGCATTTTCAAAAGGGAAAACAGTTAGGATTGAATATAAGGCTAATACAGAGTTTGAAGCACCCAAAAGGGGAAAATTATGGTTTGCACCATCTGTTAAGTATACGCTAGGTGATCTTACAATTAGTAGCATGGATTCAAAATGGAAGTTTAATGTACTAGTACAAGGTAAAAGAAGCTTAATTAATAGACCAGATATAGCATTTAGAAATGAGAATTTAAGCGTAATAGAAGAAAAATATGAGCCAGAAAAAATTGAAGAAAAAACTAATAATTTTTTTGGAGAAAACATAAAAAAATTTGAAAAATGGTATGGTCATAAATATGATCCTAGTGCTACGCACAAGTTAAAAGTTCGTCATGGTGATGTAAATTCTGTAGAAAAAGCAATATTCCACGATGAAACACAAGGTCATGTACACGATCATTCAGATCCTGATCACGATCATGAGCATGAGCATAATCATGAAGAGGGTGAAGAACACAATCATAGCCATAGTGAAAATAGGCAAGATTTAAATATTTTATCTTCAAGGTATAAAAAATTAATTAGGGAAACAAACGATATACAAGCAAAAGCAAGTATACAATATTTTAATGGATTAAATGGATTTAAGTATACGCAATATTTAACACCGTTTTTAGAAAAACATGGTGAGCTAAGAAAATACAAGGGAGATGGTATATTAGAGTTAAAAAATACTAATGTATTTAACGATAAATTCTCATTATCTTTTATTCCAAGACTTTTAACTAGAAAAGTTTTATCACCATTAGCTTTTGAACTTGATACAGATTTTAGATACAAACATGATGATAACACAGTTATAGGGGCATATCTGTATAATGGTATTCAATTAGAAAATATGAAAGAAAGATTAAACTTTAAAAATAGAATAGAAATATTTTATGATAATAATCAAGAAGCTAGAAGATTTCACAAATTCTATGAAGTGCTAGATCATGAGCATGAAAAGATAAATCAATTTAAAGTAAGTGCAGCTTATACTCATAAAGGAAATTATCAAAAAGAGTCGTTTCCAGAAATTGCTAATTTGCAATTTAACCAAAAGGATGATAAACATAGGTTAGATTTAGCTGTGAAATACAAAAAAACAGACTTTTTAGTAAAAGATTTAATTTTTGAAAATGAAACTAATGTTAAGTACGCATATGAAACTGTAAAAAGAAGTAATGGTCAATATTTTGTGACTAATGAGTATAAATTTCAAAATTCTACAGATAGAGATATCATAATTAAAAATGGAAATATAAATGGTGGAGCTAGTCATGAAATAGTTGATAAAAAAATATATAAGACAAAAGAAGGATATGAAGTACATAGAGTATTTGAAACAGAAAAAGAAAGTGATGGAGGTTTATTAGAAGAGTCTGAAGGTAAAAGAAAAATAAGGTATGTAGAAATAATTAAATTTTCACCGACTCAAAATTATAGCCTTATTTTAGATGATTCAAAGACAAAAAATAATATTAATATAAAAAATAATACTAAGGTTAAATACAAGGGATTTACATTTGAGAATAAATTAGATTTTTCTACATTACTATCAAAAGAGGAACATAATTTGAAAAACAAGGCTAAGATTAGTTATGAGAAAAAATTTATGAATAATTTAGTTTTAAAACCATATATAGAAAATGATACCATCTATTACACAACTGGCATTGAAAACTATTATGCAGAAAATATGCTTAGACCAGGGATAGATATTAAATATACACTTAATGAATTTGATAATGTAAAATTAACAGTAGGTGTAGATGCATCATATGAAATGCAACAAAGAAAAGCACCTAAAAGTAGGTTAGTAGGAAACCTTGATTCAAAGATTGTAGAACATTTGCCTGATGAATACAAAAAACAAGTTGAAAAAGAAGCTGATACATGGGTATTTGGTTCATTAATCAAGGTTAAACCATATGTAGAAGTTAAATGGGATATAAATAATAATTTAGCATTTAAGGTAAAAGGTGATATTACAGCAATTACAGAAAAGAGTGCAGTAAGTAGCATTGATGGATATTATAACCCTGTATCTAAAGAGTTTGGATATATGCAAGCAAATGCAAAACTAAAACTTTCACTAGAATATATGAATTAGGGACTTTTGTTCCTAATTTTTGTATACATTTAAAACACATTGTGATATAATGAAATTGGTGATACTATGAGAGTTATGGGAATAGATCCAGGTACAGCTATAGTTGGTTATTCTATAGTCGATATAGAGAATGGAAAATATAAGCTAATTGATTATGGTTGTATATTTACTAGCCAAGATCTACAAATGCCTAAAAGGTTAGAAAAAATATTTCAAAAATTAGATACAATTATTAAGTTATATAAACCAACAGAGGTTGCTATAGAAGAATTGTATTTTTTTAAAAATCAAAAAACTGTAATAAAGGTAGGTCAGGCACGTGGTGTGATAGTTTTGGCATGTGTTCTAAATGGACTAGATATATTTGATTATACGCCACTACAAGTAAAGATGGGTGTTGCATCTTATGGAAGAGCAAATAAGAAACAAATACAAGAAATGGTGAAATTAATACTTAATTTAGACGAAATTCCAACCCCTGATGATGCAGCTGATGCTATAGCAATAGCTATAACGCATATAAATAATAGAAATATTCCCAAAATTAAAGTAGATAAAATGAAAAAAAATAATTTAACTACTGGTTCCAAAATAAGTGCCAGTGATTATAGAAAACTTTTAAATAAATAGGAGATAAAATGAAAATCGTATTATATGAGCCAGAAATACCGTACAATACTGGTAATATAGGAAGAAGTTGTGTTCTAACCAACACAGAATTACATTTGATAAAGCCATTAGGGTTTGAAATAGATGAAAAAGCAGTGAAAAGAGCAGGGCTTGATTATTGGAAAGATGTTAAGTTATTTGTTTGGGAGAGCTATGAAGAGTTTTTAAGAGAAAATAAGGGTGCTAGAATATTTTATGCAACTACAAAAACTAAAAATCGCTATACAGATGTTAAATTTAGTGAAGATGATTTTATAATGTTTGGACCTGAATCAAGAGGTATACCTGAAACAATTTTAAATAAAAATAGTGAAAAATGTATAACAATACCTATGATGCCACTTGGCAGATCGCTTAATTTGTCAAATTCAGTTGTTGTAATTTTATATGAAGCATTAAGACAAGTAGATTTTAAATTTTAAAGGAGGAATAATGAAATATATAACCACACCCATATATTATCCAAATGCAAAAGCACACATAGGAACAGCATATACTACAATATTGTGTGACACATTAGCAAGATTTGAAAGACTTTTTGGAGAAGAAGTGAAGTTTTTAACAGGCTTAGATGAACATGGACAAAAAATACAAGAATCAGCCATTAAAAATGGATTAACACCGCAAGGATGGGTAGATAAAATGGCAGTAGATTTTAAAGACTTGTGGAAATTTTTAGATGTTTCAAATGATGATTTTATAAGAACAACTGAGGATAGACATAAAAAAGCAGTAGAAAAAATACTACAAAAAGTATATGAAAATGGAGATATATATTTAGGTGAATACAAGGGAAAATATTGTGTTTCTGAAGAAACATTTGTTACTGAAAGCCAATTAGTTGATGGAAAGTATATGGGTAAAGAAGTAATTGAAGTATCGGAACCTTCATACTTTTTTAGACTATCTAAATATGCCGATAAATTGCTAGAGTATTATGAAACTCATCCTGATTTCATAATTCCAAAGCAAAGAAAAAATGAATTAATTTCATTTATAAACCAAGGATTACAAGATTTATCAATTTCAAGAACTTCGTTTGATTGGGGATTGCCTATTAATCTTGATGGCAATACTGGTCATATAGTTTATGTTTGGTTTGATGCGTTAACTAACTATATTACAGCTGCAGGTTACGAAAGTGATGAAAAATTATTTAATCATATATGGAATGATGGAGATGTTTATCATTTTGTAGGTAAAGATATATTAAGATTCCATGCCATAATATGGCCAGCTATGTTGATGTCTGCTAAAGTGAAATTACCAGATCACATTGTAGCTCATGGTTGGTGGACAGTAAATGGAGAAAAGATGAGTAAATCATTAGGCAATGTAGTAGATCCTATAGAAGAAGTTGAAAAATATGGAATGGATGCTTTTAGATATTTTCTTTTAAGAGAATCAAATTTAGGTCAAGATGCAGATTATTCTACTTCTCAAATTGCAATACGTATTAATGCAGATCTTGCAAATGATTTAGGAAATTTACTTAATAGAACACTTGGAATGCAAAAGAAATATTTTGGTGATATAGTAGTAAAAGAAGTACTTAAAACAGAAATTGAAAATGAAATATATGAAATGTATGAAAAAGTGTTAAAAGAAGTTGAAACTAAAGTTTCTGAAGTAAACTTTTCAAAAGTATTAGAATCAATATGGAAGTTGATTTCTAGAATGAATAAATATATAGATGAAACTATGCCGTGGGTATTATTTAAAAATGGTGATAAAGATAGACTAAGAACAGTTATGTATACTTTATTTGATATGATATATAGAATAGCCTATTTAGTATCTCCAGTATTAATAAATTCAAGTAAAAAAATTCTATCACAAATAGGTGTTGAGTACAAAAAGCAAAGTATATATACTATAGGAGAATATCCAAATAATACGAAAATAGGTACTCCTAGTCCTATATTCCCTAGAATAGAAAAAAAAGATGAAGAATTTAAAGAAAATTTGGAAATAAAAAATGCGATAAATATAGATGATTTTTCAAAAGTGCAAATTAAAGTTGTAGAAATTTTAAAGGTTTGTGAAGTTGAAAATTCAAATAAGCTTCTTAAATTTATAGTAGATACAGGTAGTGAAAAAAGACAAATACTATCAGGTATAAAGCAATACTATAAAGACTATAATACTCTTATAGGTAAAAAAGTTATAGCTGTATTAAATTTAGAACCAGTTAAATTAGTAGGAAATCTATCACAAGGAATGTTACTTACAACTGAAGATAAAAAAAGTGTTAAGTTAATAATTATAGATGATGATGTGAAAGCAGGAGCAAAGATAAGATGATAAAAAAAATAATATTTTTCTTTTCATTAGTAATTTTTGTATCTTGTTTTAAGATAAAAACTGTACATGAGAGATATTTAGATTATATAGAGCAAGGCTTAGTAAGTCTTTATACTGGTGATAAGGATTATATTAAAAATTTTGATAAGGCATATAAATTAGATAAAAATGATACACTTTTGTATGATATAGTAAATTCACAATTAGATTTTGAAAATATAAAAAAATTTTATGAGAATAAGAAAAATTCTTCAAAAGGTTATTATGATTATTTTCAATCAAATTTATTAAAGTCATATAGTTTAGGTAATAGAGATGCTGCAATTGAATTGTATAATGAATATTTCTATAATTTTCAATATAGAAAAGCGTATGAAATATTAGAAAAATCTAAAATACCTAGAGTTGGTGATATCTACACTAAATTAATGGATAATAAGGATTTATTTTTTGATATAGAGGATATATATAATAAAATGGTAAATGAGAAGGCAAGTAAGTCAGAAATAGAAAAATTTAAAAATTTTGTTGTGAAGTATCCTGCAGATATTGATAAAACGTATGAAGTACTGAGAAGTGAAATTGAAAAAGAAGATAAAACTGCATTATACATTAAATATATGTCTTTAGATAGTGAAAGCATAGTAGCTATTAAATTATTAGAAAAATTAGTTGATGCTAATTTTGGGCCTGCAATTAATCAATATGTAATTGTAAATAAAATAACAGATCCTGATAATGAGCTTTTGGAAAAAATTGATAAGTATGCAAAATATGCTTATGTTAGTCTTTTGAACAATTGTGTTGAAAAAGGGAATATTTCTAATATTGCTAATATAATACCTAAAATTAAAGATAATAAAGAAAACAGTTTAGCATTAGCAGATTTTTACTATTATTATAAGGATGCTAAGTTAGCATATAACGAATATGTTAAGGCATACTATTATGGGGCTAATTTAGATTATGTAGTTTATAGATTAGAAAATATAGCAAGAAAAGAAGGAAAAGAAAAAGAATTTTTGGAATTAGTTAAAGATTATAGAGGAGAAAATGAATTTTTAGTATATAAATTAAAATTTGATATGTCAAATAATAAGTATGAAAAAAAAGAATATGCACTAAAAATTTGGGCAACAAATCCAAGACTGGCTGCGAGTTGTTTGCTAGATATAACCAAAGATAAGAAGAAAATTAATTGTTATACAAATATATTAAAAATATACAAGTAAGTGAGGAATATGCGTAAGATAGTTTTAAGTTTTTTTGTGTTTACTTCAATTTGCATGGCTATGAGTGAAGCTAAATGCGAGGGTAAATGTGGAATAGAGCAAAATATTACAGAAAATAATATAAAAAATGTTAAATATAGTGATTTAGAGAATAAGTATGTTATTTATAGTAAAATAGATTGTCCAGCATGTAATGTAGCATATAAAGAAGTTGAAAAAGTAAAAAAAAGATACCAAGATATGACTAATATTGCAGTTGTTATTTTACCAAATTATACTAAAAATGAAATAAATTCATATTTTAAATCTAAAAAATATACTTTTGAGAAATATTATGATGGGGACAGAAAAATTTTAAATGTACTTAATATAGATTCAGTTCCAAGCATATTTAAATATGAAAATAATATATTTACTGAATTTGATAGTGAATATTTTACAGAGAAAACATACTATGAAAAAGAAAAGTATAGTATTGATAAAAAAGTTCGAGAAAAGTTACTTGATGTAGAGGTTCTAGATAAAAAAAATAATAGGTTTAAATTATTAGATATTTTACCAAGTGATGCTTTAGTAATGTATGGCGCACCTTGGTGCGGTGATTGTGTAAAAGAGTATGAAAGGTTAAATAATATAAAGGGTAATAGAGCACTAATATACTTGATAGAAAGTGGTAGATATACAAAAGAAGAATTTGAAAAATATTCAAATGATAAAGAAAATGTATATTATGTGTTAGATAGAAAAATAAGAAATAATTTTAATTTAAAATGGATACCTAGTGTTACTGAAATAAAAAATGGATTATTTACAGGACCATTTGTAAGAAATGATGTGTATAGATTTAAATAATCAAAATAGATATTTAATTAAAAAATATGGAGAATTTTTTTAGTTTTCCATTTTTTTTAATGCTTATAAAAATGGTTAAAAAATAAAAACGTGTAAAATTAAACTGTGTAGATATATGATAAAATTTTATCATATAAAAATATAAAAAAATTAGTGACAATCAAAAGATATTGTGATAATATATTAATAATTACACAATATATAGTATAGGAGGGACTTACGTGTTAGTGAAAAAAAGAGACGGAAGAATGGTAGAATACGATGGACAAAAAATAATAAACGCTATAAATAAGGCAAATGCAGAAGTTACTGTAGAAAATAGAATATCTTATGATAAAATTTTAGAAATATTACACGAAATAGAAAATACTATGAAAGATAATTTAACAGTAGAGGGAATACAAGATTTTATAGAAACAAAACTAATGGAAAATGAAAAATATATATTAGCTAAAAAATATGTTATATACCGTTATACAAGAGCACTTGTAAGAAAAGCTAATACTACTGATGACTCTATACTAAGTTTGATAAGTAATAAAAATAAAGAAGTAGGAGAAGAAAATTCTAATAAAAATGCTGCAGTTGCTTCTACACAAAGAGATTTAATAGCAGGAGAGGTTTCTAAAGATTTAAGTAGAAGAATGTTGTTGCCAGAAAAACTAAGAAAAGCACATGATGATGGTGTACTACATTTTCATGATATGGACTATTTTTTACAACCTATATTTAATTGTTGCCTTATAAATATTAAAGATATGTTAGAAAATGGAACAGTTATGAATGGTAAATTGATAGAAAGTCCTAAAAGTTTTCAAGTTGCATGTACTATTATGACTCAAATAATTGCTGCTGTTGCAAGTAGTCAATATGGTGGGCAATCAGTTAATGTGAAGCATTTAGGTAAATATTTAAGAAGAAGTAGAGAAAAGTATTTAAAGCAAGTTAGAAATAAGTATTCTAATAAATTAAGTGAAGATTTAATAGAAAAAATTGTTGATGATAGAGTGTATGATGAATTGAAATCAGGAGTTCAAACAATACAGTATCAAATAAACACTTTGATGACAACTAATGGTCAGTCACCTTTCGTAACACTATTTTTAGAATTAGATCCTAATGATGAATATATAGAAGAAGTTACTAAAATTATTGAAGAAATATTAAAACAAAGATATGAAGGTATAAAAAATGAAAAAGGTGTATATATAACACCAGCATTTCCTAAGCTAGTTTATGTATTAGATGAATTTAATTGTCTAAAAGGTGGTAAGTATGATTATTTAACTAAATTAGCTGTTAAATGTAGCAGTAAACGTATGTATCCAGACTATATAAGTGCTAAAAAAATGCGTGAAAATTACGAAGGGAATGTATTTAGTCCTATGGGTTGTAGATCGTTTTTATCACCATATAAAAATGAAAAAGGGGAATATATATTTGAGGGAAGATTTAATCAAGGTGTTGTAAGTCTTAATTTACCTCAAATAGGAATATTGTCAGGTCAAGATGAAGAAAAATATATGAATATATTAGATGAAAGACTTGAATTAGCATATGAAGCTTTAATGGCAAGACATAATAGACTTTTAGGAACTAAATCAGATATATCACCTATACATTGGCAATATGGAGCTATAGCAAGACTTAAAAAAGGTGAAAAAATTGATAAATATTTAATGAATGGATATTCTACAATATCTTTAGGATATATAGGTCTATATGAAGCAACAAAATTAGTTAAAGGTGTAAGCCATACAACAAAAGAAGGATTAGATTTTGCGTTAAAAATAATGCATAAATTAAGAGATGCTTGTGATAAATGGAAAAGAGAAACAAATATAGGTTTTGGATTGTATGGAACACCAGCAGAATCGTTATGTTATAGATTTGCAAGAATAGATAAGGAAAGATTTGGAAGTATAAAAGACATTACGGATAAAGGTTACTATACTAATTCTTATCATGTGGACGTCAGAGAAAACATAGATGCTATGAGTAAGTTTGAATTTGAATCACAATTTCAATCAATTTCAAATGGAGGAGCAATATCATATGTAGAAATTCCTAATTTGGCAAAAAATTTAGAAGCAATAGAAGAAGTTGTTAAGTTTATATACGATCATATACAATATGCAGAATTTAATACAAAATCTGATTTTTGTCATATATGTAATTTTGATGGGGAAATAATAATAAATGAAGATGGAGAATGGGAATGCCCGCAATGTCATAATAAAGATCATGGTAAAATGAATGTTACAAGAAGAACTTGTGGATATCTAGGTGAAAATTTCTGGAATGTTGGTAAAACTAAAGAAATAAGCAAAAGAGTGCTACATCTATGAATTATGCATTAATAAAAGAAATGGATGTAGCTAATGGTCCAGGAATTAGAACATCGCTGTTTGTAAGTGGTTGTAAACATAAATGTAAAGGTTGTTTTAATGAAAATATTTGGGAATTTGATATGGGGCAAACCTTTACAGATGATACCATAGAATATATTATTAAACTGTTAAAACGAGAATATATTAGAGGTTTGACTTTGCTTGGTGGAGAACCATTAGATCCAGACAATCAAGAATGGGTATATAAGCTAGTGAAAAGAGTTAGAAAAGAGTTGCCTAATAAAACTATATGGTGTTATACAGGATATACTTATGAATTTGTAGTAGGGTATATGTATAAGAAATTACCATATACAAAAAAACTTTTAGACCTGGTAGATGTCTTAGTAGATGGTAAGTTTATATTAGATCTTCTTGATTTAAAATTACAGTTTAGAGGATCTGCTAATCAACGTGTAATTGATTTAAGAAAAACTGAAAAAGCTCATAAAATAGTTTGGGCCTTATCTAAAGAAGAAGAGAATAAGTATATAAAAAGAGCTCAGAAAAATATAACATAGTTATAATTTTTCTGGGCTTTTAAATTTTCACAAAAAAAATTCTGAAAATATATTGACATATCGCCTAAAAAATGATAATATAAATATTGTCTTGAGAGAACGGTGTTTAGCGCAGCTCGGTAGCGCACTTGCCTTGGGAGCAAGGGGTCGTAGGTTCAAATCCTATAACACCGACCATGCGGGAATAGCTCAGATGGTAGAGCGTCAGCCTTCCAAGCTGAATGTCGCGAGTTCGACCCTCGTTTCCCGCTCCAAGATGGTGACCGTAGTTCAGTTGGTAGAGCGCCAGTCTGTGGATCTGGTTGTCGCGAGTTCAAATCTCGTCGGTCACCCCACTATGTATTTATGCGTGAGTGGCGAAATTGGTATACGCACTAGACTTAGGATCTAGCGCTTCGGCTTGAGAGTTCGAGTCTCTCCTCGCGCACCATATTTAGAAGCTAAGCTTCTT
>CABURZ010000031.1 GCA_902494065.1 uncultured Sneathia sp. | reverse complement strand
AGGATCAGCTGCTCTATCAGCAGTACTAGGATTTTTAACATTTCACTATATTTTAAATTTCCTATTGAAAATATCTGGTAAATTAGTTGTTGCAGATGGATTAACTAAGGCTCAACTTAGCCAAATGATGGCACAAAGTATGCAAACTAAAGTATTAGGTATACAAACTATGGATTTAAATGTATTTGGAGGATTAATAGTAGGAGTAGTTGTTTATTTGGTACATAAAAAAGCTGTCACTATACAATTGCCACAAGTTATAGGATTCTTTGGAGGACCAAGATTTGTACCTATTATAATAATGCCAGTTATGGCTATAGTATCTGCAGTGATTTTTGTTGTTTGGCCTGCAGTGCAACAAGTTATAAACATTGTGTCTATAGGAATTTTAAAATCTGGATATATAGGAACTTTCCTTTACGCATTGGCCGAAAGATTTTTACTACCATTTGGATTACATCATGGACTAAATTGGCCTATTAGAACTACAGAATTAGGTGGTATATTTGAAATAAACGGTAAAACATATATGGGTACAATAAATGCATATATGGCAGCCATAGGTAATGCTAGTACAAAAATAGATCCTAATATTGCAAGATTTAGTGCAGGTAAGTTTGTATATAATATGTTTGGTTTACCAGGTGCAGCATTTGCTATGTATAAAACTGCAAAACCAGAAAACAAAAAAATTGTTGGATCATTACTTTTAGCTGCGGCTGGGACATCATTTTTAACAGGAATTACTGAACCATTAGAATTTACTTTCCTATTTGTAGCACCTATGCTTTATGCAGTACATGCAGTTTTAGCAGGATTTACTCTATTATCTATGCATATGTTAGGTGCAGCCTTTTTAACACCAACAGGGCACGGACTTATTAACTATATTATCTATGGTGTATTGCAAGGTACAAGAACAAAATGGTATCTATTACCTATAGTAGGTGTTGTATGCTTTATTGTATATTACTTTGTATTTAAATTTATGATAGAAAAATTCGATTATAAAACACCAGGTAGAGAAGGTAATACAGAAGACATACATATTTCATCTAAAGAAGAAGCAAGAAGCAAGTATGGATTAAAAACATTAAAAGATGAAATGAGAGAAAAAGATGGTAAAATGGATACAAACACTCAAGCTTTAGGTTTGATAGAATGTTATGGTGGAAAAGAAAATATTTTAAGTGTTGATGCATGTATTACAAGACTTAGAATAGATGTTAAAGATAAAAGCATAGTTGATAAAAAACGTATTAAAGAAGAATTTCATGCTATGGGTGTAAGTGAAAATGGTATGCAAGTTCAGTCAATATACGGTGCTCATGCACAAGTTTTAAAAATGAAAATAATAGATATTTTAGGGATAGAAGATTAATGGATAAATTAATAATTACAGATTTAGATGGAACATTATTATTAAATTCTGTTAAAATTGAAAGGCAGGATTTAGAAAAATTTAGAGAATTTCAAAAAAAATATATTATAGGTGTTGCTACAGGTAGATCAATAAAAGAAATAGAATATATTGAAAAAGAAAATGGTTTAAAATTCACCTATAAGATAGGATTTAATGGTGCTCAAATACAAAAAAATGATACTACAATTTTTGAAAAACATATGGATAATAAAATATTAAATAAATTATATGAGTTTATTAAAAAGCATGATTTAATATTTGATGCATTAGATGGCGATCAAAGAATAGGAAACTTTAGTCATGAAAATCCAAAGACTTTATGGAATATGGAATTAATTTGTAGAAATGATCCATATGAGCTTTTAAAGGGTAGAGTAATATATAAGGTGAATATTAGACCTAAAGAGGAAGAATGCGATGCAATATTAAATGAATTAAAAAATGAATTTAAAGATTTATCAATTTTTAAAACTGCAAAAAGAAGAATAGAAGTTTGTGCAAATGGATTATCAAAAGGGATTGCCATAGAAAAAATAAAGGAGAAAGAACCTTTATATGTAATATCTCTAGGTGATTCAGGAAATGATATATCTATGTTTGAAAAATCAGATTATGCCATTTGCATGGCACATGCACCAGAAAATGTGAAAATAAAGGCAAATCGAGTTGTTGAAAGAATTTCAAAAATTAGTACTGTAAAAAAATAAGGAAAGCTACGGCTTTCCTATATTTCTTTTAAACTTTCAACAATGCTTGCAAGATTTTGTATTTCACTTGGAATTATTATTTTAGTTGCCTTACCATCAGCTACCTTTGCAAAGGTATCTAGTGCTTTAAGCTTTAATATTTTATCTTCTGGTACATTTTCATTTAAAAATTTTAAACCTTCACTTTCAGCTTTTTTAAGTTCTAGTAAAGCTTTTGCCCTTCCTTCTGCTTCTTTAATTTTAACTTCCTTTTCTGCTTCTGCTCTTAATATACTTGCTTGTTTTTCTCCTTCAGCTATTAGTATTGCTGATTCTTTTTTAGCTTGTGCATCTAATACAGTTGCTCTTTTTTCACGCTCAGCTTTCATTTCTTTTTCCATAGCAATTCTAATTTCTTCAGGAGGTACTATACTTTTTAGCTCAACTCTATTTACTTTTATTCCCCAAGGATCAGTTGCTTCATCTAATTCTAATCTCATTTTAGAGTTAATTGTGTCACGCGATGTTAGAGTTTCGTCAACTGTTAGATCACCTATTATATTACGTAATGTAGTTGCAGTTAAATTTTCTATTGCAATTATAGGGCGTTCTACACCATATGTGTATAATTTTGGATCAGTTATTTGAAAATATACTACTGTGTCTATCATCATAGTTGCATTATCTTTTGTAATAACTGGTTGTGGCTCAAAATCATTAACTGTTTCTTTTAAACTTACCTTTTTTGCGATTCTATCGGTAATTGGATTTATAATATGTAGCCCAGCATGAAGTTGCTTACTATATTTACCAAGTGTTTCTATAACATAAACGCTTGATTCTGGAACTATTTTTACTCCTAATGATATAATGATTACTAATATTAAAAATATTACTGGAAATGTTATTATCATTTTACACCTCTTTTTCTACAATTATTTTATTGCCTTTATAACCTATAATTTTTACTTCTTCACCTATATTTAGAGCTTTATTTGATATTGCATACCAAATAACACCTTTAAATTTAACCTCATATTGATTGTGAGATAAAATTTTACTAACAATTACTGTTTCACCTATCATCTCACTTGTATATGCATCCTTTGATGGTTTTATAATCTTTCTTACTATTTTTTTAGTAGAAAATAGTAAAATAATTGAGATTATTAAAAATGAACTTATTTGTATATTTAGAGAATTAATAAAAATTGCTATAAACATTACTATAAAAGCTGCTATTGCAAACCAAATTGATATTAATGCAGGAATAATTAACTCTATTATTAAAAGTATACCTGCAAAAATTCCCCAATAAACTGTAAACATATTATCCCCCACCTAGTTTAAAAATTTGTTTAAATTTTGATTTAATTTAACTAATTTATCATTTAATTCTTTTTGTATATTTTTTTCTTTTTCTATTATTGCACTTGGGGCCTTAGAAGTAAAGTTTTCATTATTTAATTTGCCATTTACTCTTTGTAACTCTTTTTCAACTTTTTCAATTTCATGACGAATTTTTTCTGTTTCTTTTTCCTTATCTATTAAATCAGCTAAAGGAACATAGATTTCAGTATTTCTAACTAATCTAAATCCAACTAAACTAGGTATATTAGTTGCTCTTTGTATTTTTTCTACATTAGCTAATTTTTCTAAAATTTTTAAATTATTTACTAATATACTAGCTTCTGCATCATTTTTAGTGTTATATAATATTTCTATTTTCTTAGCAGGGCTTACATTTGCTTCTGCACGTATATTTCTTATATTATTTATTGCTTCTTGCATAAAAGCAAAATTTTTTTCTATTTCTGGCTCAACTAGTGCTTTATCATATGTTGGAAAATCTGATAGCATTATAGTGTCACCATTTACTTTTACGAATTGCCATATATATTCAGTTACATATGGTATAAATGGATGTAGTAGTCTCAATGAATAATCTAATACATGACGTAATATCCATTGAGCAGTTATTTTATCAGTTTTGTCATTTGAATTATATATTCTAGTTTTTGCAATTTCAACATACCAATCGCAGAAATCACCTTTAAAGAATTCAAATGCTAATTTACAAGCTTGATCAATGTTATATTTATCCATGTTTTCATCAATTAATTTAGATGTATTACTTAATCTTGACATTATCCATCTATCTTCAGTTTTAAAATCAAGATCTAATATACTTACATTTTTGTCAAAATCTTTTAAGTTAGATATTACAAATTTTGAAGCATTCCATACTTTATTTACAAAATTTGCACCCATATCTACTAGACTATCATTAAATTTAATGTCTTGTCCTTGAGTAGTGTTGAATAGTAACCCAAATCTTAATGCATCAGCTCCCTTATTTTTTATTATATCTAATGGATCAGGAGAATTACCTAATGATTTACTCATTTTTCTACCAATTTCATCACGAACTATACCTGTAAAATATACATAATTAAATGGTATTTCATTTTTAAAGTATAAGCTCATCATTATCATACGTGCAACCCAGAAGAATATTATGTCAGCACCTGTTACAAGGGTATTTGTTGGGAAAAATTTAGATAAATCTTCTGTGTCGCAAGGCCAACCCATAGTTGAAAATGGCCAAAGAGAAGAAGAAAACCATGTATCTAGAACATCCTCTTCTTGAGTAAGTTTGTCTGTACCAGCAATTTTAATAGCTTCATCTATACTTTTAGCAACATATACTTTGCCTTTTTCATCGTAATATGCTGGTATTTGATGTCCCCACCATATTTGTCTTGAAATACACCAATCACGTATATTATTAAGCCAATTATAGTAAATTTTTTCCATTCTTGCAGGTTCTAATATTATCTTTTTATCACGTACTACTTCAAGTGCTTTTTTAGCTAATGGCTTCATTCTTACGAACCATTGTTTTGATACACGAGGTTCTATTATTGTATCACATCTATAGCAGTGACCTATAGAATTTTTGTGTGACTCTTTTTTTACGAATAAGCCTAATTTATCTAAGTCTTCTATTATTTTTGTTCTAGCTTCAAATCTATCAAGCCCTTGATATTTACCACCATTTTCATTTATTTTAGCATCAGGAGTAAAGATGTTTATAAACTCTAGATTACATCTTTTACCAACTTCAAAGTCATTAGGGTCGTGAGCAGGTGTCATTTTAACAACTCCTGTACCAAATTCCATATCTACATAATCATCTGCTACTATAGGAATTTCTCTGTTCATTAATGGGAGTATAACTTTTTTACCAACTAAATCTTTGTATCTATCATCTTTAGGATTAACTGCAACTCCAGTATCACCTAACATAGTTTCAGGTCTAGTTGTTGCAACTATTAATTTAATATCACTATCTTTAACAGGATATGCTATATGCCATAAATAGCTGTCTTTTTCTTCATGATTAATTTCATCATCAGCTAGAGCAGTTTTATCAAATGGACACCAGTTAACTATATATTCACCTTGGTATATTAAATCATCGTTATATAGTTTAACGAAAGCTTCTTTAACTGCATTTGATGAAATTTCATTCATTGTAAACATTTCACGAGACCAGTCAAGAGAACCGCCAATTTTTCTTAATTGTTTTGTAATAATATTTCCATATTTATTTTTCCATTCCCATGTTTTTTCTATAAATTTTTCTCTACCTATTTTTTCTTTTGAGCTATCCATAGACAAAAGCATACGTTCAACTTTATTTTGTGTTGCAATACCTGCATGATCAGTTCCAGGTATCCATAAAGTATTAAATCCTCTCATTCTTTTATATCTAATAATAGCATCTGTAACAGAAACATTTAGTACATGACCTATATGTAATATTCCAGTAACATTTGGTGGTGGAAGTATTACAGAATAATATGGTGCATTTTCATTATTTGGTTTAAAATATCCCATATTTTCCCAGTTTTCATAAATACCATTTTCTATTTCACAAGCAACATATTTTTTATCAAGTATATTATCCATATTTATTCCTTTCAAAATTGATACTAAAATTATACATTAAGTATTCATTCTTTGCAAGTATAATACATGTATGATATAATAAAAGAAAAGGTTTAAAGTAAATAATTTATACAGTTGAAAGTGTTCTGCATGAAGAATAGGAGAAAAAATGAAAATATTAATTGCAGGTGCAGGAGCTATGGGAGGCTCATTTGCGCATAAGTTATCTTTTAAGCATGATGTGAGTGTCATAGATACATGGGATGAAAATATTGAGAAAATAAATTCAAGTGGACTAGATATATTAGATCTAGATAAATTAGTAAACAATAAAAATATTAAGGCATATAGACCAGAAGAATTTAAAGAAAAAGTAGATTTAGTAATTGTTTTTGTAAAATCTATGATGTTAGATAAAATGTTAGAAGATATTAAAGATGTTTTTGATGAAAATACTAAAATACTTTGTCTTTTAAATGGACTAGGTCATATAGAAACCTTAAAAAAACATGTAAAAGAAGAAAATATAGTGGTTGGTATATCATTGATTACAGCTAGTCTTAAAGGAGCTAGCCAAGTAGAACTTACAAGCTATGCATATAATGAAATAAGTGGTATTAATGAAAAAGGAAATGAAAATGCAAAAATAATTGCAGAAGTAATAAATTCTTGTGGATTACCCACTCATTATATAGAAGATGTACAAAAATCTATATGGGTTAAAGCTTGTTTAAATGGAGTATTTAATAGTTTGTGTACAATAGCAGATTTAAGATTAGGAGAGTTTCGTAATATACCCGATTTAGAACCCACTATGCATGCTATAATAGATGAATTTCATGCTATAGCATTAAGAGAAGGTGTTGATTTTGATAAAAATCTTGCATTTGAGAAAGTAAATAATTGTGTAAAGCCAGGATATCCTGGAGAGTTTCATTATCCATCAATGCATCAAGACTTAAGACAACATGGAAGATATACTGAAATTGATTATTTAAATGGATATATAGCAAGAAAGGGATTACAATATGGGATAGCTACACCATATTGTAGACTTATAACATTTGAAATAAAAGCATTAGAAAGTAAGTTGGTAAAATGAATATAGCGGTAATAATGGCAGGTGGTCAAGGTACAAGATTTTGGCCACTATCTACTAAAGATAAACCTAAACAACTATTAAAACTTTTTTCTAGTAAAACTTTGATAGAAGAAACTGTAAATAGATTAAAAAATACTAAATTATATGATGAAATTTATATAGTCACTAACATTAAATTAGCTAAAAAGATAGAAGAAGTATTAGTTGATTTTAAAAATATTTTAATAGAACCTGAATCAAAAGATACTTCATTTTGTATTTCATATGCTGCACATGAATTAGTAAAAAAATATGGAATGGATATACATCTTTCTATATTCCCATCAGATCATTTGATAAGAAATGATGAAGAATTTAAATTAAGTATAGAAAAAGCGTTAAAATATACTGAAAATATTGTAATTATGGGAATAAAACCAAGTTATCCTGAAACAGCTTATGGATATATACACCATGAAAATGATAATGTTCTAGAATTTAGAGAAAAACCCAATAGGGATACAGCACAAAGCTACCTAGAAGAAGGTCATTATTTGTGGAATAGTGGAATGCTTTTTACAAAAGCTAAAGTATTGTTGGAAGAGATAAAAAAATATATTCCAGACCATTATAATTTGTTAAGCAGTGCAAAAAAGATAAGCTTTGACATAGGTGTACTAGAAAAGACAAAATTATGTAAAGTTGTTCCAGTTAGTTTTGAATGGAGCGATGTAGGTAGTTTTAGTTCATTAGATAAAATATTTTCTAAAGATGAAAATGAATCTATAGTAAGAAGTGATGCAAAGTATATAGGCTTAAATGCTAAAAAAAATATTATAATAAACAAAGAGGATAAAAAAAATATAGTTGTAATAGGTTTAGATGATGTTATAGTTGTTAATACTCAAGATAATATTTTAATTTGTCCAAAAAAATGTGATCAAGAGATAAAGAAAATTGCAGGTATATTAGATGAAAAGTAGCATATTAAAAGGAACACTTATTTATACACTAGCTAATAGTATTATTAAATTAGGAGGATTAGTATTTCTTCCTATAATGACTAGAATTTTGACTAGTGAAGAATTTGGAATAATAGGAATATTATCTCCAATAACTACAATATTTACAATAATACTAGGTCTTGGATTTTATAATGTTATTTTAAAAAAATATATAGATTTAAAAGATGAACCAAGAAAGTTAGAGAGTTTTAAATTTACAGTAGTTGCATTTATACTATTCTTAAATATATTTGTTTTAGCAATAATATTGATACCTACTTCTAAGAGTATATTAGAAAAAATTTTTAATGTAGACTATATATTAATTATATTATCTATATCTATAGCTATGGTAAATTCATTGAATAATATTGCACTGTCATTATTTAGAATAGAAAAAAAATATTATAAAGTTGCAATAGGCTCTCTTATATCTTTTTTTACTAATTATATTCTAGCAATTTACTTTATATCAAAACTAAATTTAGGAGTATTTGGTAATCAGTTAGCTAATTTATTTGCAGTTACAACTTTATTAATATTTTTATATATAGAATACTTTAAAAATATTAATGTGGAATTTCATACAAATTATCTTGTAAGCTCTATTTATAATGGAGTTCCGCTAATTTTTATAGAATTAACTGATCAATTAGTTAATTTTAGTGATAGATATATATTAGCAAAATTTAGTATACCTTTTTCATTAATAGGTGCATATACTCTAGCTTATACAGGCTCAAGAATATTGACAGTAGTAACAGGATCATTTGTTAATGCATGGACAGCAGAATTATATTCTGATATATATAACGAGAAGATAAATAGAAATTTAGAAATATTTTTTTCTATATTAGCATTTTTTTGTATAGGGGCAAGTCTTTTTTCGCCAGAAGCAATTACAGTACTATTTCCTAGTCATTATTTAAAAGCTATACAATATATGCCAATAGTTTTAACTTCAGCTATTATACAATCACTTTATTCACTAGATTATTATTTTCATTATTTTGAAAAAAGTAAATATATAGTTGGATTTACATTTTTAGCTTTGGTTATAAACGTTGTTTTAAATATTATACTAATACCTTTATTTATAGACAATGCAGTTTTAATTGCAGGGCTTACTACACTAATTGCATTAACAGTTCGTGCTATATTAGAATTCTATATTATAAATAGATATTTTAAAATTAAATTTAGATATTTTAAATTTATATTATATTTTTTCTTGTCATTTAATCCTTTAATATTTTACTTAACAAGACAAGAAATAAGTATACAAAACTTTATATTAAAATTATGCTATGTAGCTTTTTGCATAGGTATAATAATGAGGAATGATAAAAAGTGGAAAAAACATTTACTATATTTACACCAACGTATAATAGGAAAGAGAAATTAGTTAGGACATATAATTCTCTAAAAAAGCAAACTTTTAAAGACTTTTGTTGGCTAATAATAGATGATGGATCAATTGATAACACAGAAGAAGTAGTTAAAACTTTTAAAGATTTAGAAATAGAATATATATATACTAAAAATGGTGGAAAACAACGAGCATATAACACGGCAATAGAAAAGGCAAGATCTAAATATTTTATTTGTCTTGATTCAGATGATACTTTAGTAGAAGATGCACTAGAAAAAATTGAAATTAAAATGAGAAAATTAGAAAATAATCAAGCAGGAGTAGGATACCTATCTGGATATGACAAAAATACTATTATAGGCTCAAAAGTTAACGTTGAAAATGCTAGTATTTTTGATGTATATAATAAGTATAAATCTAGTGGAGATAAAGGACTATGTTTTAAATTAGGCATTTTAAAAAATTATAGATTTAAAGTTTTTGAAGGTGAAAAATTTACAACTGAAGCTTATTTATATGATAGCATATCTATGAAATATTCTATGTTTTGGCTAAATGAAATATTAGAAATAAAAGAATATTTACCAAATGGTCTTACTTCTAAATATGATAAATTATTATGCTCTAATCCAAAAGGGCAAAGTTTATTCTATAATCAAAGATTAAAATTAGATGATAGTATAAAAAATGTAGCACTTTATTTTAAATTTTGTCTTATAGCAAAATATGGATTTTTTGAGAGTTATAAAAATATTAATTCAAAAAAACATGTATTTATTGGTTATTTAATAGGGCTGTATATGTATTTAAAATGGAGAATAAAAAATGGAGAAAAATAAAAGTATAATAATACATATTTTTGTAATATTAATATCTATTTTAATATTTAGTATTATAGAAAATGTTAAATTCAGAGAAACATATTTGCTTATAATATATGCATATACTCTATATTCCGCAAATAAATATGTGGATATATTAAATTCATATATGATATTTTTATACACCTTAGGATTATTTAATTTTAGTAGAATAGTACTAGATTTAGTGGAATACAAAAAATTCGGGTGGGCTACAAAATTTGCAAATTATTTTTTTACAGAAAGCGTAGTAAATGAGATACTTTATGTATTTTTATTGACACTACTATTTATACATTTAGGATTTTTTATGGCAGTAAAATATAATAAATTAGATTTTGACATAGAAATTAAAAGAAATGAGCTACATATAACTTTTGCTAAGGGGTTATTTACATTATTTTCATTTATGCTTGCAATAAAATTATTTATACAATTTAAGGCAATTTTAACTTATGGGTATAATGCATATTATACAGGTATTTTAAAAACTATAGAATATCCTATATATACTTATGGTAGTGGAACAATAATGACTATTGCTTTTATAATTTTTATTGCATCAAGGCCAAATAAAAAGGAATTTATTACATATTCTAGCATTTATCTTTTAGTAAAATTACTTGATTCTCTAAAAGGAGCACGTGCTATATTTTTAACACAACTACTTTTTATAATCTGGTACTATGTAAAAGCATATAAACCTAAAATAAGATACTTTGATTTATTTAAAATATTAGGTTTTTCTCTAGTGTTTTCTCAAATTTTAGTAAGCTTTAGAGAAAAAAAGCTTTTTTCATTAAAATTAATTACATCTATAGAAAATTTCTTTTTTTCTCAAGGTGTGAGTTATTTGGTATTAGGTTATACAATAGATTTAAAAGAAATATTGGTAAATAAGCTATATATAATACAAGGGATATTTGGCTTTAAACCACAAGGGCAAGAAGCATTAAATACAACTAATTCTCTACCTGATGTACTAACATATTTACTAGATCCAAAGGCATACATTAAAGGTGAAGGAATAGGTTCAAATTTTATAGCTGAAGCATATTTTTTAGGCTATTTTGGTCTTATAATACTTTGTATATTATTAGGATATTTTATAATTATATATGAAATAAAGTTAGGTAAAAATGTAGCATTAACGATGCTTAGTGTATATTTAATACCTAATTTATTCTATATACCACGAGGATCTCTATTTGGAGCAAGTTTACTTAAATTTATTTTATTTTATACTATATTACCATTAATAATTATGAAAGGATTAGATATATGGAAAGAATACCTAGAATAGCTTACTATATTTGGATAGGAGATAAGCCTAAGCCTAAAATTTTTGAAAAATGTCATAATTCATGGATAAAATATTTAAAAAATTTTGAAATAAAAGAATTAAATGAAGATAACGTAGATTTAAAAAAATATATGGAGAATAAGTTTTTTAGACAGTGCTATGAAAAAGGATTGTACGCTTATTGTAGTGACTATATTAGAGCAGATGTTTTATACAAAACAGGAGGTGTATATCTTGATATAGATATGCAACTTTTACGTCCCATAGATGATTTATTAACATATGATTTTTTTATAGGCTATGAAAGTGATAAATACCTTGGAGTAGGACTTTATGGAGCTTCAAAAAATAGTATTATACTAAAAGATTTATTAGAGTTTTATAGTAAAAAAATATATGAGGAAAGTTTATGGACTATACCTAAGATATTAACACATATTATACGTGAAAAAGGATATTTTAATTTAGAAAATACGAAATACTTAGAAGAAAGACTTTTTTATCCTTTTTCTTTGAATGAAGAGTTTAGTAAAGATTGTATAAAAGAAGATACATATGCGATACATTGGTGGAATGCAAGTTGGTCTAATTTAAAATCAAAACTGTTTCTTGAGACAAAACATTTACATGGAATAAAAAAATTTTTAAAAAAAATTAAAATAATATTGAGAGTATATTTGAAAGGATATTGATATGAAAGTTTCTTTAATATTAGCAACGTTAGGTAGATATGAAGAAGTTAAAATCTTTTTAGATAGTTTATTAAACCAAACATATAAAGATTTTGAAGTTGTTATTGTAGATCAAAATGAGGATGGTAGCTTGGATAAATTGGTGCAGGAGTACAGAAAAAATTTAGATATTAACCATATAAAAAGCAATATTCGTGGTATAAGCATTAATAGAAATAAAGGCCTAATTTTTGCAAAAGGGCATATAGTGGCATTCCCTGATGATGATTGTGAATATGAAAAAAATACTATAGAGCGAGCTGTAAATTATCTATATGATAAGCCAAATTCTATTTATTCATGTAAAACTTTGCAAAAAGGTGAAAATTATGGTACGGGAATAATGAGTGATAAAGATGAAGAAATAATTATAGCAAATGTTCATAAGACTATTAAATCTATAACATTTTTTGTGAATTTTGGTAATGATGATATACCTTTATTTGACTCATTATTAGGTGTTGGAGCTAAGTTTGGTAGTGGAGAAGAAACTGATTATGTATTAAATTTATTACATAAAGGTTATACGGGTCACTATTTCTCAAAACATATAGTTTATCATCCAGCAAAAAAAGGTAATTATGATGATCTTGATAGAGCATATAAATATGCACTAGGTTTTGGAGCATTATGCAAGAAAGAGATAGTAAAAAGGAAAGAATATGGATATTATTTAATATTTTTAAATAAGGTATTTAGAAGTATTATGGGTATCATTGTTACTAAAAATAGAAAATATCATTATACGGTATTAAAAGGTAGATTGAGAGGATTTATTGATTATGATTAAAAATCTATTTAATTTATGCATTGCATTTTTAATATCACCATTTTTTAGAGAAAAAGATTGTTTTTTAATAGGTGGGAATGCAGGAGAGTTATATGTAGATAATGGTAGATCTATGCACGAGTATCTTTTAGATAAAGGTGTAAATGTTTATTGGGTATTAAATGAAAATGCAAAATTTAGAAAAATGTTTGATGAAAAAGGCATTAAATATTTAGTAAAAGGTAGCATT
>CABURZ010000030.1 GCA_902494065.1 uncultured Sneathia sp. | reverse complement strand
CCAAAATTCAGGGTTTCTTGTATATTTTGGTTGACTTTCAGTTTTGAAATTATTAGCACCATATACAAAACAACCACTAGAAGCTAGAACAGTATCATCTATATCAAAACTTACTGTCATAGGTTTAGTATCTTTAAGACTATTTTTAATGTCTTCAACTGTAACCCATTTAATTTCTTTTGCAGCCTTTTCACCCAATTTCATAATTTCAACACTAGTGTAACCAGTGTGAGTATATGGTTCAGATTTACCAGCAAATATAGTGAAGCTAATTAAAGCTAATAAAGTTAAAAATTTTTTCATAAATACCTCCTAAAAAATTATACCTCATAATTTAATAGTTGCAATATATTTTACTATCTTTTCTTTATATCTTCCCATCTTTTGTTCAATACTTTTCTAACATGATTTTCATCTATATTTTGTATTATTCTATCTTTTAATATTATTTTACCATCGCAAATAACAGTTTTTACATCATTTGAATTTGCTGAATATACAAGTGCAGAAATTAAATTATTTTTTGGTGTAAATGAATTTGAATTTAAATCAAATATTGTTAAATCTGCTATATATCCTTCTTTTATTAAACCTAAATTATTAAACCCAAGTGCAGTTGCCCCATTTATTGTTGCCATTTTTAATATTTCTATTGCAGGTACAGCTTTTTCATTCATTTCAACTGCTTTATTTACTATACCACCTATATGCATTTCTTTTATGAAATTTTGACTATTGTTTGATGAATCTCCATCAGTTCCAATAGCCATTTTTATTCCACTGTTTATAATCTTTTCTACTGGAGTAAATCCACTTGCAAGTTTTAAATTTGAGCTAGGATTATATACAGGATAAAAATTTTTGTCTTTTACTAATTTAATTTCACTATCTGTAATATGTACACAGTGAGCAGCTATTACGTGATTATCTAATAAACCTAATGAATGAATATATTCTATAGGAGTCATTTGATATAATTTTTTTGAATTTTCAACTTCTGTAATAGTTTCAGATAGATGAATATTAATTATTTTATCGTATTTTTCTTGTGCTCTTTTTGAAATTTCTTTTAAAAATTCTGTACTACAAGTATAAATTGCATGAGGAGCAGGGACTAATTTAATTCTACCATTACTTGCATTGTGGTATGTATTATAAATTTTATCAAATTCATTTAATTTTTCTATTCCTTTGCCATCTGTATCAGTTAACCCTCTTGTTAAAACACCTCTTATACCAATTTTAATTGCTGCATCAGCAACTTTATGCATTTCGTAATACATATCGCAAACACTTGTAACACCACTTCTAATATTTTCTATAATAGATAATGCTGAAGACCAATAAATATCTTCTGAATTTAACTTATCTTCAATAGGCCATATTTTATGTTCAAGCCAATCCATTAAATTTAAATCATCAGCGTAATTTCTAAAATAACTCATACCTAGATGAGTATGGGCATTTACAAATCCAGGTGTTAAAAGTTTAGAATTTCCATCAAGTACTTCATTTGCATTTACTTTTAAATTTTTGCCTATCTTTTCAATTAGATTTCCATTAATATATACGTCAACGTTATCAATTATTTTTTCATTTTCAATGTCTAAATATGCTACATTTTTAATTAATATACTCATTTTAATCTCCTCTACTTTTGAGATATATTAGCATATTACCATTCATATTGCAAACTAAATTTTGTTTTTACATTATGTTGTGTAAATTTTTTAGGAGCAAACATACTAGAGCTACCACCTCTAGTAACATCAAATGAGTTCATATATTCGTAATTAAAATCAGTTTTAACTGTTATATTATCAGTTAATTTAGATGAAATTTTTACATATGGTTTTATATAGAATACATTTCCTATAACCATTTTATTAATTTCATTTTTATTGCCTAGTGTTGAATGTATACCTTTCTCTGTAGCAACTCTAAATTGTATGTCATTTTTAGTGTCTACACCTATTTTTAGAATATTTTTGTTCTTTTTAAAATTTAAACTAAAATCTATACCAGGGGTTAATACGTGATATTTATATTTATTAAATGTTAGGTTATATAATGCATCATAATTGTATATAGAATATGGAGTTATTTCAAAAATACCTTTTTTGTAAGTGTAACTTGCTTTTAATTCATTATCTATTGCAAAAGTTTTAAAGACATTATCTTTTTTGTAAATCACACCAAGTTGTATATCAATTTTACTTAAATCATCATTGTATTTTTCAAACCATAGTGGTTTAAGATCCTCTATTTTGTCTGCATCGTAGTTATTATGTACTTCATCTACTTTTAAATTTTTCTGTGCATTATCAGGTTTATTTACTGAATAAAGCTTATGTGTAGCAACATATTTATGTGCATTTTCAATAAATCCTAGTGTGTAATCTATATTTGTAACATTTTCAAAGGTAAGATTATTAATTAAAAAATTAGGTTTTTTAATTTTTTGTTTTAATTTAAACTCATAGATATTTACTTTTCTTGCATATTTTAATTTCTCTTTTTGACTGTCTGGAAGTGTATATGCTCCATTATGGTTGAAAGTAAAGTCAAATTTGTATTGTTCTAATTTTTCATGCTCATGATCTAGTATTTCATAAAATTTGTGTGCTCTATATTTTTCTTTGTTGTAGTCATAAAATATATTTATGCTATTTTTAAAATTATGGTAATCCTTTAATATGTTTAATTGAAATTTATTTTTACCACTTAAACCTATAGTAGTATTTTCATCTAATGCATATCTAAAGTGTAGACCTATATCTGATAAATAGGGAGTAAAGTTATTTATAGTGGTTAATCTTGTATTAAGTGCAATAGCTAAATTATCTTTTAATAAATTAGTGCTTTTTGCATCAAGTATAAAAGATTTATAGTATCTAATTTCATCTCCTCTGTAAAGTGTAGGCATGTATATTAATGAAAATTTATTTAATGCATTTGGTAGATATTCTATACCTATTTTAGGTTGAAAATCATTGTTTTTTCTAACTGGCTTAACCCATTTTTTAGTTAGTGGTGAGAATGTATCATGATTATGTTCGTGCTCATGTTCTTCTTCACATTCTTCATCAAATCCTATTTCATCATGCTCGTGTGGTCCATGATAATGTAGATGTACTGCGGAGTATAGTCTTTGTAAATTTGGCACATCTTCAACTAATACATCAATTAAATTTTTTTCATCATTTTTAATAATGATTTTACCTTTAGGAATATCTGTTGGCATTTTTGAATCTACAAATATATACTCATTGTCAGGGGTTTTTATATCTTTTCTTTCACCACGTATTTTGAAAAACACATTAAACATTCCGTATTTTGTTTTGTTGTAAATTTTACCCTCAAGTGGAATATATTTTATACTCGTAGTAGGATTATCATTTTCAGTATTATAATTTTTTAAAAAATTAGACTCAAAAGAAGATTTAAGTTTAATGTGTGTATTTTTACCGTATGAAATATTTAAAATTAAAAGTGATAGTATAATAAAATTTTTTTGCATTTTTCCTCCTTAATAATTCTTAGTTTATCAAGTAAAATAATGGTAAATCAAATCTTTTTTAGTTAAAAAAAATTAAAATAAAAAAGATTTATTATTTTTTAAATAAAAAAGAAAAAAATTTTTTAGATATTTTTCAGTTAAAAAGAAAAGTAAAAGAAAAAACTTTTTACAATAGCTCATCTTTCATATTGAAAAAAAAGGTTAAATATGGTAAACTTTAATGAAAGTGGAGGTATTATGAAAAAAATAATAATATCAACAATTTTAATAATATTCTGCGGTTGTAGTACCATTAATTACAATAAAAATGATGTATATTTATCATTTATAGATACAAAAAATGAATTTGTTAAAGTGGTTGCTGAAAATCGTAAAGACATTATAGATAAGTTTTTCGTAAATAGTATAAAAAATAACATAATATTGAGAAATATTAATAACATAAATCTGAATGATATTTTTGTATTTATTCCAGAAAATCAAATAATTGTAGAAAATTATAATAAAATTAGCACGCCTATAGTTCTTACTTATGGAACAAATAGTGCTTATTTTGTTGTCGTATGGAAAAATTATGATGGTATGTGGAAAATTTATGACATTTATGAAAAACAAAATTAGAGAGGAGAAAATATGAATAGCTATATTGTAGCACCAATATTTGCTTTTGTATTTCTTGTTGCTTTTTTTGTTGGATATGCCCTTGTAAAAAAGAAATTTATTACAAAATATGGAGAATTAAGTGAATTAGAATTAAAAATTATTGATGCCAAAAGGAAATTTGTTACAACTAAAAAAGAAGTTGAAAGAGATATTGAAGCATATAGAAAAGAAGAGGTTTTAAAAGTAAAAGAAGAACTTTTAACTACCAAAAGAGAAGCTGATGAAGAAATCAAGCAAATGAAACATGAAATAACAATAAAAGAAACAAGAATTGCTAAAAAAGAAGAAAATTTAGAATATAAACATCAAAAAATTGAGGAAAAAGAGCAAAAATTAGAAGCTCAGAAAGAAAATCTTAATAAAAAACAAAATGAGTTAGAAGAGTTAATAGGAAAACAAACAAAAGAGTTAGAAAAAATAGCTGAATTAACTCAAGAAGAAGCTAGAAATGTTATTTTAGATAAATTAGATCAAGAATTAGATCATGATAAGGCTATTAAAATTAAAGAATTTGAATATAATTTGGATAGAGAAAAAGATAAAATTTCAAAAAGAATTTTGTCTACTGCGATTAATAAATCAGCAGCCGACTATGTTGTTGATGCTACTATAACTGTTGTAGAGTTACCAAGTGAAGAAATGAAGGGACGTATAATAGGTAAAGAAGGTAGAAATATACGTGCAATTGAAGCTGCAACAGGAGTAGACTTAATAATAGATGATACCCCTGAAGCGGTAGTGTTATCTTCTTTTGATGGTGTAAGACGTGAGGTTGCTAAGATTGCACTAGAAAAATTAATACAAGATGGAAGAATACATCCTACTAAAATTGAAGAATTAGTGGATAAAGCAGCTGTTGAAGTTGAACAGGCAATGTTTGATGCTGCAGAACAGGCAATAATAGAAGTAGGTATACCAACATTACCAAAAGAAGTATTAAAAGTTTTAGGTAGATTAAAATATAGAACTTCTTTTGGGCAAAACGTGTTACAACACTGTATAGAAGTTGCACACTTAGCAGGAGCAATAGCTGCAGAAATAGGAGCTAATGTTAATTACGCTAAACGTGGTGGACTATTTCATGATATAGGTAAGGCATTTTCACATGAGCAGGAAGGTTCGCATGCACTAAATGGAGCTGAATTTTTACGAAAATTTTCTAAAGAAAGTGAAATTGTAATTAATGCAGTTGAATCACACCATGATGAAGTTGAACAAATGAGTGTTGAAGCTGTAATAGTACAAGCAGCCGATGCTGTATCAGCATCAAGACCTGGTGCAAGACGTGAAACACTTACAAATTATTTAAAACGTTTAGAACAATTAGAAGAAATTGCAAATTCACATGACGGAATAGAAAATTCATATGCTATACAAGCTGGTAGAGAATTAAGACTAATTGTAAGTCCTGATAAGATAGATGATGATAAGGCTGTTATTTTATCAAGAGATATAGCTAAGGAAATTGAAGAAAAGATGCAATATCCTGGACAAATTAAGGTTACAGTTGTAAGAGAAACAAGAGCTATAGAATATGCAAAATAATATTAAGCAGTCATAGGACTGCTTTTTTTGGAGGATAAAATGAAATTTTTAATGGTAGGAGATGTGGTTGGAAAACCTGGAAGAGAAGTCTTATTTAAATATTTAGAAAAAAACAAAAATAATTATGACTTTATAATAGTAAATGGAGAAAATGCAGCATCTGGATTTGGAATAACACCTAAAATTGCGACACAATTTATTGCTAAGGGTGTTGATGTAATAACACTAGGTAATCATACATATGATAGAAAAGAAATAAATTCCTATTTAGACGAAGAAAAAAGGATAATAAGACCATACAACTATCACCCAACAAATTCAGGGCATGGTTATGTTATAGTAAACAAAAAAGGTGTAAAAATAGGAGTTGTTAACTTACAAGGTAAAGTGTTTATGCAACCAATTGCTTGTCCATTTTTAGCTATAGATGAATTAGCACCAAAATTATCAAAAGTTTGTGATGTTTTAATTGTAGATTTTCACGCAGAAGCTACAAGTGAAAAGCAAGCTATGGGATGGAATTTAGCTAGTATTGCTACAGTAATTTATGGTACACATACACATACACAAACTGCTGATGAAAAAATACTTTTAGGTAAAACAGCTTTTATTACAGACATAGGAATGACAGGAGGACATGGTGGAGTTCTTGGAATGAATAAACGTGAAAGTTTGAAAAGGTTAAAAACTGGATTTTCAGAACGTTATGTACCATGTGAGGAAAATTTGCGTATAAATGGTATAACTGTTGAGTTAGATGATAACTTTAAGCCTATTAGTATAAAAAGAATAAATGTAGGATATGATGAAATATGATATTAAAAAAAATAATGATCAGATATTATAGTGATAATTTAGAAAAATCAAAAGTTAGTATTTGTGAAATATTAAAAGATTTTGGTATATTTGAGTTAGAGTTAGTAGAAAATTTTACTCTAGATAAGTTAGATTATAATGAAAATTTTAATGAAATAAAAAAAGTTTGGGCAGTCATATTTTATTTACCGAATAATAGATTTTTAAGTAAAAAAATTAAAATGATAGAAGATAAAATGCAAAAATTAGATGATTTAATTTTTGAAATTTTCATTTCTGATATAGATACAGATAGTTATAAAGATGAATGGAAAAAAAGTTTTCATACTACTAAAATAACTGATAAAATAGTAGTTAACCCAAGTTGGGAGGATTATATTGCAAAAGAAGATGAAATTGTCATACATATAGATCCTGCAATGGCATTTGGCACAGGTACTCATGAAACTACAAGTCTTTGTATACAATTATTAGAAAAATATGCAAAAGGAAATAGTTTACTTGATATAGGTTGTGGCTCGGGTATACTTATGCTTGTAGCTAAAAAAATGGGATTTAGAAATGTCTGTGGAATAGATATAGATGAAAATTGTCGTGATGTAGTATTTCAAAATTTTGAAAAAAATTCAATATACTCGGATTTTGAAGTGTATATAGGTGATATTTCAAAACATGAATTTAAAAATTTTGATGTTGTAGTATCTAATATTTTAGTAGATGTTCTAGAAAAAAATATAGATATAATAAAAGAAAGTATTAGTAATAGTGGTATTGCTATATTTTCAGGAATATTGCAAGAAAAAGAAGAAAGATTTATTGAGTTATTGCGTAAAAAAAATTTAAAATTAATTGATAGAAAAACAAAAAACAAATGGGTAGGATTGGCATTTAAAGTAGAGGAAGATTATGATAATAGCAATTGATGGACCATCAGGTTCTGGAAAGAGTAGTATATCAAAGCAAATAGCTAAAAAATTAAATATATTACATTTAGATACGGGGGCTATGTATAGGACTTTTGCCCTATATTTACTAGAAAATAATATGAAATTGAGCGATGAAGCATTTAAAAATTTTAAATTTGAACAAAAAGGTAATAATTTTTATTTAAACGGTAAAGATGTAACAAAAAAAATACGTGAAAATGAAATTTCAAAAAAAGCATCAGATATTTCTAAAAATTTAAAGGTTAGAGAATATATGGTAAATGAGCAAAGAGAGATAGCTAAAGGATTAGATGTAATATTAGATGGTAGAGATATTACAACTGTAGTATTTCCTAATGCAGATTTTAAATTCTTCATTACAGCTAGTATTGAGAAAAGGGCATATAGAAGATATTTAGAAGATAAAAGTATTCCGTACGAGAAAATATTAGAAGATATACGAAAAAGAGATGAGCAAGATAGTAAAAGAAAAAATTCTCCACTAAAGATAGCAAGTGATGCAGTAGTAATAGATACAAGTGAATATACAAAAGAAGAAGTTATTGAAAGGGTATTAAATATTATTAAAGGTAAGAAAAATGAGATGTATAGAAGTTATTAATTTAGATAATATAGAGTATAATATGAAAAAAATACAACATCTAATTTCTACAGATAAAATAGTTGCAGTAGTTAAAGCAGATGCTTATGGGCATGGTTATGAAAAAATTGTTAGATTATATGAAAAACTTGGTATTAAATGGTTTGCAGTAGCAACGTATTTTGAGGCTATAGAGGTATATAATCTAGGTTTAAATGTTAATGTTTTAATATTAGGTCCAGTTGAAATGGAGTATTATTCTGATTTAGAAAAAAAGAGAATAAGATTTGCAGTAACTTCATTTGAAGAATTAGAATATATTAAGAAAAATACTAAAAATGCACTATATCATATAGCATATGATACAGGTATGGGTAGAATAGGTTTTGATGATAAAAATATAGATATTGCCTTAAGCAAGTATAAACCAGAGGGAGTATTCACTCATTTATCTGTTGCAGAAAAAGATCAAGATTTTACAAGATCTCAAATAGAAAAATTTAATAAAGTAGTTAGCAAATATGATATATTGTATAAGCATGCATTAAATAGCTATGGAAGTTTGAATAATGATAAGATATATGATTTATATAGACTAGGTATAATACTTTATGGTGGAGATAGTACAGGAGAGTTTAAACCATGTAAAAGTCTTTATGCAAGGGTTAGTTATGTAAAAAAACTAGATCATGATACATACATAGGGTATGGAAATACATACAGGGCAAAGGTTGGAGATATAGTTGCAACTGTTTCTATAGGATATGCTGATGGTTTGACAAGGAAAATATCAAATAATGGTAAAGTATATTTAAATGGAGCATATTATGATATAATAGGAAATATATGTATGGATCAAATGATGATAAAAGCAGACGAAAATGTAAAAGTAGGAGATTTTGTTGAAATATATGGAGATCATATCTTTGCAACTGATCTTGCAAAAGCTTGTGATACTATATCTTATGATATATTATGTAGATTTTCTAAAAGAGTAGAAAGAAAATATATAGGAGGTAATAAATGACATTTGACATCATTTTAGGTATATTACTATCAGTGTTTATAATAAACGGAATAAAAAAAGGTGCAATAGCTATGGTATTTAGATTTTGTAGTTTTTTACTTTCTATATTCCTAATGCCCTATGTGAATCCAATAATAGAAAAAATTTTGGTTGGAAAAAGTAAAATAGTAATATATATAGTATCTTTTGTAGTTTTGTATACATTTTTAAACTTTTTAGCATATTTTATAGAAAAATTTATTGATTCAGTCCATTTAGGAGGAATAAATAAGCTTATAGGTGCAATTTTAGGAGCGATTATAGCATTTTCTATATCATTTCTTCTTATTGTAGTTATGCTATTTTTTCCTAAATCAGAAAAGGTACAAAATATATTAGATACAAGTTATGCTGTGTACTATATTTCAATAAATACTAAAAGTTTTAACAAATATTTTCCAGAAAAAATAGAGAAAAAACTAGATGATTTAAATATGAAAAATCAAAATATTAAATTAAAACAAGAAATATATAACAACATTAAAAAAGGTGTAAATTCAAATGAAAATTAATTTTAATATATCAAAACTAAAGGAAAACTTTATAAAACTAGACAAACAATTGATAATAACAGTGTATATATTAGTTACAATAAGTACTCTATTTATCTACAGTGCAACAAGATCTACTCATTATGTAAAACAAAATATAGTTTGGATATTAATAGGCACTATAATTCTTTTTTTATCTTTGATAGTGGATTACAGGGTAACAAAAAAATATATACCTCATCTATATATTTTATCTGTACTAGTTCTTCTTGCTGTAAGATTTTTTGGTAAAAAAACACTAGGAGCACAAAGATGGATTTCTTTATTTGGTATACAATTACAACCATCTGAATTTGTAAAGATAATAGTAATAATGGTTTTATCTTATGTAATAATTACTAAATTTAGAAGAGGGATAAATAATTTAATAGAAATAATAAAGGTATTTTTGTATGTATTACCTATAGTCTTATTAATTCTATTTCAACCAGATTTAGGTAATACCCTTATAATCACCTTTTCATACCTTTGTATACTGTTTTTAGATAATGCAAATATAAAGCCATTATTAGTTATAGCTGTAATTGCTATTATATCAGCTTATCCAGTATATCATTTTGTACTAGATGATTATCAAAAAACAAGAATTGAAGTATTTTTAAATCCTGAAAAGGATATACGTAACAAAGGGTGGCATGTCACTCAGTCTAAAATTTCAATAGGCTCTGGGGGCCTACTTGGAGCTGGAATATTTAATGGAAGTCAAAGTAGACTAAAATTTTTACCTGAGCCACAAACCGATTTTATCTTCTCTGTTATAGCAGAAGAAACTGGGTTTGTAGGGTCTTCATTTGTAATATTTTTGTATTTTTCACTACTTTATTCCATGCTAAAAATTAGTAGACTAGTAGATGATGATTATGGTCGTATTATTATCTACGGTGTTGCAGGTATATTTTTAGGACATACTTTAATAAATATAGGAATGACTATAGGGCTAGTTCCTGTAACTGGTAAAACTTTACTATTTTTAAGCTACGGTGGAAGCTCATATTTAACAGCCTTTATGTTAATAGCACTAGTTGAGAGTATAAAGATTAATTCGGAGTAAAAATGGTTATTGATAAAGAAAATGAAAATGTAAGATTAGATAGATTTTTAAAAAATAATTGTAAAGAAAATACCTTAGCTGAAATATTTAAAGCTATAAGAAAAGGAAATATAAAGGTTAATGGTAAAAAGCAAAAAGAAAACTATAGATTACAATTAGGAGATATATTAGAAATACAAAATTTAAATTTTGTAGAATATAAAAAAGAAGCAAAAGTAGAAAACAAAGATTTAATTTTTTATGAAGATGAAAATTATATAATAATTAATAAACCTAGTGGTATTTCTATGCACAAGGGGACTAAAAATGATGTAGGTCTAGCTGAAATGTTCAATATTGATTTTGCAAATAGAATAGATAAAAAAACTAGCGGTTTAGTTATAGGGTGTAAAAATAAGAAAAGTTTAAGACATGTAACAGAATTGATAAGAGAAAATAAGGTTATAAAAAAATATATAGCAGAAACAAAAAATAATGGTAAATATAGATTAGGAGATGAATTTACAATAAAAAACAACTTAAAAATTACGGACAATAAGGTTTTAATCTCAAATGATGGGATATATAGTGAAAGTCATTTTAAAGTTGTGGATTTAAATGAAAAAAGTATAGTATTTGAAGTAGAATTAATTACGGGAAGAAAACATCAAATAAGAGTACAATTAGCAAATATAGGTTTACCTATAATAGGCGATGATAAATATGGAAATTATAGAAAAGAAGATAAACTACATTTAATATGTTGTTACATTAAATTTGATGATTTAGAGTGTATTATAAAAAAGCCTAAAAGGCTTTTCTATTAATCAACGATATTTTCTATAAATTCAACAACACTAGCTAGTGCTTGCTCTTCATCAGCACCATCAGCTGTAACAGTAATTTCTGCACCAGCTTTAATACCTGAAGATAGAAGTTTGATTATAGCTTTTGCATTGAAAGAGTTTCCATTGTAAACTAATTCGATTTTGCTTTCAAATTCTTTTGCTTTTTTTACTAATGCACCAGCAGGTCTAGCATGTAATCCTTGTGGTCCATTGAATATAAGTGTTTTACTTACCATCATGTCCTCCTAATATATACTTTATAACAAAATAATATAACAGAATTGAAAAAAAGTCAATATAAAAAAAAGGAGATAAATTATGAGAATTTTAGTATTTGGAAATGGCGTAATGGCAAATATTTTGCAAAAAAGTATAGAAAATCCTGATGTTTTTGTGGAGATGATAGATCCATTAAATGTTGAAGATATAAAAAAAGAATTTGATGTTATAATAGATTTTTCTAATCATTTGGCAACAAAAACACTACTAAATATAGCTTTGAAATATAAAAAGCCACTTTTAATAGCAACAACAGGTCAAACAAAAGAAGAAGAGTTAGATATAGAAAAAGCTTCAAAATCTATACCTATTTTAAAAATGTCTAATACATCATTAGGAGTAAAAGTATTAAATAAGCTTTCAAAACTAGCAACAAAACTTTTAGAAGATTTTGATATAGAAATAGTGGAAGCACACCATAATAGAAAAATAGATGCACCTAGTGGGACAGCTATTACTTTAGCTAAAAGTATACAAGAAGAAAGAGATTTAAAAATACAAACTAATAGACAAGGAAAACGACAAAAAGATGAATTAGGTATACATAGCATTAGAGGTGGTAGCATAGTAGGAGAACATACTGCCATTTTTGCAGGTCAAGATGAAATAGTAGAAATTAAGCATACAGCACTATCAAGAAAGATATTTGCAGTTGGAGCTATAAAGTTTGCAAGAAAATTAATAAACCTTAAAGCAGGGTTGTATAAAGATATTGATTAATTGTGAGGAAGTAGTGATTAAATGGAAAATATAATAATGCAGCCCTATTACTTAGCGATCAAAATCCAACAATAAGTAAATTTGCAGTATTTCAAGGCACAGATGTATCTTTATTTTTAGATAAAAAAGAATTTACAGGATCTATTTTAAAACAACTTGATGATATTTTGTATTTTGCTAATTTATCAAATAAAAAGAAGATAATTATATCAAGTCAACCACAAAGAATTGAATACGATGATAGAGTGATGATATTTTCTCCTGGATCTCTTCCAAATGGATTGACAGTGGAAGATATAAAAAATGGAATGACAGCAAAAAGAAATCAAATTCTTGTTTCAGCTCTTGATAAAGCAGATTTTATAGAAAATTATGCAACAGGAGTTAGACGTATATTCAAAGATTATGAAGACTATGATAAAAAACCAGAATACAATACTTCTGATAATGGAGTAATTTTAACATTGTATAATAGAAACTATATTGTTAAAAATGACCCAAAGAAATTTAATTCTGAAGATAGAAGGATGTTAATTGTTAAAGAAATGAAAATTAATTCTAAAGTTACTATTATGGAATTGAGTGATAAATTTTGTGTGTCTGAAAAAGCAATAAAGAGAGATATTGAAAAACTTAAAAAAGAGAACAAAATCTATAGGCAAGGAAGTTTAACAGATGGAAGTCGGATTGTTGTAAAATGATTTGTTTATTATACAAAAGTCAGGAGAAATCCTGATTTTTTAGTTAAAAAAGGTTGTGAAATATAATTTGAGTTTTGCAAATATATAAAAGTAAGAGAAAAAGAGTTCGAAAAAAGTTAAAAAATGCAAAAGAAAAAAGAGTCAAAAAGCTTGAAAAATGTGGGGGGGGGTAAAATATAAATGAAAAATTGTGAGGAGAGATTATGAATAAAAAAGAATTAAAAACTTGGTTAAAGAGAAAAGTAAGAGTAACATTAAGTTTAATGGTAGTATTTTTTATAACAGGTACAATAGGGTATGCGGGGGATCCTGCGTCAAATACACCTACAGTACAAGAATTGCAGAAAGAAATAGTTAAAAAGAATGAAGAACTTGAAAAGAAAAATAAGGAAATAGAAAAAAGATTCAATTCTAAAGCTATTATAGAAGGTAAAGGTGCGAAAATCGGGATTTCAACAACGCCGGATGAAAAAACTGAAGGTATAGCAATTGGTCAAGAAGCTACAATAGATGCACAAGGTGGTAATGGAGAACACTATAGTCTAGCAATAGGTAGAAAAGCTAGAGTTGCATCTAATGGTTATGATTTTAGTAGTATAGCATTAGGTGATAATGCTAATGTACTTAATGGTTCAGGATTACAAGAATGGGCTTTAAGTTTTGATAGTAATAATTGGGAGGTAAAAGGTTTTTTTAAACCAAAAGTTACGGAAATACATGATACAACAAAAATTCCTGGAGGTATTTCAATAGGGACTAATACGTTTGCTAGAACAGGTAGTATACAAATAGGTTCACATACATATAGTGGACTTATGGGTGGAATAGATGTAAATAATGCAACAAATGGAGAAGCAAATATAGTTAATATGACCACAATAGGAACAAATTCTTATCAAAAAGCAGCTATGGGAACTATGCTTGGTGCGTATAATATATCTACAGGAGATTTTGATGGTACAGGAAGTTTTAATAGTTTCATGTATGGTTCACAAAACTTTGGGTCTAGTGTATTTGGGACATTAAATAGTATTAGATCAAAAGGTAAAAATGGTCATTCTGGTGTAGCTAACAGTATTGTTGGTATAGCAAATACTACTGAAAATGCTAATGGATCATTAGTGTTTGGGGCAGGGAACGTTATTAAAAATTCTAATGAAAATTTAAATTTAACAAATACAGTGTCAGGATCATTTAAAAATGTAGATGATGCTGTAGAAAAATTTCAAAATGTTATTAATAAAAATAAGGCTGGAGGAGCAACACTTGCTATAGGTGGAGCTAATAAGGCAGATTATACGAAACAAGTTTCAAT
>CABURZ010000029.1 GCA_902494065.1 uncultured Sneathia sp. | reverse complement strand
TTGGTGACTTAAAGATTGAAATGCAACACTTAGACACTTTTTGTCAAATAAAAAATAGGAGGAAAATATAAAATAAAATTAAAAGAAAGAGTGCAAATTGAAATATATTTAAAATTAAATAAAACAATAGGTGAAATAGCAAAATTATTAGGAAAATCAACAAGTACCATATCAAGAGAAATAAAAAAGTACAGAATGCTTGTATTAAATAACAAACAAATAATGTTAAAAAAAAGAACTGATGAGCAAATAATAAATCAACACCCATGTCATAAAATTCAGAATAAACCATATGTATGTAATGGTTGTTAACTCAAAAACAGATGTCATAATCATTATGTTATGTATATGCCAGAAATAGCACATAAAAAATATTTAGAAATTAAAAGTAATTCAAATAAAACATTGAAAGATCTTTCAAAGTATAAATTTTTAGATAAAATACAAGAAAGATTAGATAAAGGGCAAACATTAGTACATATAGTATATTCATTAAAAGAAAAGTATGATGATATGGTGTCATTAACGACATTGTATAATTGGATAAAAGAAGAAAAGAATTTTTAATAGGTAAAGAATATGAAAAATATTTAGAATACATAAAAAAAACATCCTAAAATGGATTTAGTTTTAGGCAAACAAGATGGAGGAGGAGCTATACTAACATTCTTGTTTCCATCGATACAATTTATGCTAGGATATAAAGTGAAATCTAAAGAAGCATATGTATTTGATGAAATAGAAGCTAAAATAGGAATAAGAGCTTTTAGGAAATTATTTGGTTGTATATTAACAGATCAAGGAGGAGAATTTCAAAAAAACAAGGAATTATGCACAAGTAAAATAACATTAGGAATAAGAACCAAGATATTTTATTGCCATCCTTCATCGCCATATGAAAAACCAAATATAGAAAATGTACATATATTACTAAGAAAAGTATTTCCTAAAAACACTTCCTTAAAGGAAGTAACTACAGAAGATGTACAAGAAGTGGTTAGTAATATAAATAGTTTGAAAAAGACATCATTAAATGGTAAAACTCCTAATGAATTATTTATTAAAGCATTTGGTAAAAATTTGTTAAATAAATTGTCATTAAGAGTTTATGAAAGCGAAGATGTAATATTAAAAAAATATTAAACATCTTAACATAATTATATAAAAAATAAAATAAAAAAATCAAATATAAAATGGCAAAGTGTTGCATTTCACTTTTGAAATTGCTAATCATAACATAAGGGTGTTGCATTTCAAATTTTAAATCACTTTTGTTGCCCTTGCTACTAGCAAAAACCATGTAAAAATGGTATAATTCTATGATAAAGAAGATGAAGGAGACTAATTTTTATGGAATTAAGATTATTGTCTAAAGAAATAGATAAACATCTAGATAAGGAAGTTGTGTTATCTGGGTGGATAAAGAAAAATCGTGATCAAAAGAATTTTGGATTTATTGAATTTAATGATGGTACTACTTTTAAGGGAATACAAGTAGTTTATGAAGATAGTTTACCTAATTTTAGTGAAATTGCTGCACTTAATGTATATTCATCAATTAAAGTAAAAGGGACATTAGTTAAATCAGTAGGTAAAGGACAAGATTATGAAATAAAGGCTAGTGAAATTACAATTTATGATGCATGCGATGAAAAATATCCATTGCAAAATAAGCGTCACAGTGTTGAGTTTTTGAGAACTATAGCACATTTAAGACCTAGAACAAACACATTTAATGCAGTATTTAGAGTAAGATCACTATTATCTTATGCAATACATAAATTTTTCCAAGAAAGAGGATATGTCTATGTTCAAACCCCCCTTATAACAGGAACAGATGCTGAAGGTGCTGGAGAAATGTTTCAAGTAACAACATTAGATTTAGCTAATTTGAAAAAGCTAGATTACAAAAAAGATTTCTTTGGGAAACCTGCATATTTAACAGTTACAGGACAATTACATGTTGAATCTTATGCAACAGCATTTAAAAACACATATACTTTTGGACCAACATTTAGAGCAGAAGAATCAAATACAAAAAAACATGCTGCAGAATTTTGGATGGTAGAACCAGAAATTGCTTTTACAGATCTAGAATTAATGTTAGATATTATAGAAGATATGATGAAATATATAATAAGTTATGTTATGGAAAATGCAAAAGATGAAATGCAATTTTTCAATAGCTTTATTCAAAAAGGTCTAATAGATAAATTACAAAATATACTAGATAGTGGATTTGCAAGGGTTACATATACAAAAGCTATAGAATTATTAATAGAAAGTAAACATGAATTTGAAATACCAGTTACGTGGGGCATGGATTTAAAGACAGAACATGAAAGATATTTAGCTGAAAATATATTTAAACGCCCAGTATTTGTAACAGACTATCCAAAAGACATTAAAGCATTTTATATGAAATTAAATGAAGATGAAAAAACTGTTCGTGCTGTTGATCTTTTAGCACCAGGTATAGGAGAAATAGTAGGTGGAAGTCAAAGAGAAGATGATTATAACAAATTATTGAGAGTAATAAAAGAAAAGGGTCTAAACGTAGAAAATTATGAATGGTATTTAGATCTTAGAAAATATGGATCTGTACCACATTCAGGATATGGATTAGGATTTGAAAGAATGCTTATGTATATTACAGGTATAGAAAATATTAGAGATGTAATACCTTTCCCAAGAACAACTAAATCTCTTGAATATTAGGAGGAATTATGAAAAAGCTAGTAATAGCAATAGCTATAGGGTTATCTACAATTCTTTTTGCGGATATAATAAGTGATTTGCAAGCCATAGATAAAGAAATTCAAAAAAAGAATTATGATGGAGCATTAAACAAAAGCCGTGAAATGTTGAAAAAAAATATAAATGAAGATGACAGACGAGCTATAGAATCTGTAATTTCTGATATAGAAAATAGAATTAAGAGTACAGGAAAAGTTTTAACAAATATAGGTCAAGAAAATATAGATGTTACAGAAAATGAAGAATTAAAAGCAAGTGATGATGGTACATTATTAAGCTTGCCTAGTGAAAAAATTTCTGATGCATCAAAATTTACACAGTATAAAAATTACGAAAAACAAGTTGTCTCTACAGGTAATGCTGATGCTATTCACAGTTTAGCTATGCTATATATAAAAGAAAGTTTGTATGAAAGTGCAATGAATTTAGCACTAAGAGATAAAACAAGAAATGTAAAAAACATATTTTTAGCAGCAACTGCAGCTAGAATGATAGGTAGATTTGATAAATCTATTAAGTTATATAATGAAGTTTTAAGTAAAAATTCAAATCATGCAAAATCGTATTTAGGATTAGCTATGGCATATAAGGGGAAGGGAGATTTTTCTCAAGCACAAAAATACTTGAAAATGAGTAATGAGCATTCACAAAGAATACAACATGATTTAGGTGTTTTAGGCTCTTTATAGGAGTTTAAATGAAATGGATAGATTTATTAGAAACTAATTTAAAAAATAGTGAAATACGTAAATTAATGAAAAAATATTCTAGTTTAGATGAAGTGTATTTAAATTTTTCTAAGCTAGATTATAGTATAAAAAAAGAGTTAGAACATGCTAGAATATACAAAAATTTAGATAAAGAATTGCGAATAATTTCTTATCATGATGAGGAATATCCTTTGTATTTAAAAGAAATTAAAGATTTTCCTGTGTTTCTATTTGTCAAAGGATTGAAGATAAAAAAAAGCAATTTTGTTGGAGTTATTGGAACTAGAAAAAGCACTACATTAGGAGAGAAGATTTGCCAAAAAGTCATAACAGGTCTTGCAAGTTATGATAATATAGCTATAGTTAGTGGTATGGCAAAGGGTATTGACAGTGTTGCACACAGATCTTCGATAGAAAATGGTATATATACTATAGCAGTACTACCAACAAATATATATGATTGTTATCCTAAAGAAAATGAATTGTTAAAACAAGACATACAAAAATTTGGAACTATCATTACAGAATTTAGAACAAATGAGAAATTAAATAAATGGAATTTTGTTGTTAGAAATAGGATAATAGCAGGAATTTCAAGATTAATATATATACCTCAAACATATGCAAATGGAGGCTCATTAATTACAGCTAAATTTGCAAGTATGTATGATAGAGAAATATATGCAAGTCCTGGCAATATTTTTGATGAGTCTTTTGCAGGTTGCAATGATTTGATAGTTAAAAATAAGGCAAAACTAATAAGAGATGCTAGTGATATAGCATATGAATATGGGTGGAGGAAAAAGAGTGAAGAAATATTTGGTAATAGTAGAATCACCATCTAAGGCTAAAACAATTGAGAAAATATTAGGTAAAAATTATGAAGTTCAAGCTTCATATGGTCATGTGATTGATTTGCCTACTACAACATTGGGAATAGATATAGAAAACGGATTTATACCTAAGTACAAGACAATAAAGGGTAAAGGTGAAATACTAAAAAAATTAAAAACAAAAGCAAAAAGTTCTGATATAGTCTATCTTGCTTCCGATTTAGATAGAGAAGGAGAAGCTATAGCTTGGCATATTTCAAATTATATAAATCTTCCAGATAAAATGAAAAGAATCGTATTCAATGAAATAACTAGTAATGCAGTAAAACACGCTATTAAAAGCCCAAGACAAATAGATGAAAATTTAGTTAATGCTCAACAAACAAGAAGATTGTTGGATAGAATAGTTGGGTATAAGATAAGTCCACTTCTTTGGAAAACTGTTAATAGAAATGCGAGTGCAGGTAGAGTACAATCTGTTACTTTAAAAATAGTATGTGATTTGGAAGATGAAATTAATAGTTTTATACCACAAAAATATAGAGAGTTTAGTGTCCTATTAAAAAATGGTATGGAGCTAAAATTAACTAAAATAGATGGTAAAAAAGTTGATAAAGTTTTTGATGAAAATTTTAATTTAAATTTAGAGGACTATTTAAGTGCAACAAAAGTTGACGTTAAAAAGAAAACTCAACGTCCGCCACTAGTATTTAAAACTAGTACGCTACAGCAATTAGCAGCTTCATATTTAGGATTTTCAGCATCAAAAACTATGAGAATAGCACAACAACTATATGAAGGACTAGATATTGCGGGACAAACTAAAGGTTTAATTACATATATGAGAACAGATTCTACAAGAATTTCAATTGAGGCACAAATGGCTGCAAAAGAGTATATAGAAAAAAATTTAGGTAGTGAATATGTTGGAAAATATATATCTAAAAACAAAAATGCTCAAGATGCACATGAAGGTATAAGACCATCATATATAGAATTAGAGCCAGAAAAAATATCAGGATATTTATCAAAAGATCAAAACAAGTTATATAATTTGATATGGAAACGTTTCATAACTTCACAATTAGCTGAAGTTAAATACGATCAATTACAAGTGAGTTCAATTAAAGACAATTTAGAATTTACAGGTACAGCAAATAAGATTACTTTTGATGGATATTATAAGTACCAAAAATCGCAAGATGATATAATAACACAAGATTTACCCGATATTAAAGCGGGAGATAAATTAGAAATAGAAAAAGTTAACATAAAAGAAGGTATTACTAAACCGCCTGCAAGATTTACGGAAGCTAGTATAATAAAAAAATTAGAATCTCTTGGTATAGGAAGACCTTCTACTTATGCTAGTATAATAGATACTTTATTAGTAAGAGAATATGTCACAATAGAAGATAAAAAACTAATACCCACTAAGCAAGGTATATTAGTTAAAGATGAATTAGAAGAACATTTTAAAAAAATAATGAATATAAAGTTTACGGCTGATATGGAAAATGAGTTAGATGAAATAGCAGAAGGTAAAAAAGAGTGGCATGCGACTTTACAAGAATACTATAATTCATTAGATAAAGATATAGTTAAATATGAAAATGAAATAAAAGAGTTTCAAAATTTACATATAACAAGTGATGTATTAGATAGTCAAGGTAAACCTATGATTTTAAAATCTGGAATATATGGTAAGTATTTAATTAGTGAAACTAATGAAGAAGAAAAGATTTCATTAAAAGGAATAGATATACCTAAGGAAGAATTGAAAAAAGGAAGCATATTTATAAAAGAAAAAGTATCTGAAATTTTAAATAAAAAATTAGGAGATCCTACTGACTATATAGAAGATGGAGTTAGGTTTAATTTGAAAGTTGGTAGATTTGGCCCTTATCTTGAAAGTAGTAATTATGAAGTAGATAAAAAAAGAATAACTTTAACACCATTGATACGTGCAAAATTAAAGAAAAATGAAATAAAAAAAGCAAATGATGTTTTACTAATTAGTGAATATATATTAAAAGAAAAGTTAGAAAATGATAAATTAATACAAAAAGCAGGATTATGTGAAAAATGTGGAAAGCCATTTACAATAAAAAAAGGACGATTTGGTAAATTTTTAGCTTGTAGTGGATATCCTGAATGTAAAAATATTAAGAATTTAAAGAAGAGTAAATAATGAAGAAAAATTTAGATGATTACTTGTACTATAATGAAATTATATTAGGTAAAAGCTATAATACTATAAGATCATATAGAAATGATATAACACAATTAATAGAATATTTAGAGCAAAATGAAGGTATAAAAAAATTTAGTGATGTAGAAATTTTAACTTTGAGATCTTTTGTTGCATATTTAAGTGTTGCAAAAAAATCTTCTAAAAGAAGTATAAATAGAAAAATATCAGCAATTAGAAGTTTTTTTGAATATTTGGTAAAAAACAACATATTAGAAGAAAATAAGGCTATATATATAAATACACCTAAATTTGAAAATAAATTACCTAGTTTTTTGTTGAAAGATGAATTAACGAAACTAAGAAACTGTATAGATACAAGTAACATTTTAGGTTTGCGTGATAGAACTATAATAGAAATGCTTTACTCAAGCGGGCTTAGATCTAATGAATTATTAGAATTATCAGAAGTAATGATAGATATGAATAAAAGAGAGTTACGAGTTATAGGTAAAGGTGATAAGGAAAGAATAACATTTTTTAGTGAAACTGCAAAAAAATATTTAGAAGAATATATAGAAGCTAAAAAAAATGCAAAAATATATGATAGAAATATTGTTTTTGCAAATTCTAAAGGCGGAAGACTTACAACGCGTTCTCTTAGAAGGTTAATAGAACATTATGGTAAAATTAGTGGAATAAATAAAGAGATAACTCCGCATGTATTTAGACATAGTTTTGCAACTGAATTACTTAACAGTGGAGTGGATATAAGATATGTACAAGAACTATTAGGTCATAGTACAATAGCTACTACACAGTTTTATACGCACGTAAGTAAAAAGAAGCTAAGAGACATGTATTTAAAAACAAGACCATTTTCAAAGGGAGATAATAATAATGACTAAAAAAACATGTAAAGGGTGCGGTCAAGTACTTCAAAGTGATAATATTAATGAAAAAGGATATGTACCTTTTGAAAAACTTTTAGTTACAGGAGATATACTTTGTAGGAATTGCTTTAGATTAAAAAATTATGGTATAGTCCCACAAGAATTGACTGACGTAGAAGAATATGAAAAAATAGTTAAAGAAAATATAAAAAAAAGTGATTTAATTTTAGCTATTTTTGATATAGTAGATATATCTTCATCTATGGTACCATCTATTTTAGATTTATTAGATGAAAAAGATAATATAGTTATTTTAAATAAATTAGATATATTAGAACCTTATTATACAAAACCTAGTATATCGGCATGGTTTAGAGAATTAATAATAGAAAATAATATATTTCCTCAAAGCTTTTGTTATGTATCGGCAAAAAATAAGGATGGTATTAATGGAATATTGCATAAAATTAAAGATTATGCAGGAGATAAAAAAAATATAAGCGTATGTGTTGTTGGGGCTTCAAATGTAGGTAAATCATCAATTTTAAATAGATTAATAGGAAAAGATAAACTTACAACTTCAAAATATTCAGGGACAACAAAAAGAGAAATTAAAACTACTGTGAAATATAAAGATATGAAAATTAGTTTTATAGATACACCTGGGATAGTTCCAAAAGGCAGAATGAATGAATTAATACCTTGTGATAAAAGTGTATTACTTTTATCTAACAAAAAGATACAAAAGAAAAATGTAAAAATAAATGAAAATCAATATTTGATGTTTGAAAATTTAATTTATTTAAAAGCAATAAATAAATGTAGTCTAGATTTATATGCATCAAAAAACATTCAGTTTCATATAACAAATGAGGCTAAGGCATAAGAATTATTAAATAATGGCTTTATTACCTTATTATCAATAGAAGAGGCTACAAAATATTTAAACCAGGAATTTGTTACTGAAGATATAGAAATTTTACAAAATGAAGCATTAGATGTACATGGATTAGGTGTTATTGAGCCTAAATGTGATGCAAAATTTGTAATTACATATCCTAAAAATTTAAAAATTACTGTGAGAAATTCTATAAAAGATGCACACAAAAGGCAAGATGAAATGATATGGTAAAAAAAATTATATTATTATTACTGATAATAGGGATTGTATATACTATTTCAGTTAATTCTATAGAAAAGGAAATGAGTAAAATTGAAATTAGCAGTGTTAGGTAGTGGTAGTGCAGGAAATTGTAGTTACATAGAAATAGGTGGCAAAAAAATTTTGGTTGATGTAGGTTATAGTGTAAAAAAAATACGAGAAAAATTAAAAACTATAAATCAAGAATTAGAAGATATAGACGCCATATTTATAACTCATGATCATTCAGATCATATGAAATCTGTTGGGGTTATTTCAAGAAGACTAGATATACCTATATATATACATAAAAATTCACTATTACAGATGCAAAGAAAACAGGATAATATTAATACAGATAATATAATATTATTAAATGACAGAAAGATATACTTAGATAATGTTTTAATTGAAAATTTTGATGTTATGCATGATTCAGCACATAATTTAGGTTACACATTTAACTATGAAAATGAAAAATTGTCTTATGTAACTGATATAGGAAAAATTACAAATATTGTAAAAAAAGCATGTATGGACTCTGATTTTATTGCTTTTGAAAGTAATTATGATATAGATATGTTATTACAAGGGACTTATTCTTGGAGTTTAAAAAATAGAGTAAAAAGTAATGTTGGTCATATTTCAAATGATGAATCTTCAAATTTTTTATCAAGTATTTCAAATAACAGATTAAGAGAAATATTTTTACTACATTTAAGTGGAGAAAATAATACTGAAGATTTGGCGTATAATACATTAAAATCTAAGATAGATGATAGAATTAAAATAAATATAACAAGTCAAGTAGCATCAAAGCTATTTAAACTTAAAAAGTAGGTAATATATGTGGGATGAACTAGAAACAAGCATTAAAATATATTCAAAAGGGGCTACTTTTTTTGGAGAGGGTGAAAAAGAATCTGATATTATGGTAGTATTTGATCATCCAACTGAAAAAATGAATGAAACTAAACAAATAAAAGCTAGTAATGAATATAATGTATTGAAGAAAATTCTTGATTTTGTTAATATAGATATAGACAAATGTTATTTAACGTTTTTGGTAAAATATTTCAGTCTAAATTTAATAGAGGAATCTCAGAGAAAAGAAGGATTACAATATTTATTAGATGAAATTTATCTTGTAAATCCTAAGTATGTTATATGTATAGGCGAAGACGTATTTAACTTTTTATATAAATATTATACTAAAAATGATACTAATAAATTAGTTATAGATATATCAAAATGTATAGGAAAAGCTTATGATTTTTATGGAATATTATTAATTCCCTTATACGATATGTCAAAAATTAAAGGATTGAGTAATAAGCAAAAAAAAGAAATGGTTGAAATTTTAAGGAGAATAAATAAATGATAGCAATAGGAATAGTAGGACTACCAAATGTAGGTAAATCCACTTTATTTAATGCAATAACAAAAACACAAAATGCACTAGCTGCAAATTATCCTTTTGCAACTATAGAACCTAATATAGGAACAGTTGCTGTACCAGACAAAAGAATGGATGAGTTAATAAAGTTAATTAATCCTAAATCAAGTGTTTTTGCAACAGTAGAGTTTGTTGATATAGCAGGACTAGTAAAAGGAGCATCAAAGGGTGAAGGTCTTGGGAATCAATTTTTAAGCAATATTCGTAATACACAAGCTATATGTCAAGTAGTAAGATGTTTTGAAAATTCTGATATTATTCACGTTGAAGGTAAAATAGATCCTATACGTGATATAGAAATAATAAATTATGAATTGATATTTTCAGATCTTGAAACTATAGAGAGAAATTTAGTTAAAAATTTAAAATTACTTCGTGGTGGAAATAAGGAAACAAAATTTTTGGTTGATACATTAGAAAAATGTAAAAAGCATCTAGAAGAAGGAAAGTTATTAAAAGGTTTAGAATTAGATGAAGATGAAATAAACATAATAAAACAATATCAATTTTTAACTATTAAACCTATGATGTTTGCGTTGAATGTAAGTGAAGATGATTTATCTGATCCTAATTCTAATCAACATGTACAAGCTGTAATTGAATATGCAAAAAAACATAATTGTGAAACTGTAGTATTTTCAGCTAAGGTTGAATCAGAATTAATAGAAATTGAAGACGAAGATTTACGTCAAGAGTTTATAGAATCTCTTGGTGTAAGTGAACCTAGTCTTAATAGGTTAATATCTAAAGGTTATGAGCTTTTAGGTCTAATAACATTTTTTACAGCAGGAGAAAAAGAAGTAAGAGCATGGACTATAAAAAATGGAACTAATGCACAAAATGCAGCTGGAGAAATACATACTGATATACAAAAAGGATTTATTAGGGCCGAAGTTGTATCATTCGATAAATTTATGGAGTATAAAGGATGGTCTGGATCAAAAACAAATGCAGCAATGAGGCTTGAAGGTAAAGAATATATAGTACAAGATGGAGATGTTATGTTCTTTAGATTCAATGTTTAAAAGGGGGAAAAATGGAACAGGAAATATACAAGTTTTTGACATATGAGAATATCAAAAAATATGCAACAGTAAATTTTTTTAAAATAATTATAGCACTAATTTTAATAATTTTATTTAATAAAATAACTACTATAATTTATAAAGGAATAAAAAAAGTTAATGAAAAACTTTTTCGTGAAAAAGTTGTAGAAACATTTTTTAACTCTATTTCTAAAATTTTAATAAAAATAGTACTTGCTGTTATTATATTACAACTTATAGGAATTAATTTTAGTGGAATTTTTGCACTAGTTGGAGGACTAGGATTAATTTTGGGATTTGCATTTAAAGAAACTATAAACAATATCTTTGGGGGTATAATATTGTTAACATTTAAACCCTTTAAAGCAGGAGATTTGATAGAGTTTGGAGGATACATAGGTACTGTAAAAAAAATTGAAATTTTTTATACTACTATGTTAACAGCACAAAATGAACAAATTATTATACCAAATGGAAATATAATAAGCGATGAAATACGTAATATTGATATAAATGAATTACGTAGATTAGATATAAAAATAGGAGTTTCATACAAAGAAGATATACAAAAGGTGAAAAATTTGATATTATCTATAATAGATGAGAAAAAAGGTGAATATTTTGATTATTCTATTTCTACTCCTATAATAGGACTTACAAATTTAGGGGCATCTTCATTAGATTTTGATGTTAAAGTTCATATAAAAAAAGGTAAATATGAGAGTGCTAGATATTATTTATTAGAAACAATAAAAGAAAAATTTGATGAAAGTGGAATAGATATTCCATATAATATATTAGATGTTCATTTATCTAAATAGAAAGGGCATTTATGGAAATAAAGCGATTTGTAACAAATGTATTAGAAGAAAATATTTATTTGTTAATTTGTGATAAAAAATGTTGTATAATTGATCCTGGAGGGAATAATATACAAGAAGTTTTAAAATATATGAATGATAATGAGTTACAACTAGAGGCAATTTTAATAACACATGGACATTTTGATCATATTTTAAGTATAAATGATATACTTAAATTTAAAAATGTACCAATATATATAGGAAAAGAAGATGTAGAAAAATTATTTAATTCTAATTTATCATTATCTAGAATTTTTAATGGACAAGACTATAGTGTATTAAAAGAAGCAAAGATAATTGAATTAAAAGATGGGGATACAGTCTTTAATCTTAAAGTGTTACATACACCAGGTCATACTTCAGGAAGTGTTTGTTATTTTGATGAAAGTGATAATTGTATTTTTACAGGTGATACATTGTTTAAAATGTCTTATGGACGCGTAGATTTTCCAACAGGAGATGCATTAGCTATGAGAGATAGTCTAAATAGACTTTTAAGATTAGATGGATCTATAACAGTATATCCAGGACATGGACAAGATACAACTATACAAGAAGAATATTCAAATTATTATGGAACGTATTATTAGGTGAGAGTTATGAAAAAAATGTATGATATAGTTATTTCTATCATCTTAGCATTAGGTCTTATAATATCTGTTGCTATATTTTCTAATGCGATAGATAAAATTAATAAGAAGAGTAATGTTGTAATAGTAAAGGGAACTGCAAATGTTACAAGGCCTATAAAGGAATATAGCTTCTTTATAGACATACAAACTAGTGCCAAAGATATTGATGCAGCATATAATAATTTATATAATTTAGAAGATAGATTATCAAATAATATAGAATACAAGTATACAAAAGAAACCATGAATTTAGAATCTGTTGTAAAATCAGACGGTAAAACTATACAATCATATAAAATTCATGCAACATATGTGTTTAAAGCAAATAAATTAGAAGATATTGAAAAAATAAGAGAGTCAGTTAACAGATTTACTGCTCAATATGTTGAAATGAGTTTAAGTGATTTAAATTTTGTATACGGTAATATTAATGAAGAAAATTTAATAAATCAAGCAACAAAAGATGCAAGAAATAAAGCATATAGTATTGTTAAAGAAAATTCAAAAAGTTTAGGGAATTTAGTTAAAATAAAACAAGATAAAATTTCTATAAATGATGAAAAAGCAACTGTTAATGTAACAGTTACATATGAAATAAATTAAATTAGGAGGAAATTTATATGAAGCCAGCAATGGAATTAAGACAAGGAAGTACTTATAGAAAAGATGGAGTACCTTATATTATATTAAAAGCTGAAAGACACCAATCAACATCAGGTAAAAGACAAAGAGCAGCTGAAATGAAATTTAAGATAAGAGATTTAATTAGTGGGAAAACACAAGAAATAATAGTTTTAACAACTGAAATTATGGATGATATTATGTTAGACAGATATCAAATGCAATTCTTATATGAATCAGATGGTGAATACAATTTTATGGATAATAATACATACGAACAAATTAGTATGCAAAAAGATGATTTAGGAGATGCTGTTAATTATTTAGTAGAAGAAATGATTATACAAGTACTAATGTATGAAGGAACACCAGTTGGTGTTGAATTACCTAATACAGTTATAAGAGAGATTACTTATACAGAACCAGGTCTTAAAGGAGATACTATAGGAAGAGCAACTAAACCTGCTACTATTAATACAGGATATCAATTACAAGTTCCTTTATTTTGTAAAATAGGAGATAAAATTAAAATTGATACAAGAACTGGAGAATACATAGAAAGAGCAAATCAAAATTAGCTAGTTACCTAGCTAATTTTTAAAAAGGAAGATGAAATTGAAAAAAATTATTATTTTAATAATGATGATAATTACAACACTAGCTTATTCAGAAAAAATAAAGTTAGCAAGTTTTAATGTTGCAAGGTTAGGTGAATCAAAAAAAGACTATAATTCATTAGCTAAAATCATATCAAAATTTGATATAATTGCATTAGAAGAAGTTATGAATGAAAAAGGCATAGAAATATTAAAATCTCATTTAGATAATTATGACTATGTTTTATCGGATAAAGTTGGTACAAAAAAATATAAAGAGCATTATGCAATAATTTACAAAAAAAATAAGGTGGATAAGATAAAAAATCTTGGTGTTTATAAAGATATAGATGATGATTTCATAAGAGAACCATCAGCTTTTTATATAAAATCAAATAAATTAGATATGATACTTATACCAGTTCATTCAGTTTTTGGCGATAATGAGTTAAAAAGAGCATATGAAGCTAATAAATATGCTGATGTATATAAATATTTTTACAATAAAACTAAGCAAGATGATATTTTGATTTTAGGTGATTTTAATTTGCCTGCAAATGATAGTGCATTTAATAATTTGAAAAAAAGATATAATTTAGTAAATATATTAAATCCTAATGTAGATAAAACTACATTATCAAAAAAAGGACTTGCTAATTCATATGACAATATATTTTTAAATTTAAATAATTTAAAGTCATTTACCAAAAGGTATGGGGTATATAATTTTACACAAAATAACTATGAGGACATAAGAAAATATATTTCAGATCATCTATTAATATTTATAGAATTAGACAATGAAAAGGATTAAAATGAAAAATATATATAAAAGAATTTTGAAAATAGCCATACCAGTAGCTTTTGAAAATTTAGTATTTAGTTTAATAAATTTTGTTGA
>CABURZ010000028.1 GCA_902494065.1 uncultured Sneathia sp. | reverse complement strand
TTTTTTAAAACTTGTTTGTATATTATTCTTTCTTTTTTAACCGTTTTTTGTTTTTTTAAGTATTTTCTAACTTTTAAAGATTTTCATCCATTGTAAATGACATCTTAGAAGCTGATAATGCTCTTGTCATAAAACTATTTAATAACTTTCTAGTTTTATCTAATACATGTTTTGCTGTGATTTCATTTTGTTTAGTTAAAAATTCTCTTGCTGTTTCTTTTGTGTAATTTTGCAATTCTTTTTTAACTTCCCAAACTCTTCTTCTACCGTAAGATCTCATTTCTTCAAGATATTGTGTATTTTCTTTTTCAAATGCACTGTAATGAGTTTCTACATAATATGAAAATACCTTAAATAACCAGTAAGCATATTTTAAATCTAATTCAAATGTAGTATCTCTATACTCACTAGGTGTATCATTAACATCTACAAAGAAAGGTACATATGGAGTAAATGCAGTCGTTGCAAATGCTATCCATTGTACAGAATATGTATCCATTTCTAATACATGTGATTGTTGAGTTCTTGATAATGAAATTGCTCTAAATCTTGTTTTTTCTTCCTCAGTTCCTTTACCTATAGGATCAAATTCAGTTTCATTGTAATGTGAGCTTAAAATAAATTCAACATCTTCAACTGATATCAATCTATCAGCCTTGTTAATAAATGGTATATTTTCATCAGTAGGCCCCATAGAAAATGTTTTATCTAAATATCTATGAGCATACCAAGCTCTTGATGTGTTATATACTCTATCTAATGCTGAATATGTTCCAAATATATGTCTAAAATTAAATCCGATTCTATCTGGATTTAAATTATGTTTTATTACAAATTCTTTTATACCTTTTGACCAAATATAGTTTTCTGTATCATTAAAATCTATCTCTTCTATGCAAACACAATTAGGTGCAACTGCATAGCAATCTTCTGGTAATTTAACTGCTACATAATGATGTCCTGTAGGTATTTCCATATACCACACTTCTTCATTATCAGCAAATAATATACCATTTCCTTCAGCTGAACCATATTTTTCAATTAATTTACCCAACATTTCAACTCCAGCTCTTGCTGAGTTTATATATGGAGCTAATATATCATTTATTGAATCTTCAGCTATACCATCTTTAACTAATGGATCATAAGCTAAGACTCTTTCGTTTCCATAAAGACTTTCAGTAGAACTTATAGCAACATTTTTTTCATTTATACTTGCTTCTCCAAATCTTCCCTTATTAAAAGTATCAGAAGTTACATCAGGCATTGCAGTATATCTCATAAAAGTATTAGGTACTTCTATTTTTGCCTTTGTTAAATATGAATCAAATATTCCGTCTTTTGCAAGACTTTCTTTTACTAACTCAAATCTTTTCGGATTCGTTGTATTATGTGAGTCTTCATTTCTAGCTATAATATTTTTACCATTTAAGCTAGCTTTTTTACCTACTATTACAGTTGTACACATATTATTCCTTTCTAAAGTTCTGATAAAATTAATGGTTTACCATCAACAATAGCTATACTGTGTTCAAAATGAGCAGATCTTTTTCTATCTATTGTTTTAACTGTCCAACCATCCTTTTGTATTTTCACTTTATGAGTCCCCATATTAATCATAGGCTCTATAGCTATAACTAAACCTTCTTCAATAATTATTCCTTCATTTTTACGACCATAATTCATCACATATGGATCCTCATGTATTTCAAATCCTACTCCATGACCACAAAAATCTCTAACAATTGAATATCCTTTAGGTTCGCAATAACTTTGTATTGCATGACCTATATCACCTAGTCTATTTCCTTTTATAGCTTGTTCTATTCCAAGATCACGACTTTTTCTTGTAACATCTATTAGTCTTTGATATTTTTCCTCAATTTTACCTACTGGAAAAGTCATAGCTGCATCTCCAAAGTAGCCATCTAAACTTGTAACTATATCAAGACTGACTATATCTCCTTCTTTTAAAATCTTAGTTTTACTAGGTATCCCATGAACAACTTCTTCATTAACAGAAATACAAGTTGCTGCTGGATACGGAGGATATGGCCATCCTATATCATAACCTTTAGTAGCACAAACACCTCCTTGTGATAAAATATATTCTTCACAAATTTGGTCTATTTCAAACGTACTTATCCCTGGTTTTATATATTTAGGTATAACATCAGAAAATATTCTAGCAATTATTTCGTTTGCTTTTTTTATCTTTTTGATGTCGTCTAATGTTTTAAGTTTTACCATTTTATTCACCTAGTATTCTAATTAACTCCTTTGTTATATCAAGTGGTGCTTTTGTACCATCTATAATTTGCACTTTACCTTGTTTTTTATAATATTCTAATACAGGTGCAGTTTGTTTTTCATAATTTTCTAGTCTTTTTTTAACAACTGCTTCAGTATCATCTTCTCTTTGTACTAAATCTTCTTCTTTTTCATCAACTGGAGGATTAAATTTTATATGATAAATTTTACCAGTTTTCTTCGATGTTCTTCTTCCAGTTATTCTTTCAATAATATCTTCATTAGGTACATCTAATGCTAATACTTTTTCAATTTTTTTACCTAAATCAGCTAATATTTCATCTAATTTTATAGCTTGATCAACTGTTCTTGGATATCCATCTAAAATGAAACCTTTTTTACAATCTTCTTGATTTAATCTTTCTTTTACTAAACCATTAACAACTACATCAGGTACTAAGTTACCTTTATCCATGTATGTTTTAGCTTCTAATCCTAATTTAGTCCCATTTTTTATTGCTTCTCTTAGAATATCTCCTGTTGATATTTGAGGAATATTATATTTTGCAATTAATTCTTTTGCTTGTGTCCCTTTACCTGCACCTGGTGGTCCAAATAATGCTATATTCATTTATCTTCCTTCTTTCTTTACATATTAAATGGTGGAACTACAAAATCTGTATTATCATCTTGTGAGAATAAACTATCTTTTGTTCCTTCTTCAACATTCACTTCTTCTTGTTCTTTTTCTTCAAATCCTGTTGCTATAACTGATAGTACAACATTAGTTCTTTCTGGTTCATAAATAGCTCCAAAAATTAAATTATCTACACCATCATCACTTCCACTAGCACGTTCTGATATGATTTCTTGCATCTTAATTACATCTTCCATAGTTACATTATTACCAGAAGTTATATTAACCAATATCTTAGACGCACCCTTAATATCTTTTTCAAGTAATGGGTTAGTTATAGTTCTCTCAACGATATCTTCTATTGATTCATCTTCATTTGATTCAACGAATCCGAACAAGGCAACACCTGAATCTTGCATTACTGATTTAACATCTGAAAAGTCAAGATTAATTGTTCCCTCTTTAGTTATTAATTCAGCTATACCCTTCACACCATAACGTAAAATTTCATTTGATGCTTTAAAATGTTCTTGAAAATTCTTATTTTTTGCTCCTTCAAGATCTAGTAATTTTTGATTAGGTATAACAATTAAAGTATCTACATATTTTTTTAATTCTTCAAGTCCTTTTTCAGCATTAAGTTTTCTCTTTTTACCTTCAAATTTAAAAGGTTTTGTAACTATGGCAACAGTTAAAATACCTTCTTCTTTTGCTATTTTCGCAATAACAGGTGATGCACCAGTCCCTGTTCCTCCACCCATTCCTGCTGTTATAAATATCATATCTTGATCTTTTATTACTTTTCTTATATCTTGAGAATTATTTTCAGCAGATTCTCTTGCAATTTCTGGGTTAGCACCAGCACCAAGATGTCCTAGTGAAATCTTAGTCTTAGCCTTAGATTTTTTTAAATCTTGTTCATCTGTGTTTATAGCTATATATTCAACACCTGATATATCTGAATCTATCATGTCGTTTATAGCATTTCCCCCTGCTCCACCTACACCTATAATCTTAATTTTTGTTCCTTTTGTTTCATAAACATCCATTTCTTCGTTCATGTTTCCTCCTACCTAACACTTATTAATTCAAATCTTAAATCAATATATTCCATACTATTATTTTGCTCTTTTTCCTTATTATACACTATATATCCTTGATTTAATTTCTTTTCATCTACATTTTCTGTAACATATACATTAACACCATCTTCTAATGTTATTATATATTTTCCACCTTCTTCATATATTTCAGAACTTAGCGGATACAATCTACTTTTATACAGTTCTTTTAATATATTTAGTATATTTTGAGTATTCTCCTTTGTAGTAGTAATTAACGGAATTGTTCTACCGTTTAATTCTTCATATGTACTGAAAATATTCATGTCTTTATCTACGACAAATAACTTATCACTAATTAAAACATATGCAAGAGGTTTTCTTTCATTTATTTGAATTATTAATTTGTTTGGATATTTTTTTATTACCCTTATATCTTTAACCCTTGTATCTTGCAATATTTCATTTTCTAAAATATTTTTATTTACATTTGTAATAGGTTTACCTTTAAAATCATATAATTTATCTACTATATCTTTTTTTAAAATATCATTTGTACCTTCTATTTCAATTTGACTAATATAGAATAGCTTTGATTGAACTAATTTTAATATACCTATTATCATCAAAAAAAATACAAGGATAAAAATATCTCTTTTAATTCTTTCTTTCATTTTTCCTCTTTTTTAGCATATTTTATATATTTTATCATATATTTTTACTGTATTCAAGCATCATGGTGCTCAATTACATCCCAATAGCTATTTATTTGCTTCATTTTTTCTTCTGCTTCTTCTGTTTTATTTATATCAGGATGATATTTACGAGAAAATTTGATATAAACTCTTCTTTTTTCTTCATAAGGAGTATCTCTACTTACTCCAAAAAATTCGCAAGCTTTTTCATACTCATAATCAGAATTGAAGTTATTATTAACATTAAAGTCTTGATAGTCTGAATGAAAGCCTTGTCTAAATTTAAAGTCAAAATCATCTGTAGAATAAAATTTAAATTTATACCCTCTTTGTCTTTTGTATAACCATATTCCTATTAGAATATATATTATGCTAGAAACATTAAAAATTCTTTTAGTTATTAATATGCTTATTATAGCAAAAATAAAGTAAAGCCAATATGGTATTAACATAATAAATATTAGTGGTAATATTATGGCTAAAAATAAAAATACAACAAGAAAAACGAACATTTATCCTCCTATTTAAGAATTATAATCTCTGTTTCTAACTTTATAGAAGTTTTTTCAAAAACAACTTTTTTTATTTCTTCAATTAAATTTATTACGTCAGAAAACTTTGCATTACCTAAATTAATCAAAAAATTAGGATGTTTACTTGATACTTGCATATCACCTATACGGAAATTTTTTAATCCACAATCAGAAATTAGTTGTGCAGCAAAATTTCCTTCTGGATTTTTAAATGTTGAGCCTAAATTAGGATAATCTAGTGGATGATTATTTTTTCTTTTATTTAACTTATCTTCAGATTTATCAATATCAAATCCTTCATCTAAGTTAAATGTAGCTCCTATTACTACCCATTTTTCATCTTTTATTTTTGTACCTCTATAACGATAACCTAGCTCTTCTTTACTAAATGTCTTTATTTCATTATTATTAACTAAAATTTTTACAGATTCTATTTTATCAAATATAGTTGTACCATAGGCTCCTGCGTTCATGTTCACTAAGCCTCCTATAGACCCTGGTATACCTGAAATATTTTCTAATCCTCCTAAGTTGTGTTCTCTCATATACTTAGTAAATTGTTCTAAATCTGCTCCAGACTCTACATAAACCCTTCTATTTCCCAAATTTTCAATTTTATTTAATTTTTTTAGACTTACAAAATTAATGTCTAAATATCCATCACTTATTAGTGTATTAGTTCCATTACCTAGAATATAGTAACGCTCATTTGGTGAAAATAAATTTATTAATTCCTTTTCATTCTCAATTTCAATAAATTTTTTAGCTATTCCTCCTATTTTCATATTAGAATATTCTTTCATGCAAACGTTTTCTCTTACTATCATTGCTACTCCTTAATCTTATTAACTAGTCTATATGCAAATTTTGAAACTGTTCCTGCTCCCATAAAGATGTATACATCACCTTTCATGCTATTTTCATAAATATATTCCATAACTTCATTAGGCAACATCACACTTACGTCTTTATTTTCATCTAATTCAGATATTTTCTTTTCTAAATCTTCTGAACTTATTCCAGTTGTATTTTCTTCACTTGCTGCGTATATAGGAAGAAGTATAATTTTATCAGCTAGAGATAATGCACTTGCGAAATCATTCATAAAAAATTTAGTTCTTGTATATCTGTGTGGTTCAAATACTACTATCAATTTGCCTTTTTCATTAGCTCTTGCTGCTTCTATAGTTGCACGTATTTCTGTTGGATGATGTGCATAATCGTCAATTACTTTAATTTCATCATCATATATTACTTGATATCTTCTCTTAGCTCCACTAAAGTTTTTTAAAATTTCTTTAACCTTTTCCATATCTAAATCATGCATGTATGAAAGATATATTACTGGCAACGAATTTTTTACATTATGAATTCCTGGAACTTTTAAGCTAAATTCACCTAGAGATTTTTCATTTACTATTACTTCATAAACTGTATATCCATCTATAACTCTAATATTTTTAGCATAAATATCTGCTTTTTTTTCTACGCTATAATATATTAATTTATCTCTAAATTTATTTAAATCTAATTTTTGTATATTAGGACAATCTGCTGAAATTATTACTTTTTCCTTTGTTTGTTCTATAAATTTAATAAAAGAATTTTCTAAATTCTCAAAATTCCCATGGTGTTCCAAGTGATCTGGTTCTACATTTGTTATTACAGAATATGTTGGATATAAATAAAGAAATGAATTATCACTTTCATCTGCTTCCATAACAAAATATTCACTACTTCCTAAGTGACTATTAGAATTTATTGTAGGTATTATTCCCCCAACTATAACGTAAGGATCTTTTTGCATAAAACATAATGACATCATTGATGAAGTTGTAGTTTTACCATGTGTTCCTGCAACTGCAATACTTTTTTCAAACTTATTTGCAATATCAGCTAAAACTTGCCCACGTCTTTCCATTTTGATGCCTTTACTTTTTGCATAAATATATTCTGGATTTATTGTTTTTATAGCTGTTGAATAAACATAAAGATCTGGATTAAAATTTTCAATATTTTCAACAGTTTGGCCTATATTAACTTTTATTCCTAAATCTTCTAATGATTTTGTAATATCCTTGTACTCTAAATCCGATCCCTCTACTATATTTCCTTGTTGTTTTAATATTTTAGCTATTCCGCTCATTCCTATTCCGTTTATTCCACTAAAGTATATTCTTTTCATTTTTTTTCATCTTCCATTTCTTTTAAGATATTATTAACTGCATTCCCTGGATTTAATTTTTTTAAATTCTCTTTCATAAATTCTAACATATCTTCTTGATAACATAAAGACAATGCTTCGTTTATAGCTAAAATTGCATTCTCATTTGTATATGATTTAGCAGCATCTACATATTCTAGCATTTCAGCATTTTCTTTTTGCCCAACAAAATCATAAGGTATAAATATAGATGGTTTTTCTAATTGAAGTAACTCTGATACTGTTGAAGCCCCAGATCTACAAACAACTAAATCAGATGCAGCCATAACTTCGTACGCATTTTCAAAATATGGCATAACTATTATGTTTTTATAGTTTTTAATCCTTGATTCTACTTCTTTATATAGACTAGCTCCAGTTGACCAATAAAGAGTAAAATTTTCTTTTTCATTTATTTTATCTAAACTTTTTATTATAGCTTCATTTATTACTTTTGCACCAAGACTTCCTCCCATTACTAAAATAACCTTGTTTTTTTTAGGGATTCCTAAAATTTGTCTTGCATCTTCTTGTGTTATGCTATAGAATTCATCTCTTAAAGGATTCCCTGTTACTATAAATTTTTTCTTATCCTTTATTTGATCTAATGTATTAGGAAATGCTAAGAAAACTTTTTTAGCAAATATCTTACAATATTTATTTGCCTTTCCCATTATTATATTTTGTTCTTGTAAATATATATCTAGCCTTAATAATTTTGCAGCAATTATACTTGGTATAGAAATATAGTTTCCAAATCCAACCACCGTATCTACTTTTTCTGATTTAAGAATCTTTTTTATAGTAAATATTGACTTAATTGCTTTTAAAATACCCTTTATACTTCCTAGCGGTATAATATCAAGACCATAAAATTTAAATCCTTGACTTGGTACAAGATCTTTTTCCATTCTATGGCAAGTACCAATAAATACTACTTCATATCCTTTTTTTCTCATTTCTTTTGCTAACGCTAATGCTGGATAAATATGCCCACCTGTTCCACCTGTGGTAATAGCGATTTTTTTCATTTTAATTTCCTTTCTTAGCATTGTTATAATTTTTTATTGCTGCAAACAGTAATCCCATACTTATTGAATTTGCTACAAATGAACTCCCCCCATAACTTATAAAGGGAAGTGTTATACCTGTTGACGGCATAATATTTAAATTTATCAACATATTTAAAATTGCTTGATTTACTATAGAAAAATTAACACCATATACAATATATTTAAATATAGAATGCTCCATACTGGCTGCTTGGTAAAATAGAATTAAAAATAAGGCAATAAATAGAATTATTACTAACAAACCGAATATTAGTCCTCCTTCTTCACATATAGATGCAAATACATAATCATTATGTGCTTCTGGTAAATAGAAATATTTTTGAAATCCATTACCTATTCCTCTACCAAAAATCCCACCTGTTTTTATGGCCTCTAGTGCAGCTCGAACTTGTACACCTTGTCCTACATCTTTATCTGCCCATTGTGTTATACGTCTTAGTGCATATCCTTTTTTTGTGATAATAAGCAAAATTGCACATATTCCTCCAACTCCTGCTAATAAAAATTTAGAGGTTTCTGTTACTTTTGATACACAAAGCATTAAATAACAAAGAATAGCTACTTGCAAAGCTGAAGTATTTGATTTTTGTATGAAAATACAACCAACACATATACCTACTGCAACTACCCATAATATTGCCAAATTATTAATATCTCTTTGCTTTTCTTTTTGGTATATAAAGGTTGAAAGGGTAAATATCATAACTGGTTTTGCAAATTCAGAAGGCTGTATATTAATTGGTCCTAATCTTATCCAACGTGTTGCACCATTAACTGATACTCCAGATGCTACTGTTACTATTAAAAGCACTATTAAAATTAAATATGCTACAATTGCAACTTTCAAATAATTTTTATAATTATTTCTAAATATTTTTGTAGTCAAAAATCTAAACGTAATATAACCTGATATTAAGCCTATTATCATATAAGCAACATATACGTTAAGATAACCAAATTTGTTCCCCTTAGTGTATTCTGATATTGGTTGAGTAATGCTTGATACAAATGTTAAACCTATTATGCAAAGCAGCAAAAGTATAACTAATATTGATATAATAATTTGCTTTTTACTAAACATTCTCTCCCCCAAAATACTTTTTAACTAATTTTTTAAAATGTTCTCCTCTTTTTTCAAAACTTGTATATTGATCAAAACTTGCTGTAGCTGGACTTAATAGAATGTACTTTTCTCCGTTCAAATCTATATTTTCTTTTATATATCTAACAACATTTTCTAAATTGTTTAAATCTATGTATCTTTCATAATTATGTTTTATAAAGTCTTCAACATAAAGATGTGCATTTTCTCCTATTAAAAATACAAATGCTTTTGTTCTATATATAGCTTCAAACAATTTAGTATTATCTATTTTTTTATCTTGCCCTCCACAGATTAAATAAAGATCCTTATTTTCATAAGCTTCTATTGCAAATAGACTTGATTCAACATTTGTACCCTTAGAGTCGTTTATAAAGCTTGTATCATTTTTTTTGAAAAAAAGCTCCATTCTATGCTCTAATGGTTTAGTATTTATTAAAAATTCTTTTATCTTTTCATCATCTACACCTATTATTTTAGCAATAGATATTATATTTAGCATATTTTGTATATTATGCTTTCCATGTAAACCAGCTTCAAAATTTAAAAATTTTGCAAAATCATTCATATACACTTTTTTTGCAAGTGTCCCAGGAAATAATCTTGAAAACTCTTTATCTTCTCTATTTATTACTGCGAAATCATTTTCATCTTGATTTTTAAATATATTCATCTTTGTTAAATAATACTCATCTACACTACTATATCTTAATAAATGATCTGGTGTTAAATTTGTAATTAATGCTATATATGGTTTTATTGTAGGGTTGTTTTCTAACTGATAACTACTCATTTCTAAGACTATATAGTCATTATCATTATGCTCATTTACAATTTTAGCCAAAGAATGACCTTCATTTCCACCTAAACTAACCTTATAACCAACATAGTCTAGTAACTCATATGTCTTTGTTACTGTGGTTGTTTTACCATTAGTTCCTGTTACAGCTATTATTTTTGTTTTAGGATTTAAATATTTTAATGCCAAATCTATTTCTGAAATAATTTTAATTCCATTAGATTTACAATATTTTAAATATTCATTTTTCCATGATATACCTGGACTTTTTATAACTATATCATCACTATTAGTTAATTTAATAGCTTCCAAACTTTTAATTCCTTTTTTATCATCTACAACTATATGCTCTAATCCCTTACTATTAACTAATTCTAGTGCTCCCTGTCCACTTATTCCTAAGCCTAATATAACATATTTCATTTTCTTACTTCCTATCTTATCTTAAGTATAATAAATGCTATAATACATGTAATAATTGTTACTATCCAAAATCTTATCGTTACCTTTGTTTCAGCCAATCCTCCCATTTCAAAGTGATGATGAATTGGTGCCATTCTAAATATTCTAGTTTTATGTGTTTTATAATACCAAACTTGTATGATAACTGACAATGCTTCCATAATAAAGATAAATCCTGCTATAGGCAATAGTAATTCTTGCTTTAAAAATATAGCTATCATTCCTAAAATACCACCTAAAGTTAGTGATCCTGTATCTCCCATAAAAACTTGTGCAGGATAAAAGTTATACCATAAAAATCCTATTAATGCTCCTATAACAGATGAAAGATAAACAGCTATTTCTGAAGCACCTTCTACATAATATATATTAAGGTATTGTGCCATTTCTATATGTCCTGAAAAATATGCAACCATTAAAAATAGTATACTCACAATTACAATAGGACCACTAACTAATCCATCTAATCCATCTGTAAGATTAACTGCATTTGACGATCCAACTATAACCATTATCATAAATACAAAAAACACAAAAGGTGTTATGTAAATATATGAATTTTTAATAAACGGATTAATTATTGAAAAATCTATTGTTTTATTAACTAATCCATAACATAATACAAATAAAAAGGCAATTAAAGTCATAATTAGCTGTCCTATTAATTTTTTCTTAGCAGACAAGCCACTTTTACTCCTTGTTAGTTTTAAATAATCATCATATGCTCCTATGGTTGTAAATAGAATAGTCATAACTATCAAAAAATTATTAAATTTATTTGTAAAATTACCTGTTATTAACATAGAAAATACTATAGATACTATTATCATAATTCCACCCATGGTAGGTGTACCTGCTTTACTTAAATGTGTACTAGGTCCTTCTTCACGTATCTTATCTCCCATTTTCTTTTTTCTTAAAAAATTAATGACCTTTTGTCCAAATATTAATATCAAGAAAAGAGAAATAAAAAACGCAATCGACCCTCTTATAGCTATAGATTTAAAAACTCTTAAAAAACTTAATTTAGTTATAAAAAACATTTGTATAAAATACAGCACTATATATCACTTCCTATTATTTCTTCTAATTTCATACCCCTTGAGCCTTTTAAGAAAATTACAGCTCCATGTAACTTATCTATTTCATTTTTTATAAATTTCTTATCCATAGTATGTATACTATTTTTAGCCTTTAAGTGTCCCGTAAGTTCTCCATATAGATAAGCTTTCTCATAATCCATATCATCTAAAATATCTTTTAAATCTTCGTGATATTTTATTTTATTTTCACCTAATTCTAGCATATCTCCTAAAATTAAATATTTTTTCTTATTTTTAAATATTTGATTCAATGTTCTAAGTGAACTTTCTACTGATTTTGGTGCTGCATTATATGCGTCATTTATATATATATTCCCATTTTTATTTATCATTTGAAATCTCATATCAGTTAGTGTAATATCCTTCAATTTTTCACTATCTACATCTAAATTTAATTGTTCTAAAACTTCTAGTGCTAAACAAATATTTAGTGCATTATGTCCACCATATAAATTTGTTTTATACTTTTTGCCTTTAAATGAAAATTTTGTTCCTGTATCTTCAACTATAAAGTTATCTAAATAAACTTTTACAATTTTATCTCCTTTTAGAGTTTTTAAATATTCATCATTACCTGTTACTATAACCTTTTTAGTTGTATGAGGAATAATTTCACTTTTAGCACGGAACACATTTTCTCTTGTACCTAAAAACTCTATATGAGAATCACCTATATTAGTTATTATACTGTAATCAGGTTTTGCTATACTTGCTAGCTTATCTATTTCTAAAAAAGCACTCATACCCATTTCAAGTATAAGATATTTTGCATCTATGGGACAGTTTAATATAGTTAATGGTTCTCCTATTAAATTATTATGATTACCTTGTGTCTTATATGAATTTTTAAGTAAGTGAGCTAATATATCTTTTACACTTGTTTTACCATTACTACCTGTAATACCTATAACTATTGCATTTAAATGTTGTCTATATTTCTTTGCCATTTCTTCTAAAAATAGTACACTATCTTCAACTTTTAAACCTATACTGTGATCACCTTTATCATATATAGGAAAAGCCCCCTTTTGTATAACCTCTTCTACAAAATTATTACCATTTCTAATTGCAAAAAATATATCACCTTTTTTTACAATTCTTGAATCAATACAAACATCACCGCTAAAATTAAAATTACTATTTGTGAGTTTTTCTAATATTTCGTTTTTGCTCATTATTTTTCTCTTTCTTTTTTTATTTTTTCTTTTATTACTTTTATTAAAGATTTAACGGAAATTTCATTAAGATTTTTTATTTGCTCATTTTCCACAAAATTATATATATTATCTATAATTACTTTTTTTTGACTATCATTAAGTGATACTTGCAATTTACTCATTAATTCATTTGTATACTTACTTATTTTCGTAAGATTTTTTTCGTATTTAAAATCATTGTTTTTTACTTCAAATGAATATAAGTCATGTTGCATGACAAAAAAATTACTACTGCTTACTAATTTAACTTTTTCTTTTCTGTTAAGTAATAGTCCTATAACAGAAGAGGTTGGTAGTATAGTAATAATTTTGTTTAAGATATTATCATAACCAACATAATTTAATACTTCAGGTAGAAATCCAGGCCCATCAAAATTATATATTTTATCTATTCTATCTTGCTTATCAAAACTTGTATAAATTGCAGAATATAAGGCTATATTACCGCCTTTTGAATGACCTCCTAAAATAAAGTTATCTGTATACTTGTCTGAAATATACTCAAAATATCTTAATGCCTCTTTTTGTGAAGGTATATCCTTATACGACATATCTAAGTCTTCCTTTATACCTATGATACTTTTATCTGTTCCTTTAAATGATATATATTTTTCAAATCCTAAATCAATTACAACAGCACCAAACTGCTCAAATGTTTTTTCATCTACATTTTCTACACAGTCTGAAACTACTAATTCATTAAATCTAGAACTCAAAATTAATAATTTTATTAATTTAATATCATTTTTATAATCCAAAAACATCTTTTCACTAAAACACTCAAGTATAGAAAGTATTCTTTTTAGTTTCATACTTTCATTTTTTTCCAATATTTTATATATAGGTAAATATGAAAGTCTTGCTAATATTAAACTATCCAAAGGATTAAAATTATCTTTAGTTATTCTATTTTTATTTTTTGAAATATAATCAAAAATAGTTCCCATTTTGTTCTCCATAAAAATCTCAATCTATATTATATCATAAGTGATAGAATTTAAAAAGTAACTCCGCTCTTTATATTTTTAAAATCTTTTCCTACAATTTCTTTTAATTCAACCATGTTAGTTAATTTTCCATACTCTTTTATTTTTTTTACACTTTTTTTACTTAACCCCAAATAACGTAATTGCTCCTCTGTTGCATTATTTATGTTATGTGATACATAATTTATATTTTTAGAATCTATGAAGTAATTTTTCAAAGTGTTTATATCTTTTTCTGTAAATCTAGATATATCTTTTAATTCATCAACTTTTTCTATAGCACCCATATATTCCTTATATGCTAATATTTTATCCAACTTATTTTTTGTTATACCTATTTTTTTTGCATCTTCATAACTAATTTCATTTATTTCTTTTTTAGAACTCTCATCACCATAAATTTTATACTCTATTTCTTCATTTATGGGAATGCTTATTTCATCATTTAATTTTTGAGGTAAAAAGTTTGCTATAAGTATTACTATAATCACACTACATGCCATTAGAAATATTTTTTTCATCATAAAATTTTTCTATCTCCTCTTTTTTCTCTTTTATTCTTTTTTCGTATTCTAGTACATACATAATAGGATCTTTAGGACTCGTAATTCTATTTATTTTTCCATTTTTTATTAATT